>JAZKHN010000370.1:2791-9590 GCA_040385325.1 Pseudomonadota bacterium
CAGGCACGTGCCGAAGCCAATGCCGCGCAGACTACTGCGCTGGCTGAACGCTACAAAAACCTGGTTGAAGCCAATGCGGTGAGCAAGCAGGAATATGCCAATGCCGTGGCCGCGCAAAAACAGGCCGAAGCCGATGTCGCCGTCGCCAAGGCCAATGTGCAGACTGCTGGCATCAACCTCGGTTATGCCTCGGTGACCTCACCGATTTCGGGCCGCATCGGCCGCGCACTGGTGACTGAGGGCGCCCTGGTCGGACAGGGCGAGGCAACCCAGCTGGCCGTGGTGCAGCAGATCAACCCGATGTACGTCAACTTCACGCAGTCTGCCGGCGAAGTCATGAAGCTGCGCAGCGCCATGGAAAGCGGCCAGTTCAAACGTGCCGATGGCGCATCTGCCGCCAGTGTGCGCATCGTGATGGAAGACGGCACCGAATATGCCAAACCTGGCCGCCTGCTGTTCTCTGACCTGACCGTGGATGCCACCACAGGCCAGATCACCCTGCGTGCCGAAGTGCCCAACCCCACCGGCGAATTGCTGCCTGGCCTCTATGTCCGCGTGAGGCTTGAGCAGGCGCAGGCCGGCAATGCCGTCACGCTGCCGCAGCAGGCCGTCACACGCAGTTCGCAGGGCGACACGGTCATGGTGGTGGGTGAAGATGGCAAGGTCAGCCCGCGCCCTGTGAAGATCGGCTCTGCCAAGGGCACGAGCTGGGTCGTGACCAGCGGTTTGAAGGCGGGTGAAAAAGTCATGGTTGACGGCTTCCAGAAGCTGCGCCCCGGCGCGACAGTCAAGCCCGTGCCATGGCAGCCGGCTGGTGCCAAACCTGCAGGCGCTCCGGGTGCTCCTGCAAGCGCCGCGTCTGCTTCCGCCTCAGCGCCTGCCGCGCCAGCTTCTGCTGCTTCGAAGTAAGGAGCCAGACACATGGCAAAGTTTTTTATTGATCGCCCCATCTTCGCGTGGGTGATCTCGCTCTTTATCCTGGTCATCGGCGGCGTGGCGATCACGCAACTGCCGATTGCCCAGTACCCGCCGGTGGCACCGCCCGCCATCGTGGTGTCGGTGGCCTACCCGGGTGCATCAGCCCAGGTACTTGAGGACAGCGTCATCAGCGTGATCGAACGCGAAATGAACGGCTCGCCTGGTTTGATCTACATGGAAGCTGTGGCCCAGGCCGACGGCACCGGCAACCTGACCCTGAGCTTCCAGCCCGGTACCAATGCCGAACTGGCACAGGTCGATGTGCAGAACCGGCTCTCACGGGCCTCGCCGCGTTTGCCCCAGGCGGTGACGCAGCAGGGTGTGCGCGTCGACAAGTCGCGTTCAAATTTCCTGCTGTTCACCATGCTGTCTTCAGACAATCCGGCCATTGACCCGATTGCGCTGGGCGACTATGCATCGCGCAACGTTGTGCCTGAACTGCAGCGTCTTGCCGGTATCGGCCAGGCCCAGCTGTTTGGCAGCGAGCGTGCCATGCGTATCTGGGTAGACCCGGCCAAACTCGCAGGTTTCCGCCTGTCTTCTGCTGACGTCACGGCAGCCATCCGCGCTCAAAACGCGCAGGTGTCGGCAGGCTCCATCGGTGATTTGCCCAACGTGGCGGGCCAGGGCATTGCGGCCACCGTCATCGTCAACGGCCAGCTTTCCAGTGTCGAGCAGTTCGGCAACGTGGTTCTGCGCGCCAACACCGACGGCTCGACCGTGCGCCTGAAAGATGTCGCCCGCATCGAACTCGGTGGGCAGGCCTATGCCACGTCGGCGCGCCTGAACGGCAAAGCGGCCGTGGGTATTGGCGTGCAGCTTGCGCCCAGCGGCAATGCGCTGGCTGCAGCCAAGGCCGTCAAGGCCAAGATGGAAGAGCTCAAGCCTTTTTTTCCGGCCGGCATCAAGTATGAGATTCCGTATGACAGCTCGCGTTTCGTGAGCCTGTCCATCCGCCAGGTCGCCGAAACCCTGATTGAGGCCGTGGTGCTGGTGTTTCTGGTCATGTTCCTGTTCCTGCAGAACTTCCGTTACACCATCATCCCGACCATCGTGGTGCCGGTGGCCTTGCTGGGCACATTTGCCACGCTGCTCGCGCTGGGGTTTTCGATCAATGTGCTGACCATGTTCGGCATGGTGCTGGTGATCGGTATCGTGGTCGATGATGCGATTGTGGTCGTCGAGAACGTCGAACGCATCATGAGCGAGGAAGGCCTTCCGCCGCTGGAAGCAACACGCAAGGCCATGGGCCAGATCTCGGGCGCCATCATCGGCGTGACCGTGGTGCTGATTTCGGTGTTTGTGCCACTGGCGTTTTTCGCCGGATCGGTCGGCAATATTTACCGGCAGTTTGCGGCCGTGATGGTGGCCTCCATCAGCTTCTCGGCCTTCCTGGCGCTGTCGCTCACGCCCGCTTTGTGCGCCACGCTGCTCAAGCCGGTTGAGGCTGGCCATGCACATGCCAAGACCGGCTTCTTCGGCTGGTTCAACCGCAAGTTTGCAAGCACTGCCAAGGGCTATGAAAGCCTGGTGGCGCGCATCCTCAAGCGGGCCACGCGCTATATGGTGATCTGGGCGGCCATCGTTGCTGTGGTCGCCGTCGTTTACCTGCGCCTGCCGACATCTTTCCTGCCCGGTGAAGACCAGGGCAGCGTGCTGGTCAACATCCAGTTGCCCCCCGGTGCCACTCAGGAGCGTACGCGCGCCGTGATCGAACAGGTTGAAGGCTTCATGCTCAAGCAGCCCGAAGTCGAGAGCATGGTCGGCGTGCTGGGCTTCAGCTTCTCTGGCCAGGGCCAGAATGCCGCGCTGGCCTTTGTGACGCTGAAAGACTGGTCCGAGCGCAGCGGCAAGGAGCATTCAGCTGAAGCCCTTGCAGGCCGTGCCTTCGGCGCGCTGTCAGGCATTCGCGATGCGTTCATCTTCCCGCTCAGCCCGCCGCCCATTCCTGAACTTGGTAACGCCAGCGGCTTCACTTTCCGCCTGCAGGACCGCTCTGGCGCAGGCCACGATGCACTGCTGGCGGCACGGAATCAGCTGCTGGGCATGGCGTCCCAGAGCAAGATACTGACGCAGGTCAGGCCTGATGGTCTTGAAGACGCGCCACAGCTGCAGATCGTGATCGACAGGGAGAAGGCCAACGCGTTGGGCGTGACGTTTGACTCGATCAATGCCTCGCTCTCCACCGCGCTGGGTTCCAGCTATGTCAATGACTTCCCCAACCAGGGCCGTCTGCAGCGTGTGGTGGTGCAGGCCGACGCACCGGCCCGCATGCAGCCTGACGATCTTCTGAAGATCAATGCCAGCAATGCGCAGGGCCAGCCGGTGCCGATGTCCGCTTTCGCCACCACCAAATGGATCACAGGCGCCATGCAGACAGTGCGCTACAACGGCTATTCCGCCATGCGGATCGGCGGCGCGGCAGCACCGGGCTACAGCACGGGTGCAGCCATGACCGAGATGGAAAACCTGGCCAAACAGTTGCCGGCAGGTTTTGGTTACGAATGGACAGGCCAGTCGCGTGAAGAAAAACTCGCCGGCTCGCAGGCCACCATTCTGTACGGCTTTGCCATTCTCGCTGTCTTCCTCTGCCTTGCAGCGCTGTATGAAAGCTGGTCGATCCCGCTGGCCGTGATTCTGGTTGTGCCGCTTGGCGTGATGGGCGTGCTGCTGGGGACGCTGTTCCGCGGGTATTCGAATGACGTGTACTTCCAGGTGGGACTGATCACCATCATTGGCCTGTCAGCGAAGAACGCGATTCTGATCATCGAGTTTGCCAAGGACCTGCAGGCGCAGGGCAAGAGCGTGATCGAATCAGCGCTTGCCGCTGCCCACCTGCGGTTCCGCCCCATCGTGATGACCTCGCTGGCCTTCATGCTGGGTGTGATGCCGCTGGTGATCGCCTCCGGCGCCAGCTCTGCCAGCCAGCGCGCCATCGGCACGGCCGTGATCAGCGGCATGATCACCGGCACGGCGCTGGCGGTATTTTTTGTACCCGTCTTTTTTGTCGTGATTCGCGGCTTCTTCAAGGGCAGCGAACGGCAACGCCAGAAGTATGTCGAGCACGCGAAAGCCGCCGGTATCAATTCTGGTGACGAAGGACATGAACATGAGGAAAAGACGCATGGCTAAAACTGCATCTTTCAAACGTCCGTCGCTGACGGCCCTGTCTTCGGCCTGCGCTGCGGTGGTGCTCGCCAGCTGCTCGATGATCCCGAAATACGAGCGGCCTGCTGCGCCTGTCGCCGCCGACTGGCCGGCCCTCAATGCCGCTGCAGGCGGGACGGCGTTCAAGGCGCCTGCCGCTTCTACAGCAGTACCTGCTGCAGACATCGAGTGGCAGACCTTTTTCAGCGACCCCAAGCTCAGGCTGCTGATTGACGCTGCGCTGCGCAATAACCGTGACCTGCGCGTGGCTGTGCTCAACATCGAACAGGCAAGGGCGCAGTACCAGATCCGCCGCGCCGACCAGTTGCCGACGCTCAATGCAGCATTCACCGGCTCGCGTACGCCCGCTGCCGGCGGTGCTGGCGGCATCACCAATGTTTACAGCGCCGGCCTGGCCGTGACGGCCTATGAGCTCGACTTTTTCGGCCGCGTCGCCAGTCTGAAAGAGCAGGCACTTAACCAGTACCTGGCCACTGAAGAAGGCCGCAAGAGTGCGCAGATCGCGCTGGTCGCACAGGTTGCCAACACCTATTTGAGCCTGCTGGCCGATGAAGAACTGCTGGCCATCACGCAGCAGACCTTGGACACGAGGGTCGAGTCCCTGCGCCTGGGCAAGATGCGTTTCGACAATGGCGTGACCTCCGAGCTGGACTATCGCCAGTTCGAGTCGCTGATGGAGTCCGCCCGCGTTGCTTACGCACAGACCGTGCGCCAGCGTGCGCTGGACCAGAACCTGCTGACGCTGTTGCTGGGCCAGCCGCTGACCGGCGACCTGGCGGTGGCGCTGCCTGCAGGCAAGGGTCTGGCCGACATGCCGGTGATGGCCGATGTGCCCGTTGGCCTGCCGTCTGACCTGCTGGCGCGCCGTCCCGACGTGCGCCAGGCCGAGCAGACGCTGCTCGCATCGAACGCCAACATCGGTGCCGCGCGCGCCAACTTCTTCCCGCGCATCACGCTGACCGGAACCGCTGGCAGCGCCAGCAACCGCCTGTCTGGCCTCTTCAAGAGCGGCTCTTACGGCTGGACGTTCGCGCCGCAGTTGATACTGCCGATTTTTGACTTCGGCCGTAACAGCGCCAACCTTGATTCGGCCAACGTCGGCCGGGACATCGCCGTGGCGCAGTACGAAAAATCCATACAGACCGCCTTCCGCGAAGTGGCCGATGCCCTGGCTGGCCGTGCCACGCTGGGCGAGCAGTTGCGCGCTGCACAGGCCCAGGCCAACGCAGAAACGGTTCGCTACAGGCTGGCTGGCCTGCGTTATGAAAACGGCGTGGCGAGCTCGCTTGATGCCCTCGACGCACAGCGCTCCCTGTTTGCCGTGCAGCAATCCGTGGTGCAAACACGGCTGGCGCAGTTGCAAAGCCAGGTCACGCTGTACAAGACGCTGGGTGGCGGCTGGAAGGAAGAAGCGGCAACACCAGCAATACAACCCTCGTCACGCTAGGCCGATATTTGTCATTAATTCGCTATTAATTTGGTAGCTGCTCACGCACATATCTAAAGGGCTGCAGCCGTTTTTATGCCTGAAAATGCCCCAAAAACAGCCTCAAAAGCTGGTTTTGGGGCTTTTTTTTGTCCGGAACTCGGCGGGAAGCTAAAAAAGTTAACTTCCATATTAACTTTTGGTTCCAAAGTTAACCTGTATATTAACTTCTGATGTTTTAGGACTTTCTGGGGCTAAAGATTTACCAGCGCCGTTTCAACAGCATGCAGCCCAAGCCAGCGATGTGCTGCAGCGCCCAGCGCGCCTGCATCACTGGTCGCCAGCAGCCGGATTGATCCCGTTCCCGCCGGCGGCTGTACCGGGCTTGCCGCTAGCTGGCGGCGAGTCTGCCGGGCAACCGCCTCGCCGTTGCTGATGATCTGCACGTGCGGTCCAACCAGTTGCCGCAATTGCGCCTCGGCAAAGGGGTAGTGCGTGCAGCCCAGCACCAGCGTGTCAATCTCGCCCGGCTGGTTGCCGAAGCGGCCCATCGCTTCGATATGGCGCTTGCAGGCTGCCAGCACTGGTGCATCGTCACCTCTGGAGGCGCTGCGTTCAATCGCGTCGGCCAGTCCGTCGCAGGCCTGCAGCACGAAGTCGGCCTGCACGGCCTGTGACGACAGCAGCGCCTGGAACTTGCTGCTGGCCAGCGTGCCGCGTGTCGCCATGACGCCTATGCGCCCGGTGGTACTCAGCGGCACCGCAGGTTTAAGTGCTGGCTCGACGCCGATGATGGGCAGCAGCGGGTGTTCTGCCCGTAGAAGGTGAATCGCCGCTGCCGTCGCGGTGTTGCAGGCGATGACAAGCGCCTCGATGTCCTGCCCCAGCAGCCAGCGCGCAACGCGCTGCGAGCGCGCGATGACGTGGGCGTCATCACGCTCCCCATACGGCGCGTGCCCGCTGTCGGCGATGTAGATGAAGTCGTGGCCTGGTAGTTCGCCTCTCAGCGCCTTCAGAACGCTGAGGCCGCCGACACCGCTGTCGAAGACGCCTATCGGACGGTTCAAATACTGGTTACCGGAATCTTTTTGTACTCGCCGCTGGCAATCTTTTTTTGCCATTCGGCCGGGCCGGTGATGTGGGCGCTGGTGCCACCCGCATCCACAGCCACCGTCACAGGCATGTCGACCACGTCGAATTCATAAATCGCTTCCATGCCCATGTCGG
>JAZKHN010000371.1:0-2065 GCA_040385325.1 Pseudomonadota bacterium
AAGGAGTCTTCATGCAAAAAGCCCGCCGTGCCCTAACCCTTCTGGGTGTGATGGCAGCCATCACTGCCACCTTTGCCCCGGCTCCCGCCATGGCACAGCTTTACCCGAGCAAACCCATCACCATCATCGTGTCCTATCCGCCGGGCGGCGACACCGATGCGCTGGCCCGCCTGTATGCTGAAAAGCTCTCGACCAAACTTGGCGTACCGGTTGTTGTCGACAACAAGCCAGGCGCCAGCGGCACCATCGGCAATGCCTTTGTGGCCAAGGCCCCGGCAGACGGCTACACGCTGCTGTTCACGCCCAACACCATTTCCATCGCCACGCTGGTGCTGAAGTCCGGTTCGGGCGCAGCATATGACGTGCTCAACGACTTCACGCCCATCATCCAGGCCGGCAGCCAGTCGCTGTTCCTGGTCGTCAACAAGGATACCGGCATCACCAGCGTCAAGCAGCTGGTCGATGCTGCCAAGGCCGGCAAGGTCAAGGGTTATGCCAGCCCGGGCAGCGGCTCTCCCATGCATATCCTGGGCGAGACCTTCAACAAGGCTGCAGCCGTGAAGATTGCACAAGTGCCTTACCGCGGCAGCGGCCCGGCAGTGGTTGACCTGGTCGGTGGCCATGTGCCCATGTTCTGGACCACGCTCGGCCCGGTCTTGCCGCACATCACGTCCGGCAAGCTCGTCAACATCGCTGTGGCTGACCCCAAGCGTTCGCCGCTACAGCCCAACGTGCCCACGCTGGCTGAAGCCGGCGTGGCCGACGTGAACGTCGGTGCATGGCAGGGCCTGATGGGCCCCAAGGGCATGCCTGCCGATGTGGTGCGCACGCTCAATGCCAACATGAACGACATCCTCAAGATGTCTGACGTGCAGACCAAGATGGTCACCCTGGCACTGGTGCCTGTGGGCGGCGACCCCGCCACGCTGGGCAAGCTCAATGCGTTTGACCACAACCGCTACGCCAAGGTCATCAAGGAATTCGGCATCCAGGCCGAGTAATCCTCCGGTGGCCCGATGGCCAGTGCGACAAAGCCCGCCCGCTTGATACGGCGGGCTTTTTTTATGGGCCCTGTCATCAAGGTATAAACAGTGCCCATGAGCACCACCCCACCCGATTTTGAAGCTGCCAAACGCGCCTTCCTTGATGGCACCGGCCATTACGAAGCAGGGCGCTTCACCGATGCGCGCGCCAGCCTTGAAGAAGCGCTGGCGTTGATGCCGGGCCGGGTCTCCGCACTGGTCAACCTGGGCGCGACGCTGATCAGACTGAACGATCATCAGGCCGCTTTGCCCCTGCTGGAACAGGCCGTGGCCACAGATCCTGCCTACCTCGACGGCTGGCTGCACCGCGCGGACGCGCTGGCGGCGCTGGGCCGGCACGACGATGCGCTGGCCTGCCTCGACAGCGCGCTCGAACTGAAGGCCGACAGCGCCCCTGCGCTCTACCAGCGAAGCGCGGTGTTGGGCCACCTCGGCCGTTACGCCGAATCGCTGGCAGCCAGCACGCGCCTGGTCGCGCGCGAACCCGAAAGCACGGCCGGCTGGAGTCTGCGCGCCGAGGCGCTGCACCGCCTGGGCCGGCTGGACGAAGCGATGCAGTCTTTCGACACGCTGCTGGACATCGACCCGCAACTGCCCGCAAGCTGGAGCCAGCGTGCCACCGTGTTGAAGGAGCTGGGCCGCAACGACGAGGCCGCCGCATCGTTCAGACAGGCGATGGCGCAGGGTGGCGATCCTGCGCTGAACGCTTACTTTCTGGCATCACTCACCGGGCAGGACGCACCCGCCACGGCGCCGCCGAAGTATGTCGAGTCGCTGTTCGACGACTACGCCTGCGACTTCGACACCCACCTGATCGACGTGCTGCGTTACAGGGCGCACAGCGTGCTGGTCGAACAGGTGCAGGTCCTCGGCAAAAAAAGCTATCGCGCCGCGCTGGACCTGGGCTGCGGCACGGGCCTGTGCGGCCCGCTGGTCAAGGACTTCGCTGAGCGTGTGGAAGGCGTGGACCTGTCGTCGAAAATGATTGCCCGCGCGGGTGAGCTGGGTGTGTACAGCAGCCT
>JAZKHN010000372.1:0-4846 GCA_040385325.1 Pseudomonadota bacterium
GCGATTGCGGGCAGCGGCATTGCGGTGCTGACCGACTACATGGCCGGGCCTGCGATCCGTTCAGGGCAACTTGTGGAGATACTGCCGGAGTTCGAGGTGCCGGACATCTGGCTCAAGGCACTGGTACCCGGCACACGTATTGCGCTACCGCGTGTGCGTATGCTGCTGGACTGGCTGAAGCAACACCTCGAACAGCTGCCGCCGCTGGACAAGACTGCGGTCCTGGCCTGATGAATACGCTCAGCCCGCGTTGGACTGGTCTATGCCCCACTTGGCCAGCGCAGCATCGTCGCTGACGCGGGCATCAACCCAGCGCGCACCTTCAGGCGTCTCTTCTTTTTTCCAGAACGGGGCCTGGGTCTTGAGGTAGTCCATCAGGAACTCGCAGGCCCTGAAGCTTTCACCACGGTGCGCCGACGTCACGGCCACCATGACCACCTGCTCAAGCGGCTGCAAGAGGCCGACACGATGCACCACACGCGCCGCCAAGATGTCGAAGCGCTTGAAGGCCTCATCAATCATGGCCTCTATGGCTTTTTCGGTCATGCCCGGGTAGTGCTCAAGCTCCATGCTGCTGACGGTCTGGCCGTCATTGCGGTCCCGCACTGTGCCGGTAAATGTGCATACCGCACCAACACGTTTGTCATCCTTGCGAAGTAATTCAACCTCTTTTGCAAGGTCGAAGTCCTCTGCCTGAATGGACACGCGGGCGTTCATGTCAGCCCCCGGTCACGGGAGGGAAAAAAGCCACCTCACAGCCATCCACAAGGCTTGCCGATTCATCACTCATGACCTGGTCGAGCGCCATGCGCACGGCCTTGCCGCGGGCCAGCACGTTTGCATAGGGCGCGCCCAGGGCCAGCAGTTCGTCGCGCAATGCGCCCAGCGTTGTGGCTGCGGTTTCGCGCAGCTCGCTGCCCTTGCCCACGGCTTCGCGCACAGAGGCGAAATACTTGACGGTGACTTTCATGGCAAGCCCTTCACGCAATCAGCGACGAAAAAGACAGAAACTGCACCGTGTCGCCCTGGGCAATGCTTGCCCCTGCGGGGTTGTCGATCACGCCGTCACCCCATACCGCAGAGGTGAGTACGCCCGAACTCTGGTTGTTGAACAGGTCCAGCCCGCCGGATGCATTGCGTTTCACGCGCAGAAACTCCTGCCGCTTGTCAGGCCTGGGCCAGTTGAAATCTGCACGCATGGACAGCGGCTCGGGCGCCACACGCGTGGCCCCCTGAAGCTTGAGTATGAAAGGCCTCACCAGCACCAGAAAAGTGATAAAGCTGGAGACCGGGTTTCCCGGCAAGCCGATGAAATGGGCGGCCTGCTTTTCATGTTCGACACGGCCGTAGGCAAAAGGTTTGCCGGGCTTGATGGCCATCTGCCACAGGGCCAGCTTGCCAAGTGCCTCTACCGCGGGCTTGATGTGGTCTTCTTCACCGACAGACACGCCGCCGCTGGTCAGGATCAGGTCGTTCTGGGCACAGGCACTTTTCAATGCACCTATCGTGGCATCAAGGCGGTCAGGCACTATGCCCAGATCGGTCACGGTGCAGCCCAGGCGCAGCAACAGCGCGCGCAGGAAAAAACGGTTGGAGTTATAGATGGCACCGGGCTTCATGTCGGCAGGGGCCACGTCGCCGGGCATGACCAGTTCGTCACCCGTCGAGAAAAGTGCCACGCGCACGCGGGGTGCGACCTGCAGTGTGTCAAAGCCAATACTCGCCGCCAGGCCCAGCGATGCCGGCGTGAGCCGCTCACCCTTGCTGAGCACCACGGCACCTGAGGCCACGTCTTCACCGGCACGGCGTATTGACGTACCCGGTTGGGGTTGAATTTTTACCTTCACGCCGGGCAGGCCTCCGGCGACGGCATCCACGGCCACGCAGTCTTCCTGCATCACAACAGTGTCGGCCCCAGCGGGAACCGGCGCACCGGTGAAAATACGCGCAGCAGAACCCGCTGCGAGCGGCGAGCCCGCGCTGCCTGCCGGAATACGCTGGTGAACCGCCAGCACAGCATCTGCATCTGTCCAGTCGGCGCAGCGCAGGGCATAACCGTCCATGGCGCTGTTGTCATGGGCCGGCACATTCAGGCTGGAGACGGCATCCTGCGCCAGCACGCGGCCATCGGCATCAAAAGTGGACACCGCCTCGACACCCGCTAATGGCGCTGCGTGTGACAGCAGCTCGGCCAGTGCATCAACAAGCGGCCTCAGCGGCGCGCGCGGCGGTGGTGATGAAACTGCAGTCATGGCATCAAACGTCCTGGGGAAGCCGGATTTCAAACGAATATTCAAAGCGCTCCTGGTCGCGGATCAGGTAGTCAGCCACCGTTTCCGGATTGTTGAGGTCCAGCACCGGGCGCAGGGTTTCATGAGGCAGCTGCGCGGCGTCATCAGTGGCGATGGCAACGATGAAATCGTCTTCCATGTACATCGCTTCGCGCCCCGCGTAGTCGGCAGAAGGCGCGCGCCAGACTTCGATCTTGAGGAGGTCACTGCTCTTGAAGCCTTCGACCAGCACCCAGTCCACGCCCTCATACAACTCGGCAATCAGCTGGTGGACGGTGAGTTCCGACGGTTGTTCAAATTCCCGCATGAGGGCGAGCCGTCGATCGGACGCCACAACCACCTCAAAGGCGCCGGCTTCCCGGTGACGAAAGGTGTCCTTGCCGGGGTGGTCAATGTCAAATCGGTGATGTGCGTGTTTGACGACCGAGACCCTGAGGCCGCGCGCCTTGAGCACGGGGATGAGCCGCTCAACCAGCGTGGTTTTGCCAGATCCGGAAAAGCCGGCAAACCCTACGACATTCATGCGCCGACCTTCAGGTGTCTGTCAGTGAACATTGTCGGCAATGTAGCGCTTGATGAGCACCGCGTCGGGCGGCATCACTTTCACGCGCTTGGGCAGGGCTTCAATGCCTTCGAACTTTGCAGGCCTGTCGGGAAGGCGGCCCAGCGCCTCTTCGATCGTGGCTGCAAACTTGATGGGGAGGGCCGTCTCGAGCACGATCATCGGAATGCCCGGCTGCAGGTGTTCGCGCGCCACTTTCACGCCATCGGCGGTGTGCGTATCTATCATGGTGCCGAAGCGACCGTATGTGTCCTTGATGGTTGCCAGGCGGTTGGCATGGGTGCTTTTGCCGCTGACAAAACCGTAGGTAGCATGCGCCGACTTGAAAGCCGGCAGGTCGCCGAGATCAAAGCGGCCGCTCTTTCCGAGTTGGTCATGGAACAGGACCTTGACCTTGTCACCGTCGCGCCCCAGCAGGTCAAACACAAAACGCTCGAAGTTGGACGCCTTGGAAATGTCCATGGACGGGCTGGAGGTTTCGTGGGTGTCGGCACTGGCCCGCACACGGTAAACCCCGGTACGGAAGAACTCGTCGAGCACGTCGTTCTCATTGGTGGCCACCACCAGTTGCGCAATCGGCAGGCCCATCATGCGGGCAACATGGCCTGCGCAGACGTTGCCGAAGTTGCCGGATGGCACGGTGAAACTCACCTTTTCGGTATTTGACTTTGTGGCTTGTATATATCCGGCAAAGTAGTAAACCACCTGCGCCATCAGCCGCGCCCAGTTGATGGAATTGACCGTGCCTATCTTGTATTTGCGCTTGAACTCAAGGTCGTTGGACACGGCCTTGACGATGTCCTGGCAATCATCAAACACACCATCAACGGCGATGTTGTGTATGTTCTCGTCCTGCAGGCTGAACATCTGCGCCTGCTGGAACGGGCTCATGCGGCCGTTGGGTGAGGTCATGAAGACGCGCACGCCTTTTTTGCCACGCATGGCGTATTCAGCTGCGCTGCCAGTGTCGCCACTGGTCGCACCCAGGATGTTGAGTTCTTCACCGCGGCGGGCGAGTTCGTATTCGAACAGGTTGCCCAGCAACTGCATGGCCATGTCCTTGAAGGCCAGCGTCGGGCCATTGGACAGCGCTTCAAGCTGCAAGCCGGATTCAAGCTGGCGCAGGGGCACGATTTCAGTGGTGCCAAAAACTTCAGGCGTGTAGGTCTTGTGGCAAAGCGCTTTCAGGTCTGCAGCAGGAATGTCGTCGATATAGAGCGAGAGGATTTCACACGCCAGGTCGCCGTACGACAGCGACCGCCAGCTCGCCAAAGTGAGATCATCGACCTGCGGGTACTGCTCTGGCAGATACAGGCCGCCATCAGGAGCCAGGCCCTCCAGCAGGATTTCGCAGAAGCGTTTGCGGCCGCTCGCATCGGACGATGCTGCCCGCGTGGACAGATAGCGCATCAGGCCAACTCCTCCTTGCGGATGCGGACGATGGGTGCCAGAACCGTGGGCAGGGCCTGCATCTGTGCCAGGGCACCGTTCATTTTCGCCTCCACACAATCGTGTGTGAGGATGATGAGGTCGGTTTGTGTCGAACCCTCACCGCCCACTTCATCGGCTTCGCGCTGCAGGACCGCATCAATGCTGATGCCTGACTCGGCCAGGATACCGGTGACCTTTGCCAGCACGCCAGCTTCGTCTGCCACGTTCAGGCGCAGGTAATAACTGGTCACGACCTGACCCATGTCAAGTACGGGTGTAGTGCTCATGGACTGCGGCTGGAAAGCCAGGTGCGGCACGCGCTGGGCGCTGTCAGCCGTGTGCAGGCGGGCAATATCCACCAGGTCAGCAATTACCGCGCTGGCGGTCGGCTCACTCCCCGCGCCCTTGCCGTAATACATGGTCGTGCCGACGGCATCGCCGTGCACCATGACGGCGTTCATCGCGCCTTCAACATTGGCGATCAGGCGTTTTGCGGGTACCAGGCATGGGTGCACGCGCAATTCGATGCCGCTGGCCACCTGCTTGGTGATGCCCAGCAGCT
>JAZKHN010000373.1:0-1766 GCA_040385325.1 Pseudomonadota bacterium
GCTACTGCGGCACTGCGTGAGTACCAGACCGCGCTGGCCAAAAAATAATCTCCAGGACACAGACATGAACGCAAAATTTCTAATCGCTGCCTGTTTGGCAATCTGCGCGGCGAGCATGCCAGCGGCAGCCCAGGACACCTTTCCGAACAAGCCCATCAAAATCATTGTCCCGCTGGGTGCAGGCGGGTCATCAGACCTGGGCGCAAGAATCGTTGCACGCAAACTCTCCGAAGAACTCAAGCAGCCCGTCGTCGTTGAAAACCGGTCCGGGGGCAACCAGGTCATCGGCATAGGCGCAGTCAAGGCCGCACCGGCTGACGGCTACACCCTTCTCTGGACCACCAGCGGCATTTTTGCAGCCGCTGTGGTCAACAAGACCGTACCCTTCGATGGCCTGAAAGACTTTGACCCCATCACACTGGGGGGTCGCACCAACGCAATCGTCGTGGTCCACAACTCGGTGCCCGTCACAGACCTGAAGTCCTTTGTCGACTACGCAAAAGCCAACCCCGGCAAACTCAACTTCGCATCCACAGGCGGCTCCGTCACCCTGCTGATCCAGTACTTCATGCAGACCGTCGGCATCGACATGCCTGTCATCACCTACAAAAGCCAGCCTGCCAGCATGAATGACTTTTTGAGCGGCCAGGTACAGGTCATGATCGACAGGCCCAGCGTGTACAAGGCGCAGATTGCGACCCATGGCCGGGCCGTTGCCGTCACCGGTGCCGCAAGGGACAGGGACACGCCCGATGTGCCCACCGTGGCCGAGCGGGGCTACAAGGGCTTTGACATCGACACCTGGCAGGCCATGTTCATCAGGTCAGGCACCCCGCCCGACCGTCTGGCAAAAATCCGCGCAGCCATGGCAAAGGTCATGGCCGACCCCGACGTGCGCAAACAGTTTGTAGACATCGGCGTGGAGCCCGCGGGGTCAAGCGCAGAAGAACTGGCCGCCCTGAGCCGCAGCGATGCCGCGCGGTGGAAAGCCGTCGCAGCCAGGTCGAAATTCCAGCCCGAGTAATCCTGCTCCAGAACCGCCCCTTTTTAACTTCTCTCACCTATCCCTGACGGAACCACACCATGGTCAACGACGACACTCTCAAACTCAACGCCCTGCTCTCGCTGCAGCTGTCCGAATACTGGAACGAAATCGACGTCAACGGCGGCAAGGGTGCTCACGCCTACTACACCGAAGATGCCGAGTTTCACGGGCAGGCCGCGTCTTATCTGGGCAAGGCAAAGATCCAGCAGTTTTACGACTGGCGTGTGGCGCAGGGACCGCGCCTGTCGGTGCACAGCTTCACCAACTTCAGGGCGTGGTTCACCGGCCCGGACACGGCGGAAGCCACCAATTACCTGTGCCTGTATGCCGCCAACGGCGTGCGCATCTTGCCGACCCATGCGCCCATCACCATATCGCTGGCGACTGACCGCTACAAGCGCTCGGCAGACGGTCGCTGGCTGTGCACCTACCGCCGCTTCGAACACTGGTTTGAAGGCGGCGCGCCGATTACCAATCCCAAGCTGGACGACAAGTAAGCCTTACCCGCCCCAATTTTTCAACGCCCGCCGCATCGACGGTCAATCTCCCGAGGTCAAAACATGTCTGAAGTCATCATCATCACCGGCGCCAGCAGTGGCATAGGCGCAGCCACCGCGCGCATTCTTGCAGCGCAGGGCGCGAGCATTGTCATCAACTACGTCAGCTCAAAAGCCCTGGCCGAAGGCGTTGTTGCCGAAGTCAAGGCGCTGGGCGGCAAGGC
>JAZKHN010000373.1:1866-8236 GCA_040385325.1 Pseudomonadota bacterium
CAAAAGCCCTGGCCGAAGGCGTTGTTGCCGAAGTCAAGGCGCTGGGCGGCAAGGCGATTGCCGTGCAGGCCGACATGGGCAAGGAAGCCGATATCGTCCGCCTGTACGCAGAAACCGACAAGGCCTTTGGCCCGGTCACGGGTGTTGTCAACAACGCAGGCGTCAATTCGCCAACGCATACAAAAATAGCCGACTACACGTTTGACGAAGTCATGCGTGTGCTGGGCGTAAACGCTGCCGGCGTGCTGATCTCCTGCCGTGAAGCGGTCAGGCGCATGTCGACAAAAACCGGTGGCAAGGGCGGCGCCATCGTCAACGTGTCGTCGATAGGCGCGCTCACCGGCTCACCGGGGCGCTTTGTTCACTACGCCGGCTCCAAGGCGGCCGTCGACACCATGACCATGGGCATGGGCGTCGAGCTGGCACGCGAGGGCATCCGTGTCAATTGCGTGCGTCCCGGCATGGTCGATACGCCCATGCACGGCAAGACCGGCCAGGCCGACAGGGTTGCAGAAGCCGGTGCCGCCACACCGCTGGGCCGCGCAGGTCGCCCTGAAGAAGTCGCCGAATCCATTGTCTGGTTCCTATCCGACAAGGCATCGCTCGTCACGGGCGCCTGCCTCAACGTGATGGGCGGGCAACGCTGATGACACAGGTGATTGAAAACGCAAGGACAGGCGCGCCAGAAAAAGGCGCGTGGCGCACCAGCAATCCGGGCCTGAGCAAGTCACTGATGGTGGGCGCGGTCGACCTGCACTGCCACAGCGGGCCATCGGTGATGCCTCGCTACTTCGACCACTACGAAGCCATGCAGGAAGCATCGGATGCCGGCGTGCGCGCCCTGCTGATCAAGGACCACTACTACTCCGCCACGCCGGTCACCGAGTTGCTGAACAAACATTTCAGCCACATGAAGGTCACCCTGCTGTCGGGTGTGCCGCTCAACAACCAGGCTGGCGGGCTGAACATTTACGCTGTCGAGCACGGCATCGCCCTGGGTGCGAAGCTGGTGTGGATGCCGACCTTCTCGGCGAAGAACCACATTGCGCACCACAAGAACGGTGCGACACCCGGTTTCCCTTACGCGAAGAAACCCATGAAGGCAGCGACACCGCTGACCATCCTGGACGATGCCGGCAAGCTGGTGCCCGAGGTGTTCGAGATTCTTGATGCGATTGCAGAGCACGACGTGGTGCTGTCGTCGGGTCACCTCCACATCACCGAAATCTGGCCGCTGTTTGAAGAGGCGATACGTCGCGGCGTCAAACGGATGATCTGCAACCACCCGACCTACGTCATCGATGCGACGCTCGAAGACATCACGCGCATGGCCGGCATGGGCGTGTACATCGAGCACTCCATGTGCATGTTCTCGGAACTTGCGAAATGGCGCATCTATGAACCCGCCGCACTCGACAGCCTGATCCAGGCCGCAGGGGTGGACAAAACCATACTCGGCTCCGACCTCGGCCAGGTCGGCAATCCGAGGCTGGTCGACGGGTTTCTGGATGTCATCGAAACCTGCCTGGACCTCGGCTACAGCGAGGCAGATATCCGCAAGATGGTCTCAACCAATGCGGCACAGCTGGTGGGTCTTTAGCGACTGCTGAAGCCATCAAACAAAGCCGGGAGACCGGCCAATACAACCTCAAGGAGACAACAAATGACTGGACAGTTAAGCGTATTCCTGCGCGCCTGCATCATGACGACCGCCTATGTGCTGACCACGCAGGCCATGGCACAGGCCTTCCCCACCAGGCCGGTAAAGCTGGTGGTGCCCTACCCTCCGGGCGGCCCGGTGGACGGCGTGGCGCGCGGCGCGGCGGACCGCCTTTCGAAAATCTGGAACCAGCCCGTGGTGGTCGAAAACAAGGTCGGTGCCAACGAGGTCATCGCTGCCGACTTCGTCGCCAAGTCCCCCGCTGATGGCTACACCATCCTGTTCGGGGCCGACCCGACGTTTGCCACCAACCAGTTCCTCTTCAAGAAACTGCCCTACAACCCGGTGAAAGACCTGGTGCCGGTAAGCCGCATCGCCATCGTGAACATGGCCATCATCCTGAGCGGCACCTTCCCGCCCAACAACATGAGGGAGTTCGTGTCGCTGGTCAAGGCCAACCCCGGCAAGTTCAACTATTCAGCCGGTGCGGGCACGGCGGCGCACGTCCAGTTCGATGCCTTCCTGCGGCAGCAGGGCCTGGACATGACACACATCGCCTACAAGGGCACGGCGTCTGCATTGCAGGACATCCTGAGCGGCCAGATCCAGGCCACCATGGGCGGCATCACCGTGGCCAAGCCGCACCTGGCGTCCGGCAAGATGAAGCTGCTCGCCATCAACGGCAACAAGCGCACAAAATCGCTGCCCGATGTGCCGACCTACGCCGAGGCAGGTTTCCCCAACACCCAGGCCTTCTTTTACGTGGGATTTGCAGTGCCAAAAGGCACGCCGAAAAACGTCATCGACGCCATCACGACGGCCAACCGCAAGGTGGCCAACGATGCTGAATTTATCGAGAAAGCGCTGGACCCCTATGCCTATGAGCCGATCACCGAAACCCCGGAGGAGTTCGCGAAGTTCCTCACCGGCGACCGCAAGCTGGCCGAAAAGCGGATTCGCGAAGCAGGTGCGCGCCTGGAGCAGTGACACCCCGATACGCCCTCAACAACACAAAACCATAGCTGGAGACAACCATGACAAAGAAGACATTCATCAACGCGATCCTGCTGGGCGCAGCCTGCCTGCTGTCCGTTCACGCGGCGGCACAAGGCTACCCCAACAAACCCATCAAGCTCATCGTGCCTTACGCTGCCGGCGGTCCGGTCGACGGGGTGGCACGCGGCTACGCAGAACGTCTGTCAAGGGAATGGGGCCAGCCTGTGCTGGTCGACAACCGCGCAGGCGCCAATGAGGTGATTGCGGCAGATTTGGTCGCCAAGTCGCCCGCCGACGGCTACACCATCCTCTGGGGTGCAGACCCGACGTTTTCGACCAACCAGTTTCTGTTCCGCAAGCTGCCCTACAACCCGCTGACCGACCTAATTCCCGTCAGCCGCGTGACCTTTGTGAACATGGCCCTCATCGTTGACGGCAGGCTGCCGGTCAACACCATGAAAGAGTTCGTGGCCCTCATCAAGGCCAACCCGGGCAAATACAACTACGGCTCTGCCGGCGCCGGCAGTGCGGTGCATGTGCACTTTGACGCATTCCTGCGCCAGGAGGGCCTGAGCATGCCGCATATCGCCTACAAGGGCATTGCGCCTGCGGTGCAGGACATGCTGGGCGGCCAGGTCCACGCCATGATGGCCGGCATCACGGCCGCCACGCCACACCTGGCATCGGGCAAGATGAAAATCCTGGCCATCAACGGCAGCAAGCGCGCCAAGATGATCCCGAATGTGCCGACTTTTGCAGAAGCGGGCTTTCCCAACACCCAGTCCTACTTCTTCATCGGTCTGACCGTACCCAAGGGCACGCCAAGGCCGGTGGTCGACGCCATCGTGAGCGCCAACCGCAAGGTTCTTGCAGATCAGGCGTTTGTGGAAAAGACCCTCGACCCCTATGCCTTTGAACCGCAAGCCGATACGCCGGAGCAGTTTGCAACCTTTCTCGTGACTGACCGCAAGCTCGCAGAGAAGAAGGTCAAGGAAGCAGGCGCACTGCTCGACAACTAGACCGGACATCACTGCATGCCCATCAGCTGCCGCGCGCGCCTCTGGGTGCCGCGGCAGTTTTTATTTCCCGAAATCAAGGAGACAAATGATGAACGCCATCTACAACTATCGTGATGCCCCCGGCAGCGTAAAGGTGCTCTGCACCGCCGCCCTGCTGCTTGCCGCAACCAGCCATGCGGCAATCGCCGCCGGTGAGCGTGTACCAGCGAATGTGCGCGCAAAACCGCCCATCGTGCTGCAGTCGACAGGCGCGTATGAAGTGGGCGGCAAGGTTATTTCCAACCCGGCCGACCCCAGGCAGACGCTGTCATGTGACCATGGCTATGTGGAGTACTTCATCCCTGCAAGGCCGCGCAAAACCGGCCTCATCATGTGGCACAGCTCCAGCACCAAGGTCTGGGAGAACCGCTGGGATGGCGGCGAAGGCTACAAGAGCATGTTCCTGCGCCAGCGCTACCCCGTTTACCTGTGGGATGGCCCACGCGTTGGCCGCGCCAACTGGAGCTGCGAGCCCATCAACTACAAACCCGAGTACTTCGACCAGCGCAACTTCGTCGCATGGCGCTTCGGCATTGAATACCCCAACTGGACACCCGGGCTGCAGTTTCCGGTGAATGATCCGGAAGCCTGGAACCAGGCGACCCGCGCGCGCTATGACGAGTTCGACACGCTGGACAACGCCCTGCTGCAGGCCGAAGCCGGCGGCCAGGCGATCGACAAAATCGGCCCGGTCGTGGCCCTCACCAATTCCGCAGGCGGCTGGCGTGCCATGCTGTCGGCGCTCAAGGCCAAAAGCGGCAACATGAAAGGCATCGTGGCCTATGAAACCCCGGGCTTTGTGTTCCCCGAAGGCCAGGGCCCGGCGCCTGACCCCAAGGGACCGTTCGGCCCGCACGCGGTGCCGCTGGCCGAGTTCATGAAGCTGACGAAGTTTCCCATCCAGCTGGTCTTCGGCGACAACACCAGCGTGGGCAGGCCCTTCTGGGCTGACGCCCTCAAGACGGCGCGCTCTTTTTGCGACATCGTGAAAGGCCACGGCGGTGACTGCGAGGTCCTGGTGCTTCCCGACACGGGCCTGCGCGGCAACTCGCACATTCCGTTTGCGGACCTGAACAACGAAGCCGTCGCTGCCGAGTTGTCCAGGTGGCTGCGGCGCAAGAACCTGGACAAATGACAGACCGGCACGCATCGGGGCGGGGCTGACAAACGCAGGCGCGGCCGGGCCGTCTGCAGCGGCCGGCCAGGCCGCGCGCAGCATCCGTGCTGCGCTGCAGTTGCCCCTCACCTGGGCCATTTTTTAATGTATACGGCAAAAATTTAACGTATACAGCAAAATTTCATCAAAAATTAACTTCCATATTAACTTTTGGTGCTTTTGCGAGGCCCGGCACTTCAAAACAGCTGAAAAACTGGTAAAAAATGCTGCCAGGGGCCCATTTCAGATGCCAAATATGGCTGCAGGCCAATGAATACGAGCGTGAGCAGCTACATAATTCATAGCAAACACCCTGCAATGCGTCAGGAACAATATGACTACCCCGCATTCCACCGGGCAAAATGCGGCAGTTGTATGGACGCGCCCAGCACGCCTGCTTTCAGCCAGTCGCTGACACCCCGCCTTTCGACCGCGCACAGCATTTGCTGCACCTGCCCATGTTTATCGCCCTTTTGTCAAACGGATCGCCTGTTCAGCATGGCCAGCATGACGGGCATGAGGCGACAGTTCCCTGGTGGAGCTTTACGAAGACTGTGCTTTCAGCCGCCTCTCTTTCGCTGGTCCGCGACGGATGGGTGGGATTGGACGAACCTGTGCCCGAAGGTCCATTCACGCTGCGCCAATTGTTAAGGCATGAAGCCGGGTTGGCAGATTACGGAGAACTGGCCGATTACCACGCTGCCGTGGCGCGCGGGGACGCGCCATGGCCGGTGGATGAAATGCTGCAACGCCTTGATGCGAAGCGTTTGCGATATGCACCGGGAGCGGGCTGGAACTATTCGAATGTGGGCTACATCCATGTCGGCAGGCTTGTTGAACGGGTGACAGGCCTTGTTCTCGAGGACGCATTGAGGCAGCGGGTGCTGGACCCGCTCGGTCTGTCGGGTGTCCGCTTTGCAAGGACACCGTCCGAACTGGCTGATGATTGCGCGGGAGTCACCTCTTCATACGACCCGGGATGGGTTTATCACGGCCTGCTTGTCGGGTCCCTCACAAGCGCGGCCCTTTTTCTGGACGGCTTGCTTGCCGGTCAACTGCTGCCTGAATGGCTGCTGACAGAGATGAAAACTGCGCGGGCCCTGGGCGGTCCGATTCCCGGTCGGCCGTGGACCTCCCCTGGATATGCACTGGGCCTGATGCATGGCCCAGCGAATACCGGAATGATCCTGTCCGGGCACACCGGCGTCGGGCCGGGCAGCGTCGTGGCCATCTACCGCAGTGAATACGGCGGCCATACGGCGACTTGCGCCGCTTTTAACGAGGGTTCCGACCAGGGATTTGTTGAGGCAGAGGTCGTTCATCAGCTATCGGCAATCCTGAAACCCTGAACAGGCAGGCATCAACGGACCATTGAACCGGCTCCGCGTCGCCATTCAACAGCATCAGGACATCACTTCACTTCAAACCGCCCCACCACCGCAGGTTTGCCCGCCAGCGTCACGGATGCAATGCCCTTGGTGCCCTTCTGCACCCTGAACG
>JAZKHN010000374.1:0-3394 GCA_040385325.1 Pseudomonadota bacterium
GTCACCGGTTACCGCGTCCCTATTGACGCAGCCTTCGACAAATAAACCGCCGTGTCGCGTGTGCACAGCGCGGCAAACAAAGGAAACACCATGTTCTTCAACACACTCACACCCCGGCGACTACACAAGCCTGCATCGGCCCTGCTGAACGCCGCCACGCTGTCGCTGGTGACGGCCTGCGCATCGCTGATGTTGCCCGCTGCCGCATCGGCGCAAGCCGCCTTTCCGGACAAGCCGGTCAAGGTGCTGGTGCCGTTTTCAGCCGGCGGCGGCCAGGACATTTTCATCCGCAACCTGTTGCCCAAACTTAATGAGCTGCTCGGCCAGCCGGTGGTGATAGACAACCGTGCCGGCGCGTCCGGAAACATCGCCGCCGCCGCGGTTGCCGGTTCGCCCCCGGACGGCTACACGCTGTTGTTGGGCACGGCCGCCACGCACGGGATGAACCAGGCGATGTTCAAAAGCCTGCCCTTTGACGCGCAAACCAGCTTTGAGCCGATTGCCCTGATCGCCGAAGTGCCGCTGGTGCTGGTGGTCCACCCCTCCATTCCCGCCAACAATGTCAAGGAGCTGGTGGCCTACCTGAAGACGCGACCCGGCCAGCTTGCCTATGCCTCGTCCGGCACCGGCGCGCCGCTGCATCTGGCCGGCGAGCTGTTCAAGAAGAACGCCGATGTCGACATCCTGCATGTGCCGTACAAGGGCTCAGGCCCCGCCATGATCGATCTCGTCGCGGGTCGCACCGTGATGATGTTCGACACGTTTGCGGCCACCAACCCGCACGTGAAGGCTGGCGCACTCAAGCGACTCGGCGTGGCCAGCCTTGCACGCTCGAACGCCGCACCGGACCTGCCCACATTGCGCGAGCAGGGGTTTGCGGTGGAAGCATATTCATGGAGCGGAATTTTCGCGCCAGCAAAAACGCCGCGCCCCATCGTCGAAAAACTTGCGCAGGCCTTCAACACCGCCGTCAATGACGCAGCCATTCGCCAGCGCCTCTATGACATCGGCTTCGATCCAGTCCGCACGTCTGGCCCCGAGCAGCTCAGGGGCTTCGTGACCTCCGAGCTGCGCAAGTGGTCTGACGTCGTGCAGATCGCCAAAATCAAACCCGAATGACCACCGGAGAACACGCATGAACATCCGAAAAACCTCTTCCCTGCGTCGCATGCTGACCCTGCTGGCCTGCTCGGCAGCTGCCATGGCCGTGACGCACACCGCGCAGGCACAACCGGCAGCCGCAGGCGCATGGCCAGACCGTCCCGTCAAGCTGGTTGTGCCCTTCCCGCCGGGCGGCGGCAACGACGCCTTTGCACGCGAGCTGGGCAACGCACTGCAGAAAAAATTCGGCCAGGCCTTCGTCGTGGATAACCGCGCAGGCGCCAGCGGCAACATTGGAATCAGCGCTGTCGCCAAGAGCCCGCCGGATGGTTACACCCTGCTGGTGGTGTCGAACACGCTGGTCACCAACCCTGGACTGTCCGCACAGGTGCCGTATGACGTGTACAAGGACTTCGTGCCCATCACCCTGGCTGCAGGCCTGCCGGTTGCGCTGGTCACCAGCCCGGAAGTGGTGCCCAAAACGCTGCCTGCCCTGATCAGCTACGCCAAGGCCAACCCCGGCAAGCTGAGCTATGGCACGGCGGGCGTGGGCTCGCCACACCACCTGACCACCGAGTACTTCGCATCGCGCGCGGGCGTCTCGCTGCTGCATGTGCCGTTCAAGGGCCAGGGCCAGATCGTTCCGGAAATCGTGGCCGGCCGCGTCGACATGGCTTTCCTTGCGATCAGTTCGGTCATCCAGTTCATGCCCACGGGCAAGGTGCGCGCCATCGCGATTGCCGGCGCCCAGCGCAGCGCGCTCGCGCCTGAGCTGCCCACGCTCGCGGAGGCAGGCCTTCCAGGCGCCAATGTCGACTGGTGGCTGGGTGTGCTGGCACCCACAGGCACACCCGCCGACATCGTGCAGAAACTCAACGCCGAAATCGTGGCGCTGTGCAAGCAGCCTGAGTTCAGGGCGCGTCTTGCAGCGCAGGGCATCGATGCCATCGGCTCGACGCCGGAAGCCTTTGCGGCGGTGCTGCGCGATGAAATTCCACGCTGGACGCAGGTCGTCAAAACCGCAGGAATCAAGCAGCAATGACATCACCCCACGTTGACCCGGCCATCGCGGAGCAGATCGCCGCGTACGGCAAGCAGGTTCTTGGCCTGATCCCTGCGGAGCGCATCCGCAAGATTGCCTTCGAGCGCCCGGACCCGGCGGTCGTCGCCGGCTTCCGTGAACTCCGCGACCTTACCTCGACGGTGGCTGACATCCTGGACACGCTGGGCTATGACACCGCGATTCCTGCCAGCGAGCTGCCGCCATTGCAGCCGGGCCAGCGCATGGTCGGGCCGGCGGTGACCATACGCCATGTACCAGCGCGCGTTTCTAGCGGCTTCAACATCGCGTCCGGAAAATCACCGCCGCAACTCGGCGGGCGCGACCAGGTCAGCTATTGCCAGCGCGGTGATGTGATGGTCATCGAAGCCAATGGCATACGCGACGCTTCCAACTTCGGCGGGCTGATGGCCACGTCGGTCAAGGAAGCCGGCATCGACGGCCTGGTGGTCGACGGTGCGGTCCGCGATGTTGCCAACATGCGCGCAATGAAGCTCAACGTCTGGGCACGGGGAATCACGCCGCGCACCGGCAAGCACCGCATCGAGCTGGTGGAGTTCAACGGTCCGGTGTCGATCGCCGGCATTCAGGTGCGCCCCGGTGATTTGATGCTGGGCGATTGCGATGGTGTGATCGTCGTCCCGCTGGAAGTTGCAGGCCTGGTTCTTGAAAGAGCACAGGCAGCAACCGCACGCGAGGAAAAACTCGTCAAGGCACTCGAAAGCGGTGCAACTCCCGAAGAAACCGCACGCATACTGCCGCCCGAAAAATGGTGAACCCCTCGACAGCTTTGCAGGAACCGATTGGCATCATTGGTGCGGGCCAACTCGGCACCTCGCTGGGCAAAAGCCTGCTGGCGCAGGGTGTTCCCAAGGTGCTGGCCTACAACCTGCCCTCCGACACCAAGGCACGCGAACGCGCCGAATCTGCAGGCATGATCTGGCTGGACAACCCGGCCGGCCTGAATGAGGCGCGCATCATTTTTGCAGCGGTGACTGCCGACAGCGCTGTTCATGCGGCGCAGGCCTGCGCTTCATCGATTCACCCGGATGCGGTGTACATCGACCTCAACTCGATGGGCCCGAATGAAAAAAATGCAGCCGCAGCGGTCGTGACAGACGCCGGACGCAGGTTCATTGATGGCGCGGTACTGGGCGCTGCTGCTGACGGTATCAAGATGCCCATCATCGTGTCGGGCGACGATGCGCAAGGTGTCGCCGAACGCCTGACACT
>JAZKHN010000375.1:0-4646 GCA_040385325.1 Pseudomonadota bacterium
GGGTTTGCTGGCGTCGCCCTCAACAACCAGTATGCTGCGCGCGCGGTGACTGCGCGGCCAGTCGTCAAAACGCGAAGCCAGGCTGTCAAGCCAGTCTTTGACGGCCGGCATCGACATGGGTTTTGCAAAAGTCAGCGGGCGCATGATCACACGAAACTGCAGCTCGACGCCCGGCAGCTGGGGACTGTCGATGCGCAGACCGCTGACCACCAGCCGCGTCGCCAGGGAAGATATTTCCCCTGCATCGGTCAGGCCCTGGGCCACGACGGCAAAGCGGCCACCGCTGATACGTGCGACCAGGTCGTTGTCGCCAATCGAGCGGCGCAGGCGCAGGGCCGCCTCGAGCAACAGCTTTTCGTTGAATTCAGCGCCCAGCTCATTGATGAGGCCGGCCCAGTTCTGCACGTGGACGATAAAAAGCGCGCTGCTCGACTGACCCTGCTTTGACTGGTTGGCGCGTGAGGTGATGCGCATCAGGCGCTCGACCAGCACCGGCGTGGTCGCCAGGCCGGTCAGCGGGTCAGCAACATTGGCCGCCGCACTGCGCAGGCGGACTTCATTGAGCAGCCGGCTGCGCCAGACCAGAGAGAGGTAAATGGGCGGCACCTGCAGCACCAGCATCAACACCACGGGCCAATAGGGCTCTTCGGCATCAACAAGGCCGCCGAGAAACACCACCGCCACAAGCAGGCCGAACAGATAGCCGAGTACAAGCCACCACTTCCACGGGCCGGCGTTGTCCCAGGACTCCCAACCGAGGTAAAGGGCCGAAGCCACCAGCAACACAAGCCAGACAAGGGTCAGCCCAAGCGAGATAAGGCCGGCCTCGGTGCTGGCGTCCGGCGAGATGCCCGTGACGGCATAAAAAGCCATCAGCGCGGTGGTAGCAAGGCCGATAGTCACCATGACAACCTTGTCGCCACTCGAGTTGTGACGATTGCGCAGCAGCCACATCACAAGAATGGTGACCAGCGCTGGACCAGTCACCAGCAGTTCAAGCGATATGAGATCGCGGACGGGCAGCCACCCTTGACCCGCAAAAACCAGCCCGATCATCACGGCGACATAAGCGGCCAGAAAGAGCAGCGTGCGCTCCTCATAAGCATAGGCAATGATCAGGCTGAGCAGCAGCACCAGCCCCAGCACGCCAACAGCCAGCCCCAGCGAAAAAATATCAGGATTAAAAATCAGGTTCATCTGCACGGCCGGATGCCAGACTACTCTGAAAGGGCGTCAGCTGACCAGCGCGGACCATTGGCCTGTGCGGAGGCCAGGGGCGGCATGTTGTTGCGCCCGGAGGCACCACCCATCATCTCCATGCGCACGCGGCCCGGCGTGCGGCGCACATCGGCAAGCACGCCCGCCGGCTTGAGATGGCCGTAGAGCTGCATGACGGTCTTGACGTAATTTTTTGTCTCTGGGTAATTCGGAATCTTGTTGCCCGCGCGCTGTACAGCCCCTTCACCCGCGTTGTAGGCGGCTACAGCCAGTTCAAGCTGGCCGGGGAACATGTCGATCAGATCACGCAAGTAGCTGGAGCCGGCCCTGATGTTGGTCCTGGGATCGGTCAGTTTCTGGGAGATGGCCGATTTTTTGTCTGCCCGCACGCCATAGCGCTCGGCCGTCGGCGGTATCAGCTGCATCAGGCCCACAGCGCCCTTGGGCGACACAGCATGGGTATCAAAGCCGGACTCGGTGGCAATCAGGGCCTGCAGCAGTTCGTAGTCGATGCCGTGTTTGTCTGAAGCCTCGCGAAGCAGATGTTTGACGGCCTTGTAGTTGGGCGAAACGTCGAAATACGCCAGCAGTTTGGGCGGGGCGTAGGCGTTGCCGGTACCGGCGCGGGGAATACTGGTGGTCTTGTCACCCAAACCCTGCGCAGCTTTCAGCCCGCCGGCAGAGAAACTTTCATTGCCGCGAAAGAAAAGCTCGTAGCGCTCGTCAAGCTTTTCGGCGGAAAAATGCGCCACGCCTTTCGTATCGACATAGCCCCAGACATCGGCCCGCGCGGGCGCGGCAAACAGGAGACCCATTGCCAGTACCGATAAGGCAAGCGCGAGTTGCCTGACCGCCGCGGCAGACACGCAGGCGCGCCACAGCGGCGCAGCTGCTCTCAGGGCTGCAAGCCATCGCACGGTCAAAACAGGCAGGGCAGGTTGCATCAAATATCTATATGTCTATTTCCACGGCATCACCGTGCAGTTCCATGAGTTCACGGCGTGCAGCAGCTTCGCCCTTGCCCATCAATCTGGTGATGAGGTCTTCTGTTTGCAAGAAGCTCTGGTTGCCCAGTTGAACGGGCAACAGGCGGCGGGTGTCAGGATTGAGTGTTGTTTCCCACAATTGTTCCGCACTCATTTCACCCAAGCCCTTGAAGCGGCTGATGCTCCATGAGCCTTCCTTGACGCCTTCCTTGCGTAATTTATCAAGAATTGCGGTCAATTCACCTTCATCAAGCGCATAAACCTTGGAAGCGGGCTTTTTGCCGCGTGCCGGCGCATCGACCCGGTAAAGCGGCGGCCGGGCGACATACACATGGCCGGCTTCGATCAATTTGGGGAAATGCCTGAAAAACAGCGTCAGCAACAGCACCTGGATGTGCGAACCGTCAACATCGGCATCGCTCAGAATGCAGACCTTGCCGTAGCGCAGGCCACTGAGGTCAGGGGTGTCGTCGGGGCCATGGGGGTCTACGCCGATGGCGACGGCAATGTCATGAATCTCGGTGTTGGCAAACAAACGGTCACGCTCGACCTCCCAGGTGTTGAGCACCTTGCCGCGCAGGGGCAAAATCGCCTGGCTTTCCTTGTCGCGGCCCATCTTGGCACTGCCGCCGGCGGAATCACCCTCGACCAGAAATACCTCGTTATGGGCCAAGTCGCGGCTTTCGCAGTCCGTCAATTTGCCGGGCAGTACGGCCACGCCAGAACCCTTGCGCTTTTCGACTTTCTGGCCGGCCTTTTGCCGGGACTGGGCAGCGCGGATGGCGAGTTCTGCCAGCTTTTTGCCGTAATCGACATGGTGGTTGAGCCAGAGTTCCAGCGCGGGGCGCACATAACTGGACACCAGCCGCACCGCATCACGTGAATTGAGGCGTTCCTTGATCTGCCCCTGAAACTGGGGGTCAAGCACCTTGGCGCTCAATACATAACTGGCGCGGGCAAATACGTCTTCGGGCAGAAGCTTCACGCCCTTGGGCAGCAGCGAGTGCAGCTCGATGAAGCTCTTGACGGCAGTGAACAGGCCGTCGCGCAGCCCGCTTTCATGCGTGCCGCCAGCGCTGGTGGGAATCAGGTTGACGTAGCTTTCACGCACAGGCTGGCCGTCTTCGGTGAAAGCGACGCACCATTCAGCGCCCTCGCCTTCGGCAAAGCTGTCATGCGCGGCATCTGCATAACCATCCCCCTCGAACATGGGAATCACCGGGTCGGCGGTCAGCGTCTGCATCAGGTAATCACGCAGGCCACCCTTGTAGAGCCAGGTCTGGGTTTCTTTGGTTTTTTCGATGGTCAGCGTGACGGTCACGCCGGGCATGAGTACGGCCTTGCTGCGCAGCAGGTGCGTCAACTCGGCCATCGGCAGCGCAGATGATTCGAAATATTTGGCATCCGGCCAGGCACGCACGGTGGTGCCGAGCTTGCGGTCACCGCCGCTGGACAGATCAGCCTTGCGCAAGTGGAGTTTTTCAATGACATCGCCACCGGAGAACACCAGTTTGGCAACCATGCCTTCGCGATAGGACGTCACTTCGAGGCGTTTGGACAGCGCATTTGTCACGCTGACGCCGACACCATGCAAGCCGCCGGAGAAACTGTAGGCGCCGCCCTTTCCCTTGTCGAACTTGCCGCCAGCGTGCAGACGGGTGAACACGATTTCGACGACAGGCGCTTTTTCTTCGGGGTGCATTCCAAACGGAATGCCCCGGCCATCGTCTTCAATGCTCACCGAGTTATCGGTATGCAGGGTGACCTTGATCTTTTTTCCGTGGCCGGCCAGCGCTTCGTCGGCAGAGTTGTCCAGCACTTCCTGAATGATGTGCAGCGGATTGTCGGTGCGCGTGTACATGCCCGGCCGCTGCTTGACGGGCTCAAGGCCCTTGAGCACGCGGATGGAACTCTCGGAATATTCAGGGGGTACGGTGGGTAATTTGACGGCCATGGAGGAATCAGGATTTTGCGGCGATTGTAGACGGGCAGCTGAAAATACTGGCTAAATATACAGTACACCTACTTCTCTGCAACCGCGGTGACGGCAGCCAAAACGTATTTTCGTTAAAGTCACTGCATGTCATCAAGCCCCGCAGCCCCGAGCAAAACCCTGTCAACCGCGCAAGTTCTTGCCTGCGGTGCCGCCATCCTGACGTTGTCCATGGGCATACGGCACGGTTTCGGCCTTTGGCTGCAACCCATCACCCAGGCGCAGGGCTGGACGCGTGAAACCTTCGCTTTTGCCATCGCCATCCAGAATCTGTCCTGGGGTGTCTTCGGCATTCTTGCGGGCATGTTTTCTGATCGCTTCGGGGCCTTCCGTATCCTGATAGCGGGCACCATCGCCTACGCGCTGGGCCTGGCCGGCATGGCGCTGTCGCCAACGGGCTTCATGTTCATGCTGACGACCGGCGTATTGATAGGCGCGGCACAGGCCGG
>JAZKHN010000376.1:0-2558 GCA_040385325.1 Pseudomonadota bacterium
GCCATGGTGCAACTGGTGCAGGGCGGCTTTGGTGTGGCCTTGTTGCCGCGTGCCGCAGTTGAACGCCTGACCGGCTTTGCGCGTCTGAAACCACTGACCTGCGATGTCCAGCTGCAGTCCCTGCCCATCCATGCCAGTTACCGCACCGACCCCACTTCGAGGATGGTGGAAACCGTGGTGCAGTCGGCGGTCGCGTTTGCCGGCGGAGCAAAAAAACGCACCAAAACAGCGACTAAAGGTAAACCCGCAGCATCGAAAAAATCGATGACCTAAACGAAATATTTTGAATTTGCGGTCCGCTGGCGACCCTCCCACAATCCGTCCATCGTCATCAAGTTGACACACGACAGAGGGATTTTCCGGTGAGTACATTGTCTCCATCAGCCGCAGCAGCAGACGCGTCAGCAGCGATGGCTGTCGTCTTTGGCGCCGACGGCATCAGGAACGCAGCGCATGTGCGCAGCGTCATCCGCCAGGGCCGCTGGACGCATCACACCAGCGGTCTGGCCGATGGTTATGTGCAGGGCAATGTGGTCATATTGCCGGCGGCGCTCGCCGGTGACTTTCAGGATTATTGCCAGCGCAATCCCAAACCTTGCCCTGTGCTGGCGGTGTCCGAACCGGGCCAGGCCGGGCTTCCGGCCCTGGGTGCCGACATCGATATCCGAACCGATGTGCCGCGTTACCGCGTGTGGCGCGATGGCGAGCTGACAGATCAGCCTACCGACATCGGCGACCTGTGGCGCCAGGATCTGGTGACCTTTGTCATCGGCTGTTCTTTCTCGTTTGAAGAAGCCCTGATGCAGTGCGGCATGCGGATCCGGCATATCGACCAGGGCAGAAACGTGCCCATGTACCGCACCAACATCGCCACCCAGGCGGCCGGGCCTTTTCAGGGTCCGATGGTGGTGTCCATGCGGCCCTTCAACGCCGCTGATGCGATACGGGCGGTAGAGATCACAGCGCGGTTCCCCAATGTGCACGGCGCTCCTGTGCACCTTGGCAATCCTGCCGAGATTGGCATCACCGATCTGGCCAACCCCGACTATGGCGATGCCGTGGACCTGCAGCCCGGCGAGATCCCGGTGTTCTGGGCCTGCGGTGTCACGCCCCAGGCCGCCATCACCCAGGCCCGTCCCGCTTTCTGCATCACGCATGCACCGGGTGCCATGCTGTTGACCGATTTACTTAACCACCAACTGGCCACCTCGTAAGAGGGCCTTATTTTTTCCAACTGGAGATCATGATGAAAAAACTGCTTGTTTCGATTGCTGCTGTTGCCACACTGGGCAGCAGCTGGGCACAGACCAAATGGGATCTGCCTTCGGGCTACGGCGCCAACACGTTTCAGGTGCAGAACCTGATGCAATTTGCCGACGGGGTAGACAAGGCCACAGGCGGCAAGATGAAGATCAACGTGCACCCGAACGCTTCGCTGTTCAAGGCCAATGAGATCAAGCGTGCGGTGCAGTCGGCGCAGGTGCCCCTGGGTGAGTTCATCTTGTCAGGTGCCGCCAACGAGGCGCCGGTCTTTGGTGTCGATTCAATTCCTTTTCTGGCCACCAGCTATGCCGATTCGCGCAGGCTCGACACAGCCTCGCGCGCCTTGCTGGTCAAGACGCTGGCCGGTCAGGGCATGAAGCTGCTGTACACCGTGCCCTGGCCGCCGCAGTCGCTGTACTCGGCCAAACCGGTGGGGGCGCTCAAAGACCTCAAGGGCACCAAGATGCGCGCCTACAACCCTGCGACGTCTTTCATTGCGACCTCAGTCGGTGCACAACCGGTGACGATACAGCTGGCTGAACTGCCGGCTGCACTGGCCACCGGCGGCGTGGACAACTTCCTGACCTCTAGCGCCAGCGGCGTGGACAGCAAGCTGCATGAAAGCGTGAAGTACTTTTACGGCGTGGCTGCCTGGCTGCCGCGCAATGCGGTGGTGGTGAACTTCAAGCTGTTTGAAGCGCTGGACAAAGCCAGCCAGGACGCAGTGCTGCAACAGGCCGCGGCGGCCGAACAGCGCGGCTGGAAAGCCAGCGAGCAAAAAGACGCCGAGTACATCAAGGAGCTCGCCGCCAAGGGCATGACGGTTGACACCAATGCCAGCGGACTGAAAAAGGAGCTGTCGGCGATTGGCGAGCGCATGACCGCCGACTGGGTCAAGCTGGCCGGTGCCGATGGCAAGGCCGTCATTGATTCATTCAGCAAGAAATAAGAAAAAAGGCAGCTCCCATGTCCCTCCCCACCATGCCGATTGAACAAGAGCCCGAAGTGACCGGCCACCCCCTGCGGCGCTGGCTGGACGGCACCTACAAGGCTGCAGGGGCGGTGGGTGCCGCCAGCATTGCGCTGATCTGTGTGCTGATGGTGGTGCAGACACTGGGCCGGCAACTCGGCTTTCCGACCGGTGCCATCAATGATGTGGTGTCCTGGTTGTGTGCCGCCGCGGCATTTCTGACCATGGCGCATGCCTTCAAACATGGTGACTTTGTGCGTGTCACGCTGCTGCTGGAGAAGGTGTCTGCCCCCAGGCGCCGCGTGATGGAGTTGACCAGCCTGGG
>JAZKHN010000377.1:0-4323 GCA_040385325.1 Pseudomonadota bacterium
CAATCGGGTTGTAAAAACCGATGCGCTCGATGAAACGGCCATCGCGGCGGACGCGCTTGTCAGCCACAACGATGTTGAAAAATGGACGGTGCTTGGAACCGCCGCGTGCAAGTCGGATGACGACCATGATTTATCCTTGGGTGGTGGGGCGCATGGTTAAAAAAGCACCCCAGAGTTTCCTGCAGCGATTGAGACACACGACATGACCACCCGGTCAGCGAAATGCTGCAAAGCCTGCGATTATAGCCTGAGGAAAGAGTTTGGGGTCAGAACGCCCTGCCTGCACCATTAACCCGCACTTTTCAGCCCTCGCCATTACATTCATCCAGCCGCAAGCCATGAGCACAAGCCCACTGATCCGACAAAGCCTGGAAAGCGACATCCCGGCGATTACCGCCATCTACGCCCACCATGTGCTCAACAGCACAGGCACCTTCGAAACCGAGCCGCCCAGCCTGGCCGACATGACTGCCAGACGCGCCGATGTTTGCGCGAAGGGTCTGCCCTATCTGGTGGCTGAACTTGACGGCCTGGTTGTGGGTTTTGCCTACGGAAACTGGTTCAAGCCCCGCCCGGCCTACCGCTACTCGGTCGAAGATTCGATTTACCTTGCGCCCGGCCTGCAGGGCAAGGGCCTGGGCCGCGCGTTGCTGGCCGAACTGCTCGTGCAGTGCGAAGCCGCCGGTATACGGAAGGTCATGGCCATCATTGGTGATTCAGCCAATGCGAGTTCGGTGGGTGTGCACAAGGCACTGGGGTTTGAAGAAGTCGGGCAGGTCAAATCATGCGGCTGGAAGTTCGGTGCCTGGCGCGACATCGTCATCATGCAGAAAAGCATCGGGGCTGGCGACAACACGCCGCCAGACGGCGCGGCACCATAATCGCGCATGTCCCAAACTGTTGAAAAAACCACCGCAAAAGACAAAACAGCTGCCGCGTGGCTGGCCCTCATCCTCGGGCAGATTGGCATGCACCGCTTTTACCTGTTTGGCATCAAGGACCTCTGGGCCTGGCTGCACCCGGTGATCGCCGCCATCGGCTGGTGGGGCATCTATCGCGTGCAGCTTTACGGACAGGATGACCAGATTGCCTGGCTGCTGATTCCGCTGCTGGGTTTCACGCTGGCGGGCACGTCCATCACGGCGATTTATTACGGGCTGATGCCGACGGAAAAATGGAATGCCACATACAACCCGGCATGGCCGGACACCGCCTCAGGCAACACCAGCTGGCTGACCATTGGCGCAGTCGTGTTTGCCCTGCTCTTCGGTGCCGTCACGCTGATGTCCAGCATTGCGTTCAGCTTTCAGCGCTACTTTGAGTATCAGGTGGAAGAGGCCCGCAAAATTAGTCAATGACTGTGGCCACACAAGTCATGGGCCCCTGATCCAGTCCGGGATGACACGGCAATCGGTCAGAAAATCTGCAGGCTGACCCAATAAGCAATCGCGGCGACAAACGCAGAAGCCGGAATCGTGAAAATCCAGGCCCAGACAATGTTGCCGGCCACGCCCCAGCGCACGGCAGAAGCGCGCTGTGTTGAACCCACACCGACGATGGCACCCGTGATGGTGTGTGTGGTTGACACCGGAATACCCAGCCCTGTCGCCAGGAACAGCGTCAGCGCACCACCGGTTTCGGCGCAAAACCCGCCTACGGGTTTGAGCTTCGTGATCTTCTGGCCCATGGTCTTGACGATGCGCCAGCCACCAAACATGGTGCCGGCTGCAATCGCCAGGTAGCAGCTCACGATTGTCCACGTGGGCGGCAGCGCGTCGCTCGCAGATGCGTAGCCCGTAGCGATCAGAAGCATCCAGATGATGCCAATGGTTTTTTGTGCATCATTGCCGCCGTGGCCCAGGCTGTAGGCACCTGCAGACACCAGTTGCAGCCGGCGGAACCACCTGTCTACACGCGACGGTGTGGCGCGCCGGCAGACCCACGCAACCACCACCATCATCATGGATCCGAGCAAAAAGCCCAACAGCGGGGAGACAAAGATAAAGGCCACGGTTTTCATGATGCCGCCGGATATCAGCGCACTCGCACCTGACTTGGCGATCACCGCACCCACGATGCCGCCGATCAGCGCGTGTGATGAACTGCTGGGAATGCCGTAGTACCAGGTCAACAGGTTCCAGGTGATGGCGCCCACCAACGCACCAAACACCACGTGTGTATCGACCACACCAGGCTGGACTATGCCCTTGCCAACAGTTGCCGCCACACTGAGGTGGAATATAAAAATCGCCAGCAGGTTAAAAACCGCCGCAAACAGCACTGCTTGCCCGGGCTTGAGAACACCGGTCGACACGACCGTCGCGATCGAATTGGCCGCATCATGAAACCCGTTCATGAAGTCGAAGGCAATGGCCAGAAAAACCAGCAGGGCCACAACCCACAGGGCGGTCTGTACGCTTTGCATATTCAATCCCGCCCAGTGATACTGGGCAACGTGTCCGAGGTTTTTCCGCAGGGCCGCCCCAAGGAAAAATGCGCCCCCTCGGGGGGCAGCGAGCTAAGCGAAGCGAGGAGCGTGGGGGCCATATGTCTCAGGAATTCTCGAGGACGATGCCCTCGATCAGGTTGGCCACGTCCTCGCACTTGTCAGTGATGGTCTCGAGCAGTTCGTATACCGCCTTGAGCTTGATGACCTCGCGCACATCCGGTTCTTCACGAAACAGGCGGCTCATGGCAGAGCGCATCACGCGGTCGGCATCGGACTCAAGCTTGTCGATTTCTTCGCAGGTCTTCAGCGCCGCTTCAGCCGTGGCAGGCTCACTGACCTTGCCGATCAGTGCAACCGCATCTTTCAGGCGCTCGCAGCATTTCACGCTCAGGTCGGTCAGGCGCACGATGTCGTCCGTCATGTGGCGCACGTCATAGAGAGCCATGGTTTCTGCCGAGTCCTGAATCAGGTCTGCCACATCGTCCATGGTGTTGATGAGCTTGTGAATCTGTTCGCGGTCTATCGGCGTGATGAAAGTCTTGTGCAATGCGCGGTTCACATCGTGCGTGATGCGGTCAGCTGCGCGCTCTGCGTGGTCTACCTGCCTGTTGAAGGCTTCGCGTTTTTCAACGTCGCTGTAATTCGCGACCATTTTTGAAAACGCCTGAGCCGCTTCAACAATACGCTCCGCATGCTGGTTGAACATCTCGAAAAAATTGCCTTCGCGCGGCAGCAACTTGCCAAACAGCATCTAAGTCCCCGGTGAATATGTCAGAAATATGACACTTTTATGACAGCCGGGAGTTTAACCTCGAAGATTCAGGAGAACTTGCCGAGCAGCAGCAACACCAGCGTGAGGCTGACCAGCGCCAGCGCCGTAGACATCACCACGCTGGCGGTGATCAGCTCTTCAGCCACCTTGTAGCGCTGCGAAAACAGAAACACATTGGCGCCAATCGGCAAGGCCGATGCCGTCACCATCACCGCCATGGGCAGGCCGTCGACCCCGAGGAGGCGGCAGATGCCAAACACCAGCAGCGGATGCAGCAGGTTCTTGACGCTGGCCAGCGCCAGGGCGGGTCGCCAGTAGCCGCCCATCGATGTATTGGCCAGTGTGACGCCGACCAGCACCAGCGCCAGCGGGCCGAAGGCATTGGCCAGCAGCTCCAGTGGCCTGTCTATCACCTCGGGAATCACAAGCCCGGTCTGCGCAAACAGCAGGCCGACAATGATGGGCAAGGGCACAGGGTTGAGCACCGCATTTTTCACAGCCGACAGGACGGTCGCCACCGGATGCCTCGGCGCTGTGCCGAGTTCACCGCCCAGGCCCAGTTTCTGTTCACGCGCCACGGCCAGTTCAAGCACCAGCGTTGCAGTGGTCAGCAGCACCAGCGCATGCGTCGATACCAGTGTGAGCAAAATCACCAGCCCCGCGGGCCCGTACATCAGGCCGACCATGGCAATGCCGATCATCACCGTGTTTGAAAAAGTACCCGCCAGCGCCAGCACCGCCGCACGCCGGTTCAGGCCCTTGACCAGCAGGATGCCGCCGAAAATAACGGCCACCGCCACAAAGTAGGCAGTCACCGGCTTGAAGTCGAGTTGCTCTATGCGCACTTTGCTCATGGTGCGAAACAGCAGCGCCGGCGTGAGCAGCAGAAAGATCAGGTTGGACAAATCCTTGACCGCCGTGGGCCTGATCCATTGCAGCCGGCCTGCGGTAAAACCAGCAGCAATCAACAGCACGACCGGAAGCAGGGAGACAAGGACAAGCTGGTTCATCGCGCCAATCTTAGAACTTGTCCGTGAATAATTTGGGGTCGCGCAAGTCGATTGTCGGGATGAGCTGCTAGGCGCAAAATCCAGGGCAATGC
>JAZKHN010000378.1:0-2754 GCA_040385325.1 Pseudomonadota bacterium
ACGGCTTCGCGGTCTGTGGTCGGCACCAGCTGCACCGCTTCAGCGGGCAGGCCGGCACTTTCCAGCGCCTGCTGTACCAGGAGGGCCAGCGCCTTGTTCGATTCAATCGCCTCCGAGCCACCGCGCAAAATGCAGGCGTTACCGCTCTTGATGGCCAGCGAGGCGGCCTCAATCGTCACGTTGGGGCGGCTTTCGTAAATCATGCCGAAGACGCCGATCGGCACACGCATCTGGCCGACGCGGATGCCGCTGGGCTGCTGCTTCATGCCCATGATTTCGCCGATCACGTCGGGCATGGCGGCGAGCTGTTCGCAGCCGAGGGCGACGGTGGCCAGGTCTTTGGCCGTGAGTTTGAGCCGGTCGAACAGCGGGCCTTCCAGGCCATTGGCCTTTGCACGCTCCAGGTCGAGCTGGTTGGCAACTGCCAGTGAGTCCGTGTTTTGCTTGAGCAGCGCCGAGAGTTTCAAAAGCGCCGAATTTTTGACGGCCGCCGGTGCACGCGCCATGGCCGAAGAGGCCTTTTTGGCCTGCGAGCCAAGGGTGTCCATCAGGCGCGAGACATCGCTGTCCTGAGAAAGTGCATTGTGTAAGTCGGGCGCGTTCATGCCCCTATTTTCCCTGATATCAGGCCGCCACGCCCGAAAAGAGGGTTTAACGGGGTCGAGGCGATGCGGGTCGGGCCGCGCACTGCTCGCACACCATGCCCGCCAGCCGGTGCAGGGCCTGCCAGCCGCTGGCCGGCCAGTCAGGCTGCTTCAGGCCCTTGACGATGCCGTCCACCTTGTGCGCGGCCTGCAGCAGGCTGGACAGCGTGGTGTCGCCAATCTGCGGCAGCACGCGTTCAAAGAGCTTTTCCTTCACGCCCCAGACGCGGTTGTCGCGCAGGGCCATGGGCATGGGCCGACCGGCGGCGATGGCGTCTTTCACACGTTTCATGCTGCGGATATCTTCGCTGAGGGCCCAGTGCACCAGCACTTCCGATTCGCCTTCGGCCTGCAGGCCTTCGAGCATGCGTGCGACACGGACCGACTGCCCGCCCAGCACGGCTTCGGCCAACTTGAAGACGTCGTAACGCGCGACGTTGAGCACGGCGTTCTCAACCTGTTCAAAACTCAGCGTGCCGTCGCCGGTGCCGCCCTGTGCCGGATACAGCAAGGCGAGCTTCTGGATTTCCTGGTGTGCGGCGAGCAGGTTGCCTTCGACACGGTCAGAAAAAAACTGCAGCGTGCGCTGGCCTTCTTCACCGGCCGCCACGCGCTGGCCCTGCATCTGCAGGCGCTGCGAAATCCATTGCGGCAGGTTGCGCCGGTCTATCGGGTCGAACTTGACGGTGACGCCAAAGCTGTCGAGTGCGCCAAACCAGGCGCCCTTGGTGGTCATGCCGTCGAGCTTCGGCAGCATGATGAGGGTCAGCGTCGAATCATCGCCCTGCGCGCGCTCGGCGATCTGCTGCAACGCCACCGAACCGTCCTTGCCCGGCTTGCCGCTGGGGATGCGGATTTCCACGATCTGCTTGTCGGCAAACAGGCTGAGCGAGCCGCCGCTCGCCAGCACCTCGCTCCAGTCGAAATGTGCGCCGGCCACCGTGTGGACGGTGCGTTCGGTGTAACCCTGCTGGCGCGCCTCGGCCCGCAGCGCATCGGCAAACTCCTGCAGCAGCAGCGGCTCGTCGCCGTGCAGCGTGTAGAGGCTCTTAAGCCCGCGCTTGAGGTGCTCCTGAAGTTGTGCGGGTGCGAGGTTCATGCAGAACTGCCTTAAATTTCGGTGACGGCAGCCAGGCGGCGCATGATCTGCTGCACGGTGTCGCTTTGCATCTCGCGGTACAGCAGCGCCTCTTCAGACTCCTTGGCCAGCACGGCCGATTCGTTGAAGCTGATGTCGCGCTGCTGCAGGATTTCTGCATTGGGAATCAGCTCCTTGCCCTTGGCCGTGCGCAGGCGGAAGACAAAACGCAGGCGCAGCTGGAACTCGCGCACCAGGCCCTGGGCATTGCGGCTGACCACCGTCTTTTCACGCGTCTCGCTGACCACGTCCAGGATCACCTCGGCCTGATCAATGAGCCGCGAATCGGTGATGACGCGCACATTGCCGCCGGATTCCAGCGATCGCCGCAGTTCAATGCCCAGTGCCGTGCCTTCTGCATAAGGGATGTAGATGGTCCTGAACGGAAAGTTCGGTGCCTTGCGCAGTTCGAAACCGCAGCCGGTGACGGTCAAAGCAGTGCCCGCGGCCATGAGGGTGAGCAGGAGACGACGTTGCATGGTTTTCCTTCTTTTCGGTTACCGCTCAAACCACAATATTGACAAGGCGGCCCGGCACCACAATCACTTTTTTCGGCGCGGCACCCGCGGCCTGCTTCACAAATGCTTCGGTCGCCAGCGCAGCGGCTTCAATCGTGGCCTTGTCTGCCGTGGCACTGACGGTGACCGCCCCCCGCAGCTTGCCGTTGATCTGCAGCATGAGTTCGATCTCGTCCTGCTGCAGGGCAGCGGCGTCGACTTCAGGCCAGGGCGCATCAAGCAGGTCGCCGTGCATGGCGGCATAACCGAGTTCAACCCACATCGCGTGGGCGATGTGGGGGGTTGCGGGGTAAATGCAGCGCAGCAGAATGCCGAAGCCCTCACGCAAGGCCTCAAGCGAAGCGCTTGACGCGCCACCCTTGAAATCCTCCAGAGCATTGAGCAGCTTCATGCCGCCAGAGACGACGGTGTTGTACTGCATGCGCTGGTAGTCGTAGTCCACCTGCTTGAGCAC
>JAZKHN010000379.1:0-7074 GCA_040385325.1 Pseudomonadota bacterium
TGTAGGCAGACTCTGACAAAACGCTGCGGCGCATCCCTGCTTTCCGTTTTTTTGTTTGCCATTAACTTGAATGCATGGAATCTTCCATGTCTCACCGAAAGGAAAACTCATGAACAAGGACCAAGTTAAAGGCAAGATCAAGGAAGCTGCTGGCGAGATTCAGGAGCACACGGGCAAGGCACTGGGCAACAAGGAAATGGAAGCCAAGGGCCATGCACGCGAGTTTGAGGGCAAGGCACAGAAGAAGGTCGGCGATGTGAAAGAAAACATCGAAGACGCTGCTGACAAGGCGAAGGATGCCGGTACCCAGTGGCACAAGGACCTGAACAAGCGCTGATCTGCGCCCTGTCATTCAATGATCAAGGCCTCGCACAACGGGGCCACACTTTTCAGGTGTCCAGAGGACATCTAAAGCTTCCGGGGATCCAGTCCCGGGAAGTTAAAACAGGCCGGCAGAACCGGCCTGTTTGCATGGGCGGTCGACAGCACGGTCCACAGAATCTGTTGAACGCGCGCATGGCCATGCTGTCCGCGTTCTCAGGTCTGGAATCTTTAAAAGACTGTTATCCGCAGATTGCAGCAGCTTTATGGCCTGCGTGGCTCGGGCGGTTGCAGGTCGCGCGGGACGATCTCTGCGTTGATCACAGGTTGCACAACTTGGGCCTCGGTGGCGGGCACCTGAACAGTCACATACCTGATACCCGGAGAAGGCTGCCAGCTGCCCTCACGCGGCACTGCGGGGTCTGCAAAGCTGACGCTCCGGTCAATAGGACCCTGATCAAGGGCAGGAGCCGGAGTGGTGTTGACCTCCACCTCGATCAGTGACGGGTCAGCCACACTGGTGTCGCGTGGCGCTGCAAATTTGGCGTTCACGTCTGCCACCTTGTCGCGGTAGGCGCGCCTGAAAAACTCACCGACGATGGGCAATGCGGCCTGCGAACCCTGGCCCCAGCCCGAGCCCATGGTCACGCGGTTGTCGTTAAAGCCCACCCATGCACCAGCCACCAGTTGCGGGCTCATCAATATGAACCATGCATCGGTGTTGTCCTGCGTGGTGCCGGTCTTGCCGGCCACGTCGGCACGTATGCCGTAGCGGCTGCGTATGGCGGTGCCCGTGCCCTGGTCAACCGCGCCGCGCAACACATCAACCACGGTCTGTGCCACGGTTGTCTGCATGGCTGTTTCAGCCACGGGCTCGACCATTTGCTCCAGCACCTTGCCATTGCGGTCTTCCACGCGGGCAATCATCATGGGCTCGATATAGCGGCCGTCATTGGCGAGCGTGCTGTAGCTGGTCACCATTTCCTTGAGCGTGACAGGGCTGGTGCCCAGCGAGAGCGACAGCACCTCGTCCATCTTGCTCTGCCGCACGCCCATGGATTTCGCCAATTTGGCGACATGCTGCGGCCCCACCACCTGCATGACCTGCGCGGTGATGCTGTTTTTCGAATACATCAGCCCCTGGCGCAAGGTCATGGTCGAGCCGCTCGGCCCACCCGCATCGCCGGGGCGCCAGAAGGCCCCGTTGCCCAGCGGGATTTCAAGGGCCTGGTCGACAAACACATCGTTCGGGCGCGAGCCGTTTTCAAACGCTGCGGCATACACAAAGGGCTTGAAGGTTGAGCCGGGCTGCCTGCGCGCCTGCGACACATGGTCAAACTGGTCGGTGGCGAAATCGCGGCTGCCGACCCAGGCCTTCACATGGCCGTTGGTGGGGTCCACCGCCATGAAACCGGCCTGCAGGCGCAGCTTGTCGTTGCGCAGCTTTGCCAGCACGGTGGCATTGCCCAGGATCGCCTTGATCGATTCGTCGTCGCTGTAACCCGCGGCGCGGGCAGCCTTGTACTCTTTCGAATCGCGGATAAAGCCCAGCACCACCTCACGCGATGCACCGCTGCGGGTCTTGGAGTTCCACCCGGAGGTCAGCCGCCAGTCTGAATTAACGACCGACTGCAGCCTGTCCATCTGCAGGGTGACAGCCGCATTGGCCATGTTCTGCAGGCGCGAATCAAGCGTGGTACGCACCACCAGGCCATCGGCGTAAATGTTGTAGTCGTTTTTGTCGGCCCACTCAATCAGCCAGCGTTTGAGCTGCTGCGCCAGATGCGGTGCCGAACCCAGCGGTTCTTCCTGGCGTTCAAAGTCGATCTTGAGCGGCGCCTTCTTCAGCGCTGCAAGTTTCGCCTCGGGCACCTTGCCGTGTTTGACCATCTGCGCCAGCACCGTGTTGCGGCGCTGCAGCGCACGGTTGGGGTTGACGACCGGGTTGTAGTAGCTCGTGCCTTTCAGCATGCCAATCAGCGTCGCACTCTCCAGCACATCAAGCTCATCGGCAGATTTGTCGAAGTAGGTGCGTGCCGCCATTTCTATGCCATAGGCGTTATAGAGAAAGGGCACGGTATTCAGGTAGGTCTCAAGAATTTCGTCCTTGGTATAGACCGACTCGATCTTCAGCGCCGTGATGGCCTCTTTGACCTTGCGGGTCAGCGTGGCCGATCGGCCGATGTCTTCAGGGTAGAGGTTGCGCGCCAGTTGCTGCGTAATCGTCGAGCCGCCCTGCAGGTCACCCTTCACAGTATTGATCGCGGCCGCCGCCGTGCGCTTGAAGTCCATGCCGAAGTGGCTGTAGAAACGGTGGTCTTCGGTGGCGATCAGCGCGTTGACAACGTTGGGCGAGATGTCTTCAAGCTTCACCCAATCACGGTTCGCACGCTTGAACACTGCAAGCTCTTTTCCGTCAGCCGACAGCACCATGGAGGGCTTGGCCGTCTTGGCCTTGCGCAGGTCCGAAATGCTCGGTGTGAAGGGAATCAGCAGCAACACATACAGCAGCACCAGCAAGGGTACCGCCGCCACAGCCATCAGCACTCCGCGCCGTGTGGGGTGGCGCAGGTGGAACCAGGCCCGGTCCGCAAACTGCCTGAAGCGTGAAGTAACTGTAGAGGTGGTGTTCGACATGTTTTGGGGTGCCGTGATATGCAGGCCCGAGTCTAGGCGGCTGTCCCATGCAGGACTGTAGGACTGCGGCGCAATGGCCTTACAAAACACGGGTTTTTAGCTGTTTTTGTGCATTTTGAATCGCCTGGCGACATGCGTACGTAATTCTTGAAGTCGGTAAGAAATGAACTGTTACCCCGACCAACACTCATACATCCATATATCTGCCTGCTTGCAATGATCACCAGGCGATTCACCAATTCAACAGAAAGACGCCAACATGATGACAAGACGAAACTCCCTTTTCAGCCTGGCCGCCATCCCCGCCCTGATTGCCGGTGCACGCGGCCTGCTGCTGTCGTCGCCTGCGCAGGCGGCACGCGCCTATGAGGTCGTCAAGACCGATGCCGAGTGGCGCAAACTGCTGAACTCGAACCAGTACCAGGTGCTGCGCAAGGCCGGTACGGAGACCCCCTTCACCAGCCCGCTCAATGAAGAAAAGCGCGCGGGCACTTTCGCCTGTGCAGGTTGTGCCCTGCCGCTGTTTTCGTCAACCACCAAATACGACAGCAAGACCGGCTGGCCCAGCTTCTGGAAGGCGCTCGACAAGGCCGTGGTTGAAGAAAGCGACACCACCCTCTTCATGAAACGCACCGAAGTGCTCTGCGCGCGCTGCGGCGGCCACCTGGGCCATGTGTTTGATGACGGTCCCAAACCCACGGGGCTGCGCTACTGCATGAACGGCGTGGCCATGAACTTCAAGGCAGCATGAGCATGATCAAACAAACCCTTTTCACCGTCGGCGCAGTCGCCCTGGCCGCCTTTGCATTTCTCGGCGGCGGTGTCGGCATCAGTTCTGCTGAAGAAAAAGCCGTCAAGCTGCCGCCACCGGCCATGGACGCGCCCGTGGCAGCGCAGGCCGCACGCGAGACCGCTGTCTTTGCAGGCGGCTGTTTCTGGGGCGTGCAGGCTGTCTTTCAGCACACCAATGGAGTGCTGAATGCGGTGTCAGGCTACGCAGGCGGCGACAAATCAACTGCCAGCTACAACATGATCGGCTCCGGCCGCACCGGCCATGCCGAATCGGTGCTGGTCACGTACGACCCCAAGGTCGTGTCTTACGGCAAGCTGCTGCAGATCTACTTCTCTGTGGCGCATGACCCGACCACACTCAACCGCCAGGGGCCTGACCGCGGTACGCAATACCGCTCGGCCATCTTCTATAAAGACGCCACGCAAAAGCAGGTGGCAGAAAAGTACATCGCCCAGCTGGATGCGGCCAGGGTCTACCCTGACAAAATCGTGACGCAGCTCACGCCACTGGGCGGCAGCATCGCGTTCTACCCGGCCGAGGCCTACCACCAGGACTACGCCACGCTCAACCCCAACCAGCCCTACATCGCCAGGTTTGACCGCCCCAAGATCGCCAACCTCAAGACGGTGATGCCCGAGGTGTACCGCGACAAGCCCCTGCTGGTATCACAGGCTGGCAAGTCATAAGTGCGTTGCGCCTGAGGACGCCAGCACCCACCCGTCTTTGGTGCCCTTGAACGCCTGCGTGCCGGTCTTCTTGAAGATGCCCTCTTCCGCCGCCCAGCCGATCTCATCGACCTCGACGCGGTCACATGCCACGCGCAGCATGTTGAAGGAGTTTTTCTCGCCCCTGTGCCGCGTCGATGTGGCCGTACCCGCCTGAATCGACAGCGCAGAGTAGGCGCCCTGCTGGTAGCGCGCATCGGTGGTCACAGCCTCGCTGGTGTGCATGTGGCCGCCCAGCAGCACGTCAACCCCGCTGTTCGCAAACTCTTTCATCGCCTTGCGCGCACGGCCCACCAGGTCGTCCTTGTCCATATGGGCAGGCAAATCGAACGGGTGATGTGTGACCAGCACCTTTACCAGCTTGTCGTCCAGCGGGTCAAGCCGCGCACGCACCCGCTCCAGCTGCTCTTCATTCACCCGGCCACCCTTGAAGACCAGCGAGCGCGCTGTGTTGATGCCCAGCACCGCAATCTCGTCATCGATAAAAAACGGCTCCATGTCGGTGGTGATGTACTGGTGGTATCTCTTCAAGGGGTTGAAGAAGCGGCGAAACACGTTGTACAGCGGCACATCGTGGTTACCCGGCACGATGATTTTGGGCATGGTGAAGGTGTCCAGAAAGGCCCGCGCCGCGATGAACTCTTTTGACTTGGCGCGCTGTGTCAGGTCACCCGAGATCACCAGCACATCAGGCCTGGCGGCCTGCAAAAACTCGGTCAACGGCTCCAGCAGGGCCGGGTCAACGCGGCCAAAGTGCAGGTCAGACAAATGGGCAATGGTGCGCATGTTTTTTTACTCCTTGTTATCTTGGTCAGGCGCGGGCACAAAGACATTCAGGCTGCGGGGCACAATTTTGTAGACCAGCGGCGTCTCCATCAGGTTCACCTCGCCGTCGGTGGACACACGCAGCTGCCGGTGGCGGCTTTCAATCGTCAGCGTTCTGGCGTGCAGCATTTCAAAATCTTTCGCCTGCTTCAGCCGGCCAAACACGGCACGCACAGCCAGCACCACCAGCCCCAGGCGGCCCGTGCGGTGCGCAAAGTACAGGCTCAGCCGCCCGTCCTGCAGGCTGCTGCGCGCGCCGATGTTGAAGCCTTCCATGATGTAGTCGTTGTTGCCGATAAAGATGAAGGGCGTGCGCTGCCGGTAGCTGATCTTGTCCGTCGTCAGTTGCAGGTTCAAAAACGGGTAACGCTTGAGCGATGTCAGCGCCGCCCAGAAAAACGCCGGCCACTTGCTGCGCCCCAGCCGGCTTTGCTGCATCTCCCGGCGGCGCACCGTGTCGGGGTACAGGCCCAGGCTTGAGTTGTTCAAAAACCGGTGGCCATTGACCTCTGCCGTATCAACCTGCGTCTGGTGCCCGGCGGCGATGGTCGCCACCGCGTCATCAATCGCCAGCGGAATGCCCAGGTCTTTGGCAAAGTGGTTCAGCGTGCCCATGGGCAGCACGCCATACACCACATCGGTGCCCACCAGTTGGGCCGCCACCGCGTTCTGGGTGCCATCCCCGCCGCCCGCTGCCACCATGGGCAGGCCGTCTTTCACCGCCTGTTTTGCCGCACCGATCAGCTCTTCGCCATTTTTGGCCAGCGTCACATGGGCCTCAATGCCGTGCGCCGCAAACTTTTCGACAAAACTGCGGGCGACATCGTCCCCATGGCCTGACCCGGCGGACGCATTGAGGATGACGGCGATTGTTCTGTTGGCTTGCATGAATGTCCGGTACGGATATGGGCTCAGGGTTGTGGTGGGCGATTCAGCATAAAAAGCTGTCGCCTGCGCCAGGTGCCGATGCCGGTAAAGGCAATGACCAGCCACGCGATGCTCGATGCCATCGCTGCAAACACGTCGCTCGGGTAATGCACGCCCAGGTACACGCGGCTCAGCGCCACCACCAGCACCATGCCGGCTGCCAGCAACACCACCGGTGCCCACCACGCGCGGCGCAGCTGCGTCAACAGCCAGGCGGCCAGCACACCATAGAACAATGTTGCGGCAGCCGTGTGACCACTGGGAAAGCTGTAGCTCACCAGGGTGATGATGGGCTGGTCAAAACCCGGGCGTTCGCGCTGGAAGATGTTTTTCAGCAGAAAGTTGAGCACCATGCCCAGCGGCACCGACAGCAACAGGCGCAGTACCCAATCTTTCCAGTCGCCCTGCTTCATTGCAGCCATCCACAGCGCCAGCAGACCCGTCATCACCAGAATGCCCAGCGTGTTGTGCCAGGTCGTCACAAAAAAGAAGAAAGCGGTGCGCGCCGGCGTGGCGTGGGCGTGCAGCCACTGCAGCACGCGCTCGTCAAACATCACCAGGTCGTCGTTGGTGAGCACGTCTTCTGCGATGTCCGCAAACACAAACACCGCCAGCAGCACGGCAATCATGCCCAGCGTCAGGTGCAGGCCCAGGTGGCCGTCGGGCGACAGGCGCGCGCTCACAAATGCCAGGGGCTTGCGAATGGAGGGATGCGAGAGGGGTGACGCGGGGGGCGGCGGCGGCATGAGCTTCAGCTTAAGCCAGCGCTGGCGGCCAGCCGGTAGGACTTGGCCGCCGCAGCTTGTGGCTGGCGTGGCAGCGTCAAATCGTTCCGATGGCGCTACC
>JAZKHN010000380.1:0-8832 GCA_040385325.1 Pseudomonadota bacterium
CCAGTGGTTGGCGCAGGTGGCGAGGTATTTTTCCCAGGCCCACTTGTACTTGAAAGGCACCAGCTGGTTGACGTCGGTCTGGCCGTTGATGATGCGTTTGTCGGAAGCCTTGACGCGTTTGTGCACTGCAGGTGTTGCTGTTGTCTGTGCATCCGGTGTGACTGCTGCAGCTGCAGGCGTGAAGGCGCCGTCGTTCAGCATGCGCGCCTGAACTTGTGGTTGTGCTGAAGAGGTCGAGGAGGGCGTTGCAGAAAAAGGCGGAAGTTCCATCGAACGGCTTTCAGGTGAGCCGCTGGCAAGATGATTTTGCGATGATGGTTTGACTTCTTCGTCCCAGGTCAACATAGAGGTTTCCAATACTTTGGGATTATGAAAGCAGCGATACAAAATGAAAAGTGTTCGTTCACATCGCTACAAAATTGTGTTGCTCAATTGCATCGCTTTGATCAGATCAGGCGATGCAATTGAACATCATCACGCGAGAAATTTTTATTGGCAGGCTTCGCAACCTGGATCATCGATTGCACAGAACTTGATGTCGGTGGCAGGCGTTGCATTCATCTGCGCCTGCGCTGCGGCCGCTGCTGCATCGAGTGCACTCATGGCGCTCGGTGCAGTGGTGGTGCTGGACGCCACCGAGTTCATCTTGCCTGCCGTCACTGTCGATTTCTCGGCGTGCGTTGCGCTCTGTGTGCGCAGGTAATAAGTGGTCTTCAGGCCGCGCAACCAGGCGAGTTTGTAGGTCTCGTCGAGTTTCTTGCCCGAGGCGCCTGCCATATAGATATTGAGCGACTGCGCCTGGTCAATCCATTTCTGGCGACGTGCTGCAGCTTCAACAATCCACTGGGTCTCGACTTCAAACGCGGTGGCGTACAGGGCCTTGACGTCCTGCGGCACGCGGTCGATGGGCCGGAGTGATCCGTCGAAATGTTTCAGGTCAACGACCATGACGTCGTCCCACAGGCCGAGGCGTTTCAGGTCACGCACCAGGTAATGGTTGATGACGGTGAACTCGCCGGACAGGTTGGACTTGACCGACAGGTTGCCGAAGCAGGGTTCGATGCAGGCATCGACGCCGATGATGTTGGATATGGTGGCCGTCGGTGCAATGGCCACGCAGTTGGAATTGCGCATGCCGTCCTGGGCGATCTTTTTGCGCAGGGCTTCCCAGTCGAGGCTGGAAGAGCGGTCAACTTCAACATAGCCGCCGCGTTGCTCGGCCAGCATGTCCAGGGTGTCCAGTGGCAGGATGCCCTTGTCCCACAGGGAGCCCTTGTAGCTGGCGTACTTGCCGCGCTCTTTGGCGAGTTCGGTCGACGCCCAGTAGGCGTGGTAGCAGACGGCTTCCATGGACTTGTCGGCGAACTCGACGGCCTCCTGCGACGCATAAGGCACACGCAGTTCGTACAGGCAATCCTGGAAACCCATGATGCCCAGGCCCACAGGGCGGTGGCGCATGTTGGAGTCGCGGGCCTTCTTGACGGCGTAGTAGTTGATGTCGATCACGTTGTCCAGCATGCGCATGGCCGTGGTGATGGTCTTTTGCAGTTTCACATGGTCAACCGCACCGTCCTTCAGATGCTGAACGAGGTTGACGGAGCCCAGGTTGCAGACGGCCGTTTCGGTGTCACTCGTATTGAGCGTGATCTCGGTGCACAGGTTGGACGAGTGCACGACGCCGGTGTGCTGCTGCGGTGAACGGATGTTGCAGACATCCTTGAAGGTGATCCACGGGTGGCCGGTTTCAAACAGCATCGACAGCATCTTGCGCCACATGTCAGTCGCCTGCAGCTTGCGAGAAGGCTTGATCTCGCCACGCTCGGCTTTGGCTTCGTAGGCGGTGTAGATGGCCTCGAACTCCTTGCCGAACTTGTCGTGCAGGTCTGGCGTGTCGGATGGCGAGAACAATGTCCAGCTGCCTTTTTCCATCACGCGGCGCATGAAGAGGTCGGGAATCCAGTTGGCGGTGTTCATGTCGTGCGTGCGGCGGCGGTCGTCGCCGGTGTTCTTGCGCAGCTCCAGGAACTCTTCAATGTCCAGATGCCAGGTTTCCAGGTAGGCGCAGACGGCGCCCTTGCGCTTGCCGCCCTGGTTGACCGCCACCGCCGTGTCATTGACAACCTTGAGGAACGGCACAACGCCCTGTGATTCGCCGTTGGTGCCTTTAATATGAGCGCCGAGTGCGCGCACCGGCGTCCAGTCGTTGCCCAGGCCGCCTGCGAACTTGGACAGCAGGGCGTTTTCCTTGATGGCGTCATAGATGCCGCCCAGGTCGTCGGCCACGGTGGTCAGGTAGCAGGACGACAGCTGCGAGCGCAGCGTGCCGGCATTGAACAGCGTCGGCGTGCTCGACATGAAGTCAAACGACGACAGGATTTCATAGAACTCGATGGCGCGCTCTTCGCGGTTGATCTCGTTGAGCGACAGGCCCATGGCCACGCGCATGAAAAATGCCTGTGGCAGTTCGATGCGCTGCTTGCGCACGTGCAGGAAGTAGCGGTCAAACAGGGTCTGCAGGCCGAGGTAGTCAAACTTCAGGTCGCGCTCGGGCTTGAGGGCTGCGCCCAGACGCTCCAGGTCGAACTGCTGGAGTTTTTCATCGAGCAACTCGTTCTGCACGCCCTTGGCGATGAACTGCGGGAAGTACTCCGCATAACGGGTGGCCATGTCTTCCTGGGTGACTTCACCGCCCAGCACTTCGCGGCGGATGGTGTGCATCAGCAGGCGCGCGGTGGCATAGGTGTAGTCGGGGTCTTTTTCAATCAGGGTACGGGCCGCCAGGATGGAGGCCTTGTAAACCTCGTCAATTGGCACGCCGTCATACAGGTTGCGCATGGTCTCGGCAACGATGGGGTCCGGCTTGACGTCTGCGCCCAGGTTGGCGCAGGACGCTTCAATCAGCGCCTGCAGGTTGCGGACATCGAGTTCAACTTTTTTGCCACCATCAATGACGTGCAGCAGGGTTGCAGCAGGTGCCTGCGCCTGTGGCTGGCGGGCACGCTCCTGCGTACGCTTTTCACGGTACAGCACATAGGCGCGTGCGATTTCATGGTGGCCGCCGCGCATCAGGCCGAGTTCGACCTGGTCCTGCACGTCTTCTATATGGAAGGTGCCGCCGCCCGGGCGTGAACGCATCAGGGCGCGCATGACAGCCTGGGTCAGCTCATCAACGGTCTCGCGCACGCTGGCCGATGCCGCACCCTGGGTGCCGTGCACGGCCAGGAAGGCCTTCATCATGGCAACGGCGATCTTGTTCGGCTCAAAAGGAACAACGGCGCCATTGCGCCGGATGATCTGGTAATTGCTGAAGGGGTTGGTCTGGGGAGTGCTGTCGTTGCCTTGTGGTGAGAAGGTCGGCACGCTGTTGGTGACGGGTACGGTGCTCTGGGCTGTTTGCATTGATCTTCCTCTTGTTGGCTTTGTTCTGGATAGGCGCTACGTTGACGCATCTGCTGTGTGTGCGGGTCTGCTGCCTGACGTCTGTCTTTTCATGTCTTCTGGTTAGCTGCAACTGCCCCCGAAAATGCCCGTCGTGACGGGCTTGTGGCGGGCTTCTATCTGGGCTTGTATCGGTGCCGAAAAGTCAGCCCGGTTTAGCGTTGCAGTTGCCAATCATGTCAAATATCACGTCAAACTTAATCGGGCTTACACACTATACCTAGGGTCTGGGGTGAATTCAAGCACTACAGGTAGCGTTTTGCCCTGTATTTTCATCAGAAACTTTTACTTACGTTTGAGTCCGATTCGGGGCATATTTAAAGCATATGCACATGCCTTGGCCGCACGATGGTGCGTTCAGCCTTGGGCCAACAATTGTCTGATTTTCAAAGCGCACACCCATGCGGTCTGCAAGGGCTTTTGGTCTGCAAAAGCTTGTGTCTATTGAAGACTGCGTAACGTACTTTGCGCGCGAGCTTGCACCACGCACGGGCGTTCCGGCCCAAAGCGTCAGGCGACCAAGGGAAAGTACTGATCCGGTGCCGCAAGGCTGCGTTGCAGCAGTGGCCAGTCGAATCCGGGCCCGGGATCGAACTTGCGTCCGGCAGCGATGTGTTCATGCCCTGCGATGTGTTTGATGGGGTAGTGCGTCATCAGCGCTGCGCATATGCCCGCCAGTGTTTCGTACTGCACGGCCTCAAAAGTTTGCCCCTCAAGCCCCTCCAGCTCCAGGCCAATGGAATCGTCGTTGCAATTTTCGCGGCCACGGTAGCTGGATTGCCCTGCGTGCCAGGCTCTGGCATCGCAGCTCACAAACTGCCAGAGTTCCCCGGAGCGGCTGATGAAAAAATGTGACGACACCTGAAGGCCGCGTATGCCCTGGAAGTAGGGGTGCGCATCCCAGTCCAGCTCGTTGTTGAACAGGCGCTGCACATTACCGTTGCCGAATTCACCGGGCGGCAGGCTGATGGAATGAATCACCAGCAGGTCCGTAGGTGTTGCCGCTGGCCGAGGACCGTAATTGGGAGAGGGTGCTTTGCGGGCGTGGCCGTACCAGCCTTCGTGCCAGAGCGATGCAGCCTGCCCGGCGGCTCTTGCCTCACCCATGTTCAGGCACGTTCCGGTTCGCCATCGGCCGCATCCGCAGCATCCGTGCTGCCGTCGCCGTCGGGCATGGCGATGTTCAGGCGTGCGATGCGGTAGCGTATCTGTCGCAGGCTGAGGCCGAGTTTGGCAGCGGCCGCCGTGCGGTTGAAACGCGTTTCCTGCAGCACCTTGCTGAGAATGTCCCTCTCCTGTGTGTCGAGGTAGTCCTGCAGGTTTCCTGGTACCCCGACGGGCATTGCTCTTGCAGGTGCTTCTGTATGACTGGCGGCCGGCGGATCCAGATGCAGCTCCCCGCCGTCGCTGAGGGCTACAGCCCTGTGCAGTACATTTTCCAGCTCTCGCACATTGCCGTTGAAGGCATAGGCCTTTAATTGTTCAATCACCTGCGCAGTGAGCGCGGGTGTGGCAAGGCCGGATTCCTGGCAGATGCGCGTGAGCAGTGCTTCGCACAGTTCGGGAAGGTCTTCGCGGCGCTCACGCAGCGGCGGCACGCCAATCACAATCACATTCAGCCGGTAATAAAGATCCTGGCGAAAGCGCCCGGCATTGACCTCACCGCCAAGCTCCTTGTGGGTGGCGCTGACGATGCGCACGTCAACCGTGTCTTCCTGTGCGGAGCCCAGTGGCCTGACCACCCTCTCCTGGATGGCGCGAAGCAGTTTGGACTGCATGGCAATCGGCAGGTCGCCGATTTCATCAAGAAACAGCGTGCCGCCCTTGGCCGCCTGGAAATAACCCTGGCGGTCTTGCGTCGAGCCGGTATAGGCGCCCTTGCGCGCGCCGAAAAACTCGGCCTCAAGAAGGTTCTCGGGAATCGCGCTGCAGTTGACGGCCACAAAGGGGCCGCCGGCGCGGTGGCTGCAACCGTGCACGGCGCGCGCGACCAGCTCCTTGCCAGTCCCGGATTCGCCCTGTATCAGGACGGGCGCCATGCTTTTGGCGACTTTGAGCACACGCGCCTTGACAGCCTGCATGACGGCGGATTTACCCACCAGCCGTTGCAGTACGACAGCGTCCGGCCCTGCCGATGTGCCCGCGGCTCCGGGGGCCTGAGCGCTTCTGGCCTTTGCGCGGTCGGGCGCCGCGCCAAGGGCGGACCGCGAGCCCTGCACGGCCGAGGCCACCACGCTGCGGAACTGTTTGAGGTCTACCGGCTTGGTCAGGTAATCAAACGCACCTGCCTTGAGGGCCTCAACGGCGTTCTCGGCAGAGCCGTGCGCGGTGATCACCACGCAACGCTCAGGGCGCTGCTGGGCAACCATGTCGCGCAGCAGTTCGAGGCCGAGGCCATCGGGCAGGCGCATGTCGGTGATGACGGCATCGAACTGGCTGGCTTCAAGTTGCGCGCGCGCCTGCGCCAGATCGCCTGCGGCTTCTACCCGGTAACCTTCGCGCAGCAGCGTGAGTTCGTACAGCGTGCGCAGGTCGGGCTCATCGTCGATCACCAGAATGCGTGCGGCGGCCGGCTGTGTGGAGGGCTGCGGGGTTTGGGTTGACATCGTGTTCAGGCGGCAAAAGTGCCCATGGGGAGTGATCCGGAACCCGATGCGCCGGACGGCACCCTGAAGAGTACAAAAAATTCATTGCCTTCGAGCGCATGGCGCGTGGTCCGCTGGTAGCCGATCACCGCGCCGTAACGTTCGCAGAGCTCCCTGCAAATGTACAGACCCAGGCCGGTGGAGCGGCTTTCGGATGAGAAAAAAGGTTCAAAGAGATGCGTCTGCACGGTTTTTTCCAGCGGCTGGCCATCACTCCAGACCGACAGGCGCGCCTGCCCCTGTGCCGGTCCTTGCGTGGCGACCTCGATGGCGCCGGGCTGGTCGGTGGCATAACGCAAGGCGTTGTCGAGAAGGTTGATCATCACGCGGCGAAGGTGTTCGGCATCAAAAACCACCTCAGCCAGCAAGGCCCCTGTGTGGACCTTCATCCGTCGGCCCGGCGAGTTCTGTGATGCCCAGTCCGCGCTGACGCGAAGCACGGATTCATCCAGCACCAGGGCAGTGGCGGCCTGCTCCGGTGCAGTCACCTGTACCCGCGAGATGTTGAGGACCTCATCCACTATCCTGGCCAGGCGCTGTGCGTTTTGCCGGACCATGGCGGTCAGCTGTTTGTGGGCCGGATCCTGCAGGTCTTCTTCCAGCAGGGCGTTGGCCTGTGAAATGGCGGCCAGCGGGTTGCGTATTTCGTGCGCCACGGCCGCCGACATGCGGCCCATGGCGGCCATCTTTTCAGTGCGTACGCGCGCTTCCATTTCACGCAGGTCTTCGAGAAACATCACGCACAGGCTTTCATGCCGGCTGTCCTGCGAGGTCGCCAGCCGCGTGCGAACGTGCAGGCGCCGCGCGTCCAGGTTGATGTCGCCTTCCTGGGGGGTACCCAGCATGAATGTCCGGCGCAGGATTTCAGCCAGGGGTTGCCAGGCGGCTTCGTTGGCCAGCATGAAAGGGGCGGCGCGAACGACCCGGCGCATTGACAGCAGGCGTGTGGATGCCGGGTTGGCAGAGCGCACCACCCCGTTGGCATCGATGACCAGCACCCCATCACTGAGCGTCTCCACCACCAGTTCATTGACCTGGGTTTGCATGCGCGCCGCCGACTGGCTGGCTTCCGCGCGCAGCTCTTCACGCGACAGCCGCAGGGCCAGCTGGTTGGCCAGCAGCGCAACGGCAAAAAAGCCCGATCCACTCAGTCCTGCCTGTAAAAAGCGTGAGGGCAATTCGCCTATTGCCAGCAGGGACAGCAGCCATGCATGTCCCAGCAGGAACAGCGTGACGCTGGCGGCTGTGCCCAGGGCGAGGAGCAGCGGCCCCAGTATGGACGCCAGAAGCACGGGCAAGGCGAACAGCGGTGTGTAGTTGACACCGCCCGACTGCAGGTAGCTGAGCGCCGAAAAAGCCATCACGTCGACGCCGATGGTGTAAAGCCACTGCAGGTCAAACTTGTTGCTGGGCGGCCGGGGCCTTGCGATGGCGCGTACCACCAGTGTGGCGCACAGATAACCTATACAGACGACGACAGCCCAGCGGCTGGGCAAGCTTCCCAGGGCATAGATGGAGCCCTGCAGGATGACGAGCATGGCAGCGATCGTGACGCGTGCCGACATGAATGCGCGCCACAGACGCCCGAAAGAGCCCTGTTCAGTTTCTGCCTCCCAGAGGCCGGGCGCATTGTCTGCCGCACCGAACCAGGAGGAGGTCGCCTCGCTCATCCGCCTGCCTGCTTCTGAGCCTGTTGCCTGTGGGCTGCGCTGCAGTAAATGCCTTTGGGGCCGGTCAGCGCCTCGGTGCGCGGCAGATGCACATGGCAGACATCACAGGCGACGATTTCCGTTGTGGCAAGCTGGGTCCCGGAGCGGGTTTTGGGCGTGGGCGGCGGGGCCTGTTCATCACGGTCAAGCCGGCGCTTGTTTTTGAGCAGCCACAGCACGCCCATCACGATGGCAAGAATGAGAAGGTATTTCATGCGCGGTGCAGCACCACTTCAAGCACAAAGCGAGAACCCGCATAGCCCAGCAGCAACAGCCCCGAACCCAGATACAACACACGCACCGCCTTGCGCCCGCGCCAGCCCAGGCGCGCACGGCCTATCAGCAGGCCGGCAAACACCAGCCAGGCGAGTACGGAAAAAACTGTTTTGTGGTTCCACTTCCAGGCCAGGCCCGGGCCATAGAGCTGTTCGGCAAACAGCCAGCCCACGAAAAGCGTGGCCGACAGCAATACGAAGCCGGCTTCGACGAAGCGGAAGGTCAGCCGCTCCAGCGTCATGAGTGGCACACCGGCATTGTTCTGTGCTGCCTGGCGTATGGATTTTTCAGAACGCGTCATGAGCCAGCCGTGCACAACCGCAGCGGCGAACAGGCCGTAAGACGCAATGCCCAGTGCCCAGTGAAGTGGCAGCCAGGGCGAGGCCACCCTGTGATACGTCGTGCCCGGGAAAACTGCCGCCAGCACCACGGCTGCGCTGCCCAGCCCGGCCAGCGCCCAATGCGCCTGCATTTGCGGAAAGAGCCTGCTTTCAATCGCATAAACCGTCAGCACCAGCCAGACTGTCATGGACAAGGCCGGAGCAAAACCGAATTGCGGAGGTTCGCCCAGGAGGCCCGCAGCCAGTGCCACGGCATGAAACAGCCACGCCGCAAACAGCACGGAGCGCAGCGTGTTGCTGCTCAGGCGGGAGGCGGCAAGTGCCAGCACACCATAGCTCACGGCAGCACCTGCTGCTGCCACAAGACCCCACGAGGCGCCGAAAGCTAAAATCATGGCTAGAGTTTAGCCTTTACTGCCTTTG
>JAZKHN010000381.1:0-1428 GCA_040385325.1 Pseudomonadota bacterium
AGGTTGACCGGCACCATGGCGCGTATTTCCTGGCCGGTGACGTCATCGCCATGCGACTTCAGATATTCGCCCAGCGCACCTGCCACACAACTGAGCAGCACGTCGTTGATGGAGCAGTTCAGCGCCTTGCCGACGGCCTTGACCTCGTCCAGCGGTATCGGCTGGCACCAGGCCACCTTTTTTGCGCCGCCGGGCTTGCCCTTGAGCCTTGTCTTTGAATCGTCGGGCATGAGCGCCATGGCAGCGGTATCTGACAGCACCTGGAACAGCACCTTGGCCATGTCCATGGAGCCGCTCATGCCTTTTTCCATGCCTTTTTTCGGGTCGCCCAGCATGCCCAGCGATCGTGCCGCGCCCTCACCGACGGCACCCAGGGCCTTGACGGTGATGTCTGTAAAGGGTTTGAGCAGGGTGTCGGCAATCCAGTCTTCGGCGCCTCCCGCTGCTGCAGCCTTCTGTCGACGTTCGGGTGGCGGTGCGCCGCCATCGACCAGCGACATCGTCACCGAGATCAGCGCAATGCCATCTGCAATGCAATGGTGGATGCGCACAATCATGGCGCTGCCCTTCACGCCATCAGGGCCGGTGTAGTCCTCGACCAGGTGGATTTGCCAGAGCGGGCGTTTCGGGTCCAGCCGTTGCGTAGCCAATGCAGCCACGCGATCCTGCAGGGCCTCCTGCTGGTTGCCACTGGCAGGTTTGGGCAATTTCTCAAGCACCACATGGTTGGCCAGGTCGAAGTTGCGGTCGAAGACCCATGTCGCACCGGCGGCGTCTTCCATCACGCGCTGTTTGAATCGGTCGTATTTGAGCAAGCTGTTTTCAATACGCTCGCACACTGCCGCGTGCTTGACGCCGGGTGCCAGCTGCCAGACGCCGACGATCATCATCAGGTTGGCATCGCAGTCCATGCGCAGCCATGCGGTATCGACCTTGCTCATGCGCTCGCCGGACAGGCCCAGCGTGCCCGAGACGGCGCGCTTGACGTTCTTCTGGACGGTTTTTGCCATTTTTTGCGCAGCCTGTTTGCCTGCTGCCTGCGCGGTAACGCGTGTAACCATGGAGAGTGACCTCTAAAAATTCGCCCGGACGGGTAATCTCTCTATTTTGAGGGTAAGTGTCTGGCTAAGATACCGGGCAGTTACCCCAAGCACTTTGACCGGTGCACAACCATCAAACGGAGCATTCCATGGCAGACCTGAAAGCCGCTTTCGACAAGGCAATGGCTGATTCCAAAAACCTCAGCGAGCGTCCCGATAACGCCACCCTGCTGAAGATTTACGCCCTGTACAAGCAGGGCAGCCAGGGCGACAACACCGACAAGAAGCCGGGCTTCGGCGACATGGTCGCGCGCGCCAAATGGGACGCATGGAACGGCCTCAAGGGCACATCGCAGGACGATGCCATGCAGCAGTACATAGACCTGAT
>JAZKHN010000381.1:1528-23216 GCA_040385325.1 Pseudomonadota bacterium
TCATGGCCGACGATGCCTGGCATCTGGCGCGCCACACCCAGCAGTTTGTCGACATCGATGCCCGTGTCATAACCCATGGCATCCAGCATGTGGATGGCGTCTTCGCTGCTGATGTTGCCGCTGGCGCCCGGTGCGTAGGGGCAGCCGCCCAAACCGCCCAGGGAGCCGTCAAACCGCACGACCCCACCCTGCACGCCTGCCAGTACATTGGCCAGGCCCATGCCGCGGGTATTGTGAAAGTGCAGGGCCAGTTGGAGGTGTGGGCGCGTTTTAAGAACTTCGCTTTGCAGCGCTTCAACCATGCGGCTGACCTGCGCCGGGTGGCCCATGCCGGTGGTGTCGCAGATGGTCAGTCCGCGCGCCCCGAGATCGGCAAACCGTTTCGCCCAGTCGACAACGCTTTGCTGCGGCACGTCACCTTCCATCGGGCACCCAAAAGCGCATGACAGCGACATATTGATGGGTGTGCGTCCATCCACCAGCTTGAACACATCCTGCAGCGCCGCAAAACTTTCTGCCATCGACATGCGCAGGTTGGCGCGGTTGTGGGTTTCTGAAATCGACATGACGAGGTTGAGTTCGTCGGCTTTGGCTTCCAGTGCGCGCTCGGCGCCACGCTTGTTTGGCACGAGTACGGTGTACTCGACACCCGGCACGCGGCGGATACGGCCCATCACCTCATCGGCATCGCGCAGCATGGGGATGGCTTTGGGTGATGTGAAGGATGTGACTTCGATTTTTGCGTAACCGCATTCGCTCAGTGCGTCTATCAGCGCCACTTTGGTATCGGTGGGGATGAATTCAGGCTCGATCTGGAAGCCGTCGCGGGTTGCGACCTCATTGAAGTAGATACGTGTCATGCCTGTGCTCCAGCCACAATTCCCTTGTCTTTCAACCCTTGAATCTGCTGTGCAGTCAGGCCAAGTTCCTTGAGCACTGCGTCCGTGTCCTGGCCCAGTGCCGGGGCATTGCGCCTGTGTCCGCCCGGCGTGAGCGACAGCTTGGGCACGATGCCCGGCAGCGCCAGCAGGCTGCCGTCGTTCATCTGCGTTTGCGCCAGCATGCCGCGCGCCTGGTAATGCGGGTCGGCTGCGATGTCTGCAATGCTGTAGATGCGGCCTGCGGGCACCGATGCGGCGTCCAGCACGGCAAGTACCTCGCCGACGGTTCGGGTCGCGGTCCATTGGCCAATGGCTTCGTCGATTTCGGCAACCCGCAGCACGCGGCCCGCGTTGTCTGAGAGTGCCGGATCGTTGCCCAGATCCTCGCGCCCAATGGCCTTCATCAGTCTTTTGTAAATGCTGTCGCCGTTGCCTGCGACGAGGGCGTACCCGCCATCGCTGCAGCGATAGGCATTGGTTGGCGCAATGCCGGGCAGGGCACTTCCCGCCGCTTCGCGTACCGCCCCAAAGGCGTCGTATTCGGGCAGCAGGCTTTCCATGCAATTGAACACGGCTTCGTACAGCGCGACGTCAATGACCTGGCCCACACCGTGCGTGTTGCGGTGATGCAGCGCCATCAGGATACCGATCACGCCGTGCAGCGAGGCCAGCGTGTCGCCAATGCTGACGCCGACGCGCACTGGCACACGGCCGGGCTCTGCCGTCAGGTGGCGCAGGCCGCTCATGGCTTCTGCCACCACACCAAACCCGGGCCTGTCACGGTAGGGGCCGGTCTGGCCGTAGCCGCTGATGCGCAACATGATGAGGCGTGGGTTGAGCTTGTGCAGGTCGTCCGGTCCCAAGCCCCAGCCTTCCATGGCACCCGGCCTGAAGTTCTCGATCAGCACATCCGATTCAGTGGCCAGTTTGCGCACGATCTCCTGCGCCTCTGCCTGTCTGAGGTCCAGCGCCAGTGAACGCTTGTTTCGCGACTGCACCTGCCACCAGACGGATGTACCCTCTTTCAGCAATCGCCACTTGCGCAGCGGGTCCCCCACACCGGGCGGCTCAATCTTCACGACATCGGCACCGAAGTCTGAAAGGGTTTTGGCTGCGAACGGCCCGGCGATCAGCTGGCCAAGTTCAATGACCTTGAGGCCGGCCAGGGGGCCACCCGGAGTTGCGGGTGGCGAAGATGCGGGATCAAAAGAATTGGAAGCAGTCATGGGCCAAGTTTGCCGCGTCGCCCCGCCAGCGTCCATTACTGCTTGCGACGCCCCGGTTTCGCATTTTGCGAAGGCTGAACCAGAAAATCCAGCAGTGATGAGATGGCCGCGTCCGGCTGGCCTTCAGTGGTAGCCACCATAAGGCGGCGTTTTGCCCAATCGTCCGCCAGCGGCCGCCGGCAGAGTTTGCCTGATTGTTGTGTGGACAGGCCTGCGCCCCTGGGCAGGATGGCGATACCCAGCCCGGACGCCACCAGGTTGCAGACCGCATCAAAGCTGCGGACCTGCATGCGCAGTTTGAGCGGGCGTTTTGCGGCCAGCGCGGCTTCCTGCTGTTTTTGCAATACGGCGGCGCCTGTGGTCAGGCTGATCCATTCCTCGTCGAGCAGGTCGGCAAACATCAAGGGATTTTTTCCTTTAGCCAGGCGGTGTGTGACGGGCAGGACGACCACCAGTTCATCGTGGCGAAAGACCTGCGTCTGCAAGCCCGTAGTGTCGGGGCCTTCTACAAATACCGCCACATCGGCGCGGCCTTCCTTCAGGGTTGATACAACAAGGTGTGATACCTGCTCTTCCAGGTCCAGCCGCATGTGGGGGTAGAGGGCACCGTAACGCACCAGCAGCGGTGGCAAAAACTCGCTGATGGCTGCGCTGCTGGCGCACAGGCGTATGTGGCGCGCGATACCCAGGCGCAGGTCGGAAAGTTCCCCACCCAGCTGATCCATGGTCTGGAGCAGGGTGAGCCCATGCTTGGCTAATACGCGGCCCGCCTGCGTGGGCAGCAGACCTCGTGGGTGCCGCTCGAACAGCGTGTCGCCCAGCGCACCTTCAAGTTCGCGTATGCGCCTGCTTGCGGCGGCCAGCGCCAGGTTGGAGTCGTGGGCCGCTGCTGTGAGGCTGCCGGTACGAACGCAGTCCACAGCCAGCCGTATGGAAACCAGGTCGAACCTGGCGAGGTTGTACGGATTCAGTGCCACTGGCGTTGCGGATTGAACTCAGGCTTTTTTTGCAGCAGGCTTTTTGGCCGGAGCTTTTTTGGCTGCCGGTGCCTTTTTTGCGATCAATGCATCCAGGTTCCTGACAATCTCGCCTTCAATCTTGTCCTTGAATGCGCCCAGCAGAAAACCCAGTTTGGCCTGCAGTTCAAAACTGTCTTTTGTCACGGTCAGGGTGCCGTTGACGCCCGACCGCGTAAAGCTCACTTCATCCGAAGTCTTGCCTTCTTCGTAAGTGCATTCCATGTCGAACTTTTCTTCAGCCTGCTCGGCCCACCTGAAAGCCGCCTTGCGCGCGTCCGCCATGCTCATGCCGTGCTCGCGGCTGATATTGATGTCGGCCATGAAAGTCTCCTTAGGGTTGTGTTTTCAAAGCCTTGCGGCGCTCGTCCCGGGGCAGTGCGGCCAGACGTTTGACTGCATCATAAAACCGTTGCCAGTCGCGGCCCTCCCGCTCGAACAGTGCTTCAAATCCGGGCACCAGTTCGTCGTAGGCAGCTTGTGCACCCAGTGATGCGTTGTTGGCGTTGGCTATCCAGTTGTCATAGCCTGAAAAACCACCCCACGAGACCTTGAGTCGCGCGTAGTTGTCGCGAAAGCGTTGCATGGCCGCCGCCTTGGCTTCGACCCGTGAAAAAGCCGCGGGAGCGCTGCCCTCTTTTTCCCCGTCGGCGTTTTCGCCGTAGATGGCCTGAAGTTCGCGGCGTGTGGCCAGCGTCAGTGCACGAAAGTCCTGGCGGCGTCTTTCAAGTGCGGCGTATTCAAGCCGCGCCGTATCACCAGCCTGCGTTTGTAGCCAGCGCTGGCTGCCCAGGCGTTCCACGGTCGTCGCGAAGGACTCGTTGAACATGGTGTCGCCGCTGACGTAAACCGTCTGGTGCGCCAGCTCGTGAAAGATCAGGCGCGCCAGTTCACCTTCGGGGTAATTGATGAAGGTATTGAGCAGCGGATCGCCGCCCGCCCAGTTCATCCAGCCCAGGGTGGAGTAGGCCGGTATGCCAAACACCCCGACCTCCAGCCCTTCCGCCTTCAGTCTTGCGCCTTCAGCCCGGGCCTCGGCTTCATTGAAATAACCCCGATATCCCACACAGCCTGCGACGGGAAAGCAGAAGGTTTTCAGCGTCAGCGACAGTTCGGGTGCTGCCATCACATTCCACACCACGGCGTTGCGCTTCAGGTCGGCATAGCGGTGGTAGCTGGCGTTGTCGGGCAGTTTCAGATCCGTCACTGCGAAACTGCGGATGCGCTGGCTGAGGGCGAGTCGCGTCTTCAGGCGTTCTGGTGTCTCTGCATCGCCTATCCATTCTTCGACCGGGCGCGCGGCATTCACCATCTTCATGTGGCCGCTGACGGATTGCCAGTAGTAGCCGACTGTTGAACAGCCGCCCAGTAGAACCGTGCTGGCGCCAATGGCCAGTATGGTTCGGGCAGCCGATATCAAAGACCGATGTGTCACTTTGCGGGCATGGCCTTCTGCGGCGCGAGGGCAACTTCCACCAGGCAGTCATAAAACACCGGGCCACGGCCCAGGTCGGTCAGATGCTGGCTGGTGAGCTGGTTGACGTTGGTGCCGTCCATGCCCAGCTTGCGCCACCAGATGCCCATGCCGTTGACGACACCGGGCCTGGCGCGTGCAGAGACCTCGGCTTTCACCAGGTAATCGCCGCGCTGGTTGAACACCTTCACCACATCGCCGCTCTGAATGCCGCGTGCGGCCGCATCGCCGGTGTTCATTTCCAGCACGGGCTCGGTCTCTATGTCGCGCAGGCTTTTGACGTTCACAAAAGTCGAGTTGAGAAAGTTGCGCGCTGGCGGCGAGATCATCGCCAGCGGAAAGATTGTTGATGTGCCAAAAGCCTCGTAGTTCGGCACATGGTCAGGCAGGCCATCCAGGCCCTGCGCCGCCAGCCGTTCACTGAAGAACTCGCATTTGCCCGATGGCGTCGGGAAGTTGCCGTTTGCGTATGGCGCTTCAGGCAAACCCAAAGTCGCAAAACCCTGGTCCAGCAGTTCATTGAAATCCACCTTGTCGCCGAAGGCTGTGCGGCACAGGCTTTCATCGCTTTCAAGAAAGCAGGCATCGTCAAATCCCATGTGCGCCGCCAGTTCGCGGAAGATCTGCGCATTGGATTTTGATTCGCCCACGGGCGCGATGGCGGGGCGGTTCAGCAGCACATCGGTGTGTCCGTAGGCGGTGTGCACGTCCCAGTGCTCCAGCTGCGTGGTGGCGGGCAGCACATAGTCAGCGTAGTCGGCGGTGTCGGTCTGGAAGTGCTCCAGCACCACGGTGAACAGGTCCTCGCGCGCAAAGCCTTCCACCACCTTGCCCGATTGCGGCGCTACGGCCACCGGGTTGCTGTTGTAGACGATGAGTGCCTCAATCTTCGGCCCGAAGGCTTGCGAGCTTTCGGCCAGCAGGTCGTTGCCAATCGTGATCATGTTGATGGTGCGCGGCCAGCGGCCTGCGAGCAGATCCGGGCGGTGCAACGCGGCGCGGTCTACCGGGAACAGGCCCGAGCTGCTGAGCAGCACGCCGCCTGCGCGATGTCGCCATGCGCCCGTCAGCGCGGGCAGGCAGGCGATGGCGCGCGCAGCATTGCCGCCACCGCGTACCCGCTGCATGCCGTAGTTCATGCGGATCGCTGCAGCTTGTTTGTCGATGAAGCACTGGCCATAGTCTTGTGCCAGGCTTTTGATCTGCGCTACCGGCACCGCACAAATGGCTGCCGCTCGCTCGGGGCTCCACTGCAGTGCGCGTTCACGCAGCGCTGCCCAGCCGACGGTGTGGCGGGCAATGTAGTCGTGGTCCAGCCAGTCGTTGTTTATCAGCTCATGCATCACGGCCAGCGCCAGCGCGGCGTCGGTGCCGGGCAGCAGTGCGATGTGCTCGTGGCATTTCTCGGCGGTTTCGCTCTTGCGCGGGTCTATGCAGATGAGCTTTGCGCCACTGCGTTTGGCCTGCTGTGCGTAGCGCCAGAAGTGCAGGTTGCTGCCAATCGAATTGCTGCCCCAGATGATGATGAGTTTTGATTCTGCAAAAAACTCCACCCGCATGCCGACCTTGCCGCCCAAGGTCTGCGCCAGCCCCTCGCCACCTGCGGTCGAGCAGATGGTGCGGTCCAGAAACGATGCGCCCAGCCGGTTGAAAAATCGCGCCGCCATGCCTTCACTTTGCACCTGGCCCATGGTGCCGGCATAGCTGTAGGGGACTATGGCCTCGGGGTTGCGTGCTGCGATGGTTTTCAGCCGCGCGGCGATGTCCGCAAGCGCTGCATCCCAGCTGACAGCTTCAAACTGGCCGGATCCTTTGGGCCCTGTGCGCTTGAGCGGCTGTGTCAGGCGTTCCGGATGGTAGGTACGTTCTGTGTAATGTGAAACCTTGTTGCACAGCACGCCGCCGGTTTGCGGGTGCGCGGGATTACCCTGCACTTTCGTGGCGATGCCGTTCTCAACCGTGGTGACCAGCGAGCAGGTGTCGGGGCAGTCATGCGGGCAGGCACCGAGCACGCGGCCAGATTGCGCGCCACCTTGCACGAAACTGACGCTAGGGGAGATGCCGATGGTATTAAGCATCGGCCAACTTTATATTGATTGGCATTAAATCAAAAACAGTGGAGACAACATGACCACCAGCAGAAAAGACAAATCAGCCTTCATTCCCGCGCTGGCGAAAGCCCTCATGGTAGCGGCGCTTGCCCTGCCGGGTGCTGCCGCCTGGAGCCAGGACGGTGTCAGCAAGGGTGCCGTCGTGATCGGGCAGTCGGTGGCCCTGACCGGCCCTTCTGCGGCGCTGGGTGTGCCGTTTTCGCTCGGGGCCAAGCTTTTCTTTGACAGGCTCAACGCGGGTGGAGGTGTCAATGGCCGCAAGGTTGAACTGGTGACGATGGATGACGGCGGCAACCCGGCCACCGCACTGGCCAACACGCAAAAGCTGCTGGCCCAGGGCGTCTTCTCGCTCTTCGGTTATTACGGCTCGCCCCAGGTGACGGCGGCTTACCCGGCCATCAAGGACGGCGAGGTCATCATGTTTGCGCCCATGTCGGGGGCCGACGAGTTTCGCGGCGCGGTCTACCCCAACATCTACACCATGCGGCCCGGCTATTCGGAAGAAGCGGCCGCCATCATGCGGCATGCCGAAACGCTGGGCGCCAAAAAGCTCGCCATCCTGCACGCAGCCGACAGCGAGTCGATGGCTGCGCTGGATTCGTCCGAACGCACCATGCAGGGCGGTGCCAACCTGGTGGCCAAGGCACCGCTGGCCGATGTCGCCAAAGTCATTGCCGCCAAACCCGAATCGGTGCTGGTGATTGCCGATGCGCGCAGCGCTGCAGCGGCGATACGCGATTTGCGCGCCAAAAATTTCCGCGGGCCGGTTTACGGCTACTCCAACACCGGCGAGAGCCTGCTCGCCGAACAACTGGGTGCAGCAGGCGCAGGTGTGGTCGTGATGCGTGTGGTGCCGCGCAGCGACAACCAGAAGCTGGCCGTGGTGCGCGACCTGCAGGCCGATGCGCTGGAAGCCAAAGCAGGCAAGGCCAACGTCTACATGCTGGAAGGCTACATCGCCGCCCGCACTTACACCGAAGCCCTGCGCCGCATCCCCAAGGACCCGACGCGCGCCAAGCTGCGCAAATCCATCGACGGCCTCGACGAGGTCAGCGTGGGCGGTTTCCGCGTGCACTTCGCGCAGGACCGGGTGGCTTCGAAGCTGGTGGAGCTCAGCCTGATTGACTCGCAGGGAAAGATTCGTGAATAGGTCGTCGGGTTGTCTGTTTATTTTTGAGAGTTCGCGTTTGTGCTATTGACCTTGTGAGTTGAAGTCCCGAAGAATGAATCCGGAACAGGCGTGGGCCTGAAGTTTTGGCAACACCGGAGGAAACACATCATGGACATCACCCGAAGAACGTTTTCTCTTGGGGCCACCGCTGCTGTGGTGGCCGGCTTCCCGGCCATTGGCCGGGCACAGTCCGAGGGAAAAATCATCCTCGGCCAGTCAGCGCCATTTACGGGTCCCGCAGCCCAGCTCGGCATACAGTTTTATCGGGGTGCGAAGGTCTTTTTTGACCAGCTCAACGCACAGGGTGGTGTTGGAAAGCGCCTGATAGAAATACGCAACCTTGATGATGGCTATGAGCCCGACCGGTGCGCTGAAAATACCCGCAAGCTCATCGCTGAGGACGTGTTTGCCCTGTTCGGCTATATCGGCACGCCGACCAGCGTGGTCGCGCTACCCCAGGCAACCAAGGCGAAAATCCCGTTTATCGCTCCTTTTACCGGCGCCATGTCACTGCGCGACCCGTTCAACAAATATGCCTTCCACGTGCGCGGTTCCTACAACGATGAGACCGCGCTTATCGTCAGGCAGCTGACAGCGCTGGGGCTGAAAAAAATCGCGGTCTTCCACCAGAATGATGCCTATGGCAAAGCGGGTCTGGACGGTGTACTGCTTGCCATGGGTGGGCTCGGCCTGAAACCTGTGGCCCAGGCGACGGTGGAACGCAATTCGGTCGATGTGGCGCAGGCCGTCAAGACGCTCACGGCGGCAGGTCCGGATGCCGTTGTACAGATCAGTGCCTACAAGTCATGCGCCGCCTTTGTCCGCGAGGCTAAAAAGAGCGGTTACGGCGGCACCTTCTACAACGTGTCGTTTGTCGGAACACAGGCGCTGGCCGATGAACTCGGCAAGGACGGTGCCGGGGTTGTGGTCTCACAGGTCATGCCCTCGCCCTACAACACGGCGCGGCCCATCGCGCGCGAGTTTGTCGATGCCGTCAAGGCCGCAGGGGGTGATGCGCAGGTCAATTTCTCGAGCATGGAGGGCTATGTCGCCGCCAAGGTATTTGCCGAAGGCCTCAAGCGCGCAGGCGCCAAAGCCACCCGTGACAGCCTGGTCAGCGGGCTCGAAGCCATAGGAACCCAGTCATTCGGCGGGTTTGCGGTGTCGTTTTCTGCCAGCGACCATGTGGCGTCAAGCTTTGCCGAACTTTCAATGCTGACAGGGGATGGGCGCGTCCGGACCTGACGGGCTGGGCTGCATTCCTGTCTGGGTGGAGGGCGTCGAAATGCTATTGAAATAATAGCTGCTCACGCACAGATCTATTGGCCTGCAGCCGATTAATTGCCTTAAAACGGGCTTTTTCTGGCTGTTTTTTGCCTGAAAACGCTGAATCCGCGCTTGCGCAGTGCCAAATGTTAATACTGGTATTAACATTACACCTATTTTTAATTTATACGTTAAATTTTTGCTGTATACATTAAAAATTATGGCGCGGGGGTGTTTGATGAAGGTCTCGCCCTTTGCGTAGAAGCCGGGGGTTAGCCGAGTGGTGGGAAGGGTGTCAACGCTGGCAAGCCAGGAACCCAATACACAATACCAACAAAGGAGACAACCCATGCCGATCACCAAAGGCTACCAAACCTTGGTCGCCGAAGCCATGTCCCAGGTCAAAACCTGGAGTGTCGAAGAAGCCAAAGCCAAACTCAACGACCCCGCAGTCCAGATCGTCGACATCAGAGATATCCGCGAGCTGTCAGCCGGCACAGTTACCGGCGCTTTCCACGCCCCGCGCGGCATGCTGGAGTTCTGGGTGGACCCGGCCTCGCCGTACCACAAGAGTCTGTTTGCCGACGAGGCAAAAGAGTTCGTGCTGTTTTGCGGTGCCGGCTGGCGCAGCGCACTCGCCGCCAAAACCCTGCAGGACATGGGCATGACCAATGTGGCCCACATCGACGGCCGTTACGCCGAGTGGGTAGGGCCTGGTTACCCTATTTTCAGGAGATGCGTTGTGAGTCAAAAGGGCTGTGCGCAAGGCGCAAAACGACGCCGGGGTGAACCCCGGCAAGGCTTTGCAACGCCGCGCACGGCCCTTTTGATCACAACCCGCAGGGAACGGGGTGAAAACAGCGCCACTCTGCGTTGCACTCCTAGTCAAGGCATGAGCCTTGCCGTCGTCGCGCGCCTTGATTGGCACTGTTTTCACCGCGTTCGCACTCCTGAAAATAGGGTGACCAGGTCCTGGCAGGGCGCGCCGACCGAGACGCTTGAAGAGCGCAAGGCAAAGAAGGCTTGAACGGCATGGCGACGCAGCTTCAGCCGTCAGCGCCATGCCCCTGCGGCCGCGCGGCTGTAAAAAAGCCGTTGGCGTACGGCAACTGCTGCGGCGGTTATGTCGACGACTTCGCCAACACCCCGGCGCCCGATGCCGAAAGCCTGATGCGCTCGCGCTACACCGCCTTCGTGCTGGGCCGCGACGACTACCTGCGCGCCACCTGGCACACCAGCACCTGCCCGGCCGATGTGGCTGCCGACGTCGCCACCCAGTGGCTGGGGCTGGAAGTGCGTGGCCACCAACTTCAGGATGCGGAGCACTCCACGGTTGAATTCGTCGCCCGCTACCGCATCAATGGCCGGGCCGTGCGCATCCATGAGTTCAGCCGCTTCCTGCGCGAGCAGGGGCGTTGGTACTATCTCGATGGTGAGCTGGAACTGCCCAAAAATCCCAAAATTTAACGTACACGTTAAAAAATGGCCAAATGTTAATATGGGTATTAACATTTTGACCTTTGAAGCCCTGGCTTGCCGCCAAAACGGTCAAAAATAGGCTCAAAGCGCCAAAAAAGGGCTGTTTTTGAGCATTAAATCGGCTGTAGCCCTTTAAATACGGGCGTAAGCAGCTACTAAAAATATAGCAAAATAAATGACAAAACCCAGGTTTGATGCCGTTCTGTTCGATTGCGATGGCGTGCTGGTCGACAGCGAGCCCATCACCAATGGTGTGCTGCGCGACATGCTCGAGGAATCCGGCTGGAAACTCACGCTGGCTGAATGCATGGGCCTCTTTCTGGGCAAGGCGGTAAAAGACCAGGCCGGGCTGATAGAGGCCAGAACCGGCCAGCCGCTGACGGAAGACTGGATGACTCGCTTTCGCGAGCGCCGCAACGCGGGCCTGGTGTCGGGCGTCAAGCCTATCCCGGGCGCGGTCGACATGTCGGCGGCCGTTCACACCATGTTCAATGGCCGCATCGCCTGCGCGTCGGGCGCAGACCGTTTCAAGGTTGAGCTGCAGATGGACCGGTGCGGCCTGATGCCCTGGTTCGCCGGGCGCATCTTCAGCGGCCACGAAACGCCGCGTTCCAAACCCTTTCCCGATGTGTACCTGGCTGCGGCTGCCGCCCTGGGTGTAGACGCCAATCGCTGCGCGGTGATTGAAGACACCGTGCCCGGCGTGACGGCAGGCGTGGCCGCTGGGGCTACCGTGTTTGGCTACAGCCCCCCTGAAGCGGGGCATGATGCGGCAGATGCATTGCGTGCGGCAGGGGCGGTGCTTGTCTTTGCCAGCATGGCCAGCCTGCCAGCATTGCTGTCCTGAAGGCTCCTGCCCTCACATCCCCCGGGCCAGTTTGTCGATTCCGGCCACGCCCGTTCGTCGTGCAGGTATCAGCCCGAAAAAACGAAAGGACAACATCGTGAAATACCTTTGCCTCGCCAACTACAACCCTGCCGAGATGGCCGCCATGCCGCCCGCCGACCTCCAGGCGATGGTCAGCCAGTGCCCGGCCAAGGATGCGCAGCTCAAGGCCACCGGCCAGCTCAGGCTCAGCGCCTCGCTCGGCGCTGAGAAGGACGTCATTCGCCTGGAGCCGCGGGGCGGCAAGACACAGGTCACCGATGGCCCTTTTTCAGAGACCAAGGAGCTCGTCGGCGGTTTTTTCATGATCGAGGCTGCCAGCCGTGAAGAGGCCATTCGCCTTGCATCGCTGCACCCCGCTGCCACACTGGGCGAAAAGGCGGGCTGGCGCATCGAGATGCACCCTGTCGGCTTTTTCGAGCAGTATTTTGAGAAGGATGCGGTGCAGGAGGCGAAGCCATGAATGCCATTCCCACAACCACCGCCACAGACAGCAAACGCTGGTGGGCGCTGATGGTGCTCTGTCTTGGCGTGCTGATGATCGTGCTCGACACCACCATCGTCAACGTCGCGCTGCCGTCCATACGCACCGACCTGGGTTTTTCTGAAACCTCGCTGGTCTGGGTCGTCAACGCCTACATGCTGACCTTTGGCGGCTTTTTGCTGCTGGGCGGGCGGCTGGGTGATCTTTACGGGCATCGCAAACTTTTTCTCGCCGGCATCGTGCTCTTTACCATCGCCTCGCTGGCCTGCGGCATGGCGCAGTCGCAGGCCATGCTCATCGTCGCGCGTGCGGTGCAGGGCCTGGGCGGCGCAGTGGTGTCGGCCGTGTCCCTCTCGCTCATCATGAACCTCTTCACCGAACCCGCGGCCCGCGCCAAAGCCATGGGTGTGTACGGCTTTGTGTGTGCGGGTGGCGGCAGCATCGGCGTGCTGCTGGGCGGCCTGCTGACCAGCCAGCTCAACTGGCACTGGATTTTTCTGGTCAACCTGCCGATAGGCGTGGGCGTGTTTGCGCTGTGCATGGCGCTCATCCCGGCTGGCAGCGGCCAGAGCGGGCACAAGCTTGATGTCGGCGGCGCCATCACCGTCACCGGATCACTCATGCTGGCGGTGTACGCCGTGGTCAATGGCAATGAGGCGGGCTGGGGCTCGGCGCAAACGCTGGGCCTGCTGGGCGCGGCCATCGTGCTGCTGGCCGTGTTCATCTACATAGAGTCACGCGTCGCCTCGCCGCTGATGCCGCTGGGTCTCTTCAAACTGCGCAACGTTGCCACAGCCAATGTGGCCGGCGTGTTGTGGGCGGCCGCCATGTTTGCCTGGTTTTTTATCTCGGCGCTTTACATGCAGCTGGTGCTTGAGTTCACGCCGCTTCAGGTGGGCCTGGCGTTTTTGCCCGCCAACCTCATCATGGCGGCGATGTCGCTGGGAGTCTCGGCGAAGATCGTCATGCGCTGGGGTTTCCGCGGCCCGCTGGCCGTGGGCCTGGCCATTGGTGCCGCCGGGCTGGCGCTGTTTGCGCGTGCGCCCGTCGGCGGCAACTTTGTAGCGCATGTGTTGCCCGGCATGTTGCTGCTGGGCGTGGGCGCCGGCATTGCCTTCAACCCCATGCTGCTGGCGGCGATGAGCGACGTGAAACCCGAAGACTCGGGCCTGGCATCAGGCGTGGTCAACACCGCCTTCATGATGGGCGGCTCGCTGGGCCTGGCCGTGCTGGCCAGCCTGGCGGCGGGCAGGTCAGCTGCGCTGCAGGCTGCGGGGGCTGCCCCTGCTGTGGCGCTCAATGGTGGTTACCAGATTGCTTTTGCAGTTGGGGCGCTGTTTGCGCTGACAGCGGCTGCGCTGGGTGCGTACTTCATGCGCAACGCATCTGTTACGGGCGGGGTGCAGGCGCACGCGTGATGCACTGACCCGAGCAGCCATAAAAAAAGCGCCCTCTCCGGGCGCTTTTTTGTCGGTGTGAAACCGGGTTATTCGTCGCGCCCACCGCCAATGCCCAGCAGCATGAGCAGCGACTGGAATACGTTGTACAGGCTCAGATATACACCGAGGGTGGCGGTGATGTAGTTGGTCTCATGGCCATCCTTCACGCGCTTCAGGTCATACAGGATGAAGGCCGAGAAGATGCCGATGGCCAGCACCGACAGCGTGATCATCAGCGCACCCGACTGGATGAAGAAGTTGGCAATGCCCGCCACCAGCAGCAGGATGGCGCCAATGAACAAAAACTTGCCCATCGACGACACATCACGCTTGATGACCGTCGAGAGCGTGGCCATGCCCAGAAAGATCGCGCCCGTGCCGGCAAACGCCGTCATGATCAGGCTGGCGCCGTTTGCCAGGCCCAGTACGCTGCCCACCAGGCGCGACAACATCACGCCCATGAAGAAGGTAAACGCCAGCAGCACCGGCACACCGGCTGATGAGTTCTTGGTCTTTTCAATCGCATACATGAAGCCGAAGGCACCGCCCAGAAACACCATCAGGCCTATGCCCGGTGTCATCGCGCTCGCAATACCGGTGGCCACGCCCAGCCAGGCGCCCAGCACGGTCGGCACCATCGACAGCGCCAGCAGCCAGTAGGTGTTGCGCAGCACGCGGTTGCGCGCCTCAAAGGTGGTCGCATCGCCTGCGCCGATCGGGTAGGTGTGAAGGTTGGTAGTCATATCAATACTCCTGTTGGTCAATACAAATCGTTAAAGGTTTTCAGGTCGGGTTCATGCAGCTGGCTTGTCTTCAGCCACCTGCGCCAGCTTTGCCGCTTCGGCCGCCAGCCTGGCGCGCTTGCTACGCGCACGTATGTTCAGCGCCTCAACGCCCAGCGAGAAAGCCATCGCTGCATAGATGTAGCCCTTGGGCACATGCTGGTCAAAGGCTTCGGCCGTCAGCGCCATGCCCACCATCACCAGAAAGGCCAGTGCCAGCACCTTGACGGACGGGTGGGCATCCACAAAATCGCCAATCGGTTTGGCCGCCACCAGCATCACGCCCACCGATGTCACCACTGCAGCCACCATCACCCAGATCTCGTCCACCATGCCCACCGCCGTGATGACGGAGTCGAGCGAAAACACGATATCGATGATGGCGATCTGGCCGATGATTCCCCAGAACATCTTGTTGCCGGCAGCTTTCAGTTGTGCCTGGTCAGTCACGGGCGGGCCGGCCTGCTCGCGTGCCTCAACCTCGACAAAGATCTCATGCGAGGCCTTGTACAAAAGAAAGAGGCCACCCAGCAGCAGCACCAGGTCACGCCCGCTGATGCCCTGGCGCGCCACGGTAAAGAGGTCCGTCGTCAGGCCCATCACCCAGCTCAGCGAGAACAGCAGAAGCAGCCGCGAGACCATGGCAAAGCCCAGCCCCAGGCGCCGCGCCTTGTCGCGCCGCTCGGGCGGCAGCCGTCCGACCAGAATCGAAATAAAGATGATGTTGTCGATGCCCAGCACGATTTCGAGTGCGGTCAACATCGCAAACGCTATCCATACATTGGGGTCCAGTAAAAAATCCATCGTGTCTCGCAGTCAGGCTGCGTCCCGGTAAAAAATTGAAGGCAAAAGTGCGCGGTGATGCGCCAGCGAAACCCTATGGTGCGCCAATGCGGCGCGGGTGGCTAGCGGTAATTGCCTGAGGTGCCGACACAGCGTCAGGCGCTGCGGGGCGGTTCAGGCGTGGAGGACGCGGGGAGGCCGCTGCGGCCCCTCAATCAGCGGGTGCGGCAGTGCCACAGCCACAGGCGCGGCAGGCCGCGCAACCCGTACGCCGGGCAACAGTGCCGTCGGCACGGGCAGCATGGGTTCCGACAGTTCGGAAGACACATCAGCCAGGGCGATTTCGGCAACTGGTGCTGCCGTGTTGCCCGTGGCGTCGGCCCCCTCAACGGACGCCGCAGCGGAGTGCGGGCCAAGCTCAGCTGGCGATACCCGGGCTGCCGAGAGCTGTGCCACGCACAGCATCACCAGCGCACATATGAATATGCAGGCTGCAATGGCGAGGGCGGGACGTGAAAGTTTGGGCACCCCCAAATGCTATCACCCCGCCATACGCACCGTGTCGGTCTTCGCCTATAGGCCGTGACAGCCTGGGGGAACCCTCAACAGGATTCACCAGCCAGATGTGCCCGCCTCGCCCTTGAAAGGCCCGACCAGTTCAGGCGTGATCCACCCGCCATAAAACCCGCCCGGCTGGGGTTTGACTGCTGCGCCATCCACCGTGCAATCCAGGTCCGCCGGGTAAAACGCCACGCAGTCAGCAATCGCTTCTGCGCCTGCCAATGGTTTCGGATAACTCCAAGCCACATTCTGCAGGCTGCGCGCGCCATCCACCAGTGACCAGTAGGTCGCTTGCCCCTTCCACTCACAAAACGAGCCGGCGCTGGCTGGCTTGAGCAGCGCCTGCCGTACGTCGACCCAGGGTATGTAAAAGCTCGGGGGGTGCGAGGTCTCAAGCACCAGCACTGCCTTGTGCGTACGCGCCACCTCCACATCACCCCAGCGGATCACAACCTCACGTGTGTCATGCGCCACCCGCGACGGCCGCGGAAAGTCCCACACCGACACCTGGCCTGGTCCCGGCGCAACAGCAAAGGGCGGCCGCGATTGCCCGCGCCAGTTCCAGTGCGCACGTGCGGCTTCAAGCCAGGTGGGGGTGTTGGGTGGGGTCGCCATCAGGTCATTCTGCAGGCTGTGAGGAAAAACCACAGGCCCCAACAAAATACCCCACCGTGCTAAGCTGCCAGCCCGACTTTTACAAAGACTGCGAGACACACATGCCCGGACTTCTTCCCAATGTTGACCCTGACGGCCTGCTTGAGTTTTCGGTGGTTTACACCGACCGCGCGCTCAACCACATGTCGAAAAACTTCCAGGGCGTGATGACCGATATATCGGGCATCCTGAAAGAGGTCTACGGCGCCCACTCTGCCGTGCTGGTGCCCGGTAGCGGCACCTACGGCATGGAAGCCGTCGCACGCCAGTTCGCCGCCGGCAAACACGTCATGGTCATCCGCAACGGCTGGTTCAGCTACCGCTGGACGCAGATCTTCGACATGGGCAACATCCCCGCGTCGTCCACCGTCATCAAGGCGCGCCAGACCAGCAAGGGCGCGCAAGCCCCCTGGGCACCTGCACCGATTGATGAAGTCGTTGCCACCATCGCCAAAGAAAAACCCGCCCTCGTCTTTGCCCCGCACGTCGAGACCGCGTCCGGCATGATCCTGCCCGACAGCTATATGAAGGCCGTGGCCGATGCCGTGCACGCTGCAGGTGGCTTGTTTGTGCTCGACTGCATCGCCTCTGGCGCCATGTGGGTCGACATGAAAGCCGTCGGCATAGACGTGCTGATCTCGGCCCCGCAAAAAGGCTGGAGCAGCTCACCCTGCTGCGCCATGGTCATGCTCAGCGAGCGTGCCCGTACCGCCATTGACGGCACCACCAGTTCCAGCTTTGCATGTGATCTGAAAAAGTGGCTGCAGATCATGGAGACTTATGAAAAAGGCGGCCACGCCTACCACGCGACATTGCCCACAGACGCACTCACACGCCTCTCCGCAGCCATGAAAGAAACCCAGGCCTACGGCTTTGCCAAGGTCAAGGCCGAGCAGGAAGCATTGGGCAGCAAGGTTCGCAAATTGTTCGAATCACGCGGCCTGCCCAGCGTCGCCGCAGAAGGCTTCAAGGCCCCCGGCGTCGTGGTCAGCTACACCACAGACCCAGACATTCAGTCAGGCAAGAAGTTCCTGGATCAGGGTTTGCAGACCGCTGCTGGCGTGCCGCTGCAGTGCGACGAAGGGGCAGACTTCAAGACCTTCCGCGTCGGGCTGTTCGGGCTTGAGAAGTGGCACAACGTGGACAAGACGGTGGCGAACCTGGCGGGTGCGCTGGATCGGATTGGCGTCACGGAAAAGATCGCCGAGGCAGCCTGACATCGTTGGACCCCGCGAGCTTGGAAGCCCTTGATCACAAACGATCAGGGGCTTTTTGTTTTCTCAACTTGATCCGGTCAGGACTTTGGCAATTTGGCGACCACAGGCGTCTCTGTGTGCATCACGCACTTCCAGCTGCCGTCGTCCTTGACCCAGGTCGAGGTGTCGTTCACCACCTCGTCTTTCGCGTTTTCTTTCTTGTCGCGCGGCGCAACGCCTTGTGTGGCCTTGTAGGTCACCACTGCCGTGCTGTCATTGGGGAAGAGGACTTTCATGTCCTCGAACTTGAATGAGGTCACCACAACAGGGCCTTCTTTGGCCATCTTTCTGTATTGGTCACGGGTGAACTGAAACGCGCCGTGCCCGCTCACCATCACGGCGGGCTCGGTAACGAGTGATATGGCAGTCTCGGAGTCATCGTCAACCATGGATTGCCAGAATTTGGTTTCAAGATCAATGATGGTTTTGCTTGCATCGGGCATGTCGAATCTCCTTCAAAAATACTACCCTGCTCCTTCGCACGTGCCTCCACTGCCCGACATTCATCCGCTTGCCCGTAAGGAATGGCTGACGCACCTAACAAATACAGACATCAACAAGTGAGGAAGCCCTGGATCCTCGCATAGCCCCTGGTCTGTTAACGCCAACGTAAAAAAGCCCCCGAAGGGGCTTTTGATGAGAACTCAGATTGTTACTTCTGAGCGCGAGCCACATCGCGCAGATCACGGATCTGGTCGTGGTTCTTCTGGGCACCGGCTGCCTGGCGTTCGATCAGAGCGCGCACGTCGGCGGGCAGACCTTCTTCTTTCAGGGCTTTGCGGTAACGTGCGATGGCAGAGTCTTCACCTTTTTCGCAGGACTCGAGAATCGACAGTTCGCTGTCAAAGCCCACAGCGCCTTTCGCTTGCACCCAGCCGCGGTGCAGCGCGCCTGCAGCCGTGCCACCATCGGCAGGCTTGCCGCCGTACTGAACAATCATCGCTTCGAGTTCACGGGCGGCTTGGGCGCAGCCCGCAGCGCGCGTAGCGAACAGGGTTTTTGCACTTGCAGTTTCAACCTGCTCGGCGCAGGTCTTGAAACCGTATTCACCGTCGCGGCTGTTTTCCAGCAGATCATTCAGAACGCTAACGACGTTTTTGTTGTCAGACATATTGTTTCCTTTTTCGCCCCATGGGCATGGTTGATAAATCGCTCCGCTTGGAACTGAAATCAACCTTATGCAAGCCACAAAGCGCGAGTCGTCGGCACAGTTAGCCTGCCGCTGTAGGCGAATGCCCCTCGCAATGCCCTGAGCTTGTTGTGGTTTCTTTCGGGGGGTGGTTGGGTGATAAGACGCAGGTCAGGCGCTGCGCTTGCGAAAGCCGACCGGCGTCTCACCTGACCACTCGTGGAATGCGCGGGTGAAGCTCTTCTCGTTGCGAAAGCCAGAGGCCGCAGCCACCTGCTTGATGGGCTTTGAAGTCCGCAGCAACAAATCCTTCGCGCGTTCAAACCGCACTTCATCCTTGAGCTGCTGCAGCGAAGCGCCTTCTTCCTGAAGCTGGCGGTGCAGTGAGCGTGGCGACATGTTCAGAGCTACGGCCAATGTTTCTGCATTGTGTGATGCTGCTGCCGGGTTGGCCAGGGCCTGGCGTACCTGCTGCACCAGCAGGCGGTCGCGCCGGTACTGCAACACCGTGAGCGGCAGGGCGCGCTGCAGCATTTGTTGTAGTGCCTTTTCATCTCGGCGCAGGGGCAGGGCGAGGTAGCGGGCATCAAACCTGATCTCGGCCTGCGGAGCGTTGAACTGCAGCGGCCCCTGAAAAAGCAGGGGGTAGGCATCGGCATGCAGGGGTGCATCAAACGGAAAGCGCGCGCCCTGCAGCGGAATGCGCGAATCGACATACCAGCAGGCCAGACCGTGAATGTTGCGCAGCACATGCACCAGCCCGAATTCGCCGACCTGGCCGGACACTTTTTCTTCGACTGTGATGGTCGCACCGTCACCCGAAGTGCTGACGCGCAAAACAATGTCATCGGTCAGCAAAGCGTGGTGGCGGCACCAGCGTTTGAGGGCCATGCCCAGGCTGGGCGAGGTGATGGATGCGCGGGCCAGCATGCCGTAGCTCCCCCAGGGCAACCTGCGAGAGAAGGCACCCAGCGCTTCATCGCCCAGCGCCTGCATGGCCGTGCCTGAAAGGGTTTCCATCTGCCGGGCGGTGATGTGACCTGTGGGTTTGGCCAGTTGGACTGGCGTGATCTGTGCCAGCTTGAGGGCTTCAGCCGGGTTTTGACCGTCGCGTTCGTAGGCAGCAACAATGCTTCTGGCAAAAGCCATGGGTGTGGCAGCCGCAGGTGCATTGGTCTGGTTTTGCATGTCGCGCGCGGGCATGCCCTGAGTTTGCTGCAGGTTGGCACGATTTGCAACCTGATTGACCGCAAGCATGGGGCGGGTTTTCGCTAATCTTGTGGATTCGCGTTAAGGTGCGCTTTGGCCTTGCCGTTCACGGCCGCACGAGCGCTCATCGCACCGAACGCCGCTTTGCCATCAGGAGACACATGTCAGTTCTCGAAACCAAACTCAACGCCCGCTCGGCCGACTTCCAGGCCAACGCGGCAGCCATGCGCACGCTGGTTGATGACCTTGCCGAAAAAGTTGCCAAATCTGCCGCCGGTGGCGGCGAGGCCGCGCGTGCAAAGCATGTGGCGCGGGGCAAGCTGCCACCGCGTGAACGTGTGCAGATGCTGCTCGACCCGGGCACGCCATTTCTTGAACTCTCGCCGCTGGCCGCCTACGCCATGTACCCGGACCGTGACGGCAGCGACAGTGCGCCGGGTGCTGGTGTCATCACCGGCATTGGCCGTATCAGTGGTATTGACTGCCTGGTGGTCTGCAATGACGCAACGGTGAAGGGCGGCACCTATTACCCCATGACGGTCAAAAAGCACACACGTGCGCAGGAGATCGCACAGCAGAACAACCTGCCCTGCGTGTACCTGGTCGATTCTGGTGGCGCCAACCTGCCCAACCAGGACGACGTCTTTCCTGACCGCGACCACTTTGGCCGCATCTTCTACAACCAGGCGCAAATGAGCTCGCTGGGCATTGCACAAATCGCCGTCGTGATGGGCAGCTGCACCGCAGGCGGTGCCTACATGCCGGCCATGAGTGACGAGACCATCATTGTGAAGAACCAGGGCACGATTTTTCTGGCCGGCCCGCCGCTGGTCAAAGCCGCGATTGGTGAAATCGTCTCGGCCGAAGACCTGGGCGGTGGCGACGTCCACACGCGCCTGTCAGGTGTGGCCGACCACCTGGCGCAAAACGATGCGCATGCACTGGCTCTGGCCCGTCAGGCCGTCGCCAGCCTGAACCGAAAGAAAAATGTGCAGCAGGTGCTGCGCGAGCCGGTACCGCCGCTGCACAGCCCCCAGGAACTGGGCGGCGTGATTCCCATCGACGTGCGCAAGCCTTATGACGTGCATGAGGTGATTGCCCGCATTGTTGATGGCAGCGAGTTTCATGAGTTCAAGGCGCGCTACGGCACCACGCTGGTCTGCGGCTTTGCGCACATTGAAGGCATGCCGGTCGGCATCATTGCCAACAACGGCATCCTGTTTTCAGAAAGCGCACAGAAGGGCGCGCACTTCATCGAGCTGTGCTGCCAGCGCAAGATACCGCTGGTCTTTTTGCAGAACATCACCGGCTTCATGGTCGGCCGCAAGTACGAGGCTGAGGGCATTGCGCGCCACGGCGCCAAGCTGGTCACCGCCGTGGCCACGGCCAGCGTGCCCAAGTTCACCGTCATTATTGGTGGCAGCTACGGCGCGGGCAATTACGGCATGTGCGGCCGGGCGTATTCACCGCGCTTTTTGTGGATGTGGCCCAACGCGCGCATCTGCGTGATGGGTGGCGAGCAGGCCGCCAGCGTGCTGGCCACCGTAAAACGTGATGGCATTGAGGCCAAGGGCGGCACCTGGAGCGCCGAAGAAGAGGCCACCTTCAAGCAGCCGGTGTTGGACCAGTTTGCCCACCAGTCCCACCCCTACTACTCAAGCGCCCGCATCTGGGACGACGGCGTGATTGACCCGTCCGATACGCGGCGCGTGCTGGCGCTGGGTTTGTCTGCAAGCATGAACCAGCCGATTGGCGAGCCGAAATTCGGTATTTTCCGCATGTAAGTCTGCCTGGCCACTAGAAACAATACAAAGAGACATATGGACAACATCTTCATCACGCCCGAACACGAGTTGCTGCGCGAACAGGTTGCGAGGTTTA
>JAZKHN010000382.1:0-2396 GCA_040385325.1 Pseudomonadota bacterium
CGCCGCTGCTGTCTTCGCGTATCGAATAACTCTCGACCAGCACCGGGTACTTGGACTCGAGCTGTTCGGTCGGGCTGTTGTGTGTGTCGCCGTCGTTGATGCAGACAGTCACAGATACGCCGTCTTCGCGTGACTTCGCGCCCCAGCCGCCGCCGAGCGGGCCAATGCCGACGATAAAGAGGCGGCCGTCCTCCGGGGAGATGCCGTGGATGTTGGGGAACACCAGGTCGGCATGGTGGGCCGCAATGGAGCGGTCAGGAATCGCCGGCGCCAGCGCCTTGAAGATGGTGTCGATCACCGTCATCGGTATCGTCATCCACACCCGCATCGGGAAGGGCCGCTCGGCGCTCACCACCGTGCCCATGGGCATGATGACTTTCAGCGGCCTGAAGCTGCCGTCATTGACCGGGTAGTCGGTCGGTGTGGTCAGACACTTGTAGGCCACCTGCGCGCATGCGATGCCGGTTGTGAAACCCGAGTTGTAAAAGCCCCGAACCTGGCGGCTCACGTCAGACAAATCAACCGTCATCTCGTCACCCTTGACGATGACCTTGACCTTGATGGGAATGCGCTGACCAATCTCGAGGCCGTCGTCGTCCATGAAGGATTCAGCTTCATAGGTACCGTCAGGAATGCTCAGGGTGTTGGCACGTGCCACGGCTTCGGAGTGGTCCATGATCTGCACGATGGAGCCCTGCACTGCCGGCCAGCCGTAGCGCTGCACCAGCTCGCTGAAGCGGCGCTCGCCCGTGGTGATGGCGGTGATCTGCGCACGCAAATCGCCCATGGCACGTTCAGCCAGGCGCACGTTCATCGCGATGATGTCAACCAGGTCCTGATTCACAACACCGGCCTTGCGGTACTTCACGATGGGGATCTGTATGCCTTCTGAATAGATATCCGTCGTGACATTGCCCAGCGTGCCGCCCACATCCAGCCAGTGCGCCATGCAGCAGGTAAACGCGATCAGCTCGCCTTCATGAAACACCGGCATGGTGAAGGTGAAGTGGTTGAGGTGACTGCCGGTGGTGTAGGCATCGTTGGTGACCAGGATGTCGCCGGGGTGGATGTTCTTCAGCCCGAAGTGCCTGATCTTGGCCTTGACGGTTTCCGACATGCCACGAATGAACATGGGCAGGCCCAGGCCAATCGACACCGTATCGCCCTCGACCGTGAAGAGGCCGACAGTGAAGTCCAGCGCTTCGTAAATGATGAGGTTGTAGGCCGTACGCGTGAGGTTGGTCTTCATCTCTTCCGTCACGGCAAACAGGCCGTTGCGGATGATCTCGACGGTTACCGCATCGACGGCTGCCGCATTGGCTGTGCTGCTGGCGGTAGAAAAACGGGTGGTGATGGTGGGTTCAGTCATTTTTCGTTCCCGACGGTGATTTGCAGGTTGCCGAAGGCGTCGACCAGCACGGTGTCGCCTGGCTGGACCACGGTGGTCGATGCGTGCTCTTCCACCAACGCAGGGCCGGTGATGCGGTTGCCGCTGCGGAGCAGAGGTCGCTTGTAGATGGGCGTTGAGACAAACCCGGAGCTGCGGAAGTACACCTGCTTGTGCGCGCGCAAGGCGTCTGGAGCAGTTTGTTCGCTGCCCTCTGCGACGGCCTGGCGCGGCGGCTTGCGCATGCGGCCCAGCACCGTCACGCGCAGGCTGACCAGGTCGGCCGGCTCTTTGGGTGCTGACGTGCCGTAACGCACGGCATGCAGCTCATCAAAATGATTCTTGATGGCGGCGCGGTTCTGGCTTTTGAAGAACTCTGTTGGCAGGTCTACCGTGACTGCGTGTTCCTGGCCGACGTAGCGCATGTCTGCAGCGCGCTCGATCACCACTTCTTCAGGCGTGACGGCCGAACCTGCGATGGCCTTCATGCCTTCGGCTTCCATGCCGGCGTAGATGGCTTCGATGTCTTCGAACGACACGTCTTCGAGCTTGCGGAAGACAGAGCGCACATAGTCATAACGCAGGTCGCTGAACAGCATGCCGTAGGCCGAGAAATAGCCTGGCGCAAACGGGATCAACACGTTTTTGATGCCCAGCTCGCGCGCAATCGCCGATGCATGCAGCGGGCCGGCGCCGCCGTACACCACCATGGTGAAGCGGCCTGCATCGAGGCCGCGCTCAGTCGTGACGGCCTTCACCGCGTGCGACATGGCGGTCACCGCGATGCGCAAAATGCCGTCTGCTGCCTGAACCGGGTCCATATTCAGGGGGCCGGCGACCTTGTCATGAATGGCGCGCTGCGCAGCAGGCAGATTGAGTGGCATCTCGCCGCCCAGGAAGTTGTCGGCGTCGAGCCGGCCCAGCAACAGGTTGGCGTCGGTCACGGTGGGCTGGGCACCGCCACGGTCATAACAGGCCGGGCCGGGGCTGGAACCCGCGCTTTGCGGAC
>JAZKHN010000383.1:0-2102 GCA_040385325.1 Pseudomonadota bacterium
CCGCCCTGCAGCCCATCATGGCCGCCGACCTGGCCGCCTTGAGCCTGATCGAAAAATGGATCTCCTTTGCCTCGGTCTCACGCGACAGCAACCTGCCGCTCATCGACTGGACCAAGGCCCAGCTTGAAGCGCAAGGCGTGCAGTGCGAAGTGATTTACGACGAGACCGGCAAAAAAGCCAACATGTGGGCCACCATTCCGGCAGCCAACGGCGAAACCAGAATCGGCGGCCTCGTGCTCTCAGGCCACACAGACGTGGTGCCCGTTGATGGCCAGCCCTGGAACACCGACCCCTTTGTCGCGCAGGTGATTGACGACAAGCTCTACGGCCGCGGCGTGACGGACATGAAGGGCTTCAGCGCCACCGCACTCATGATGGTGCCAGAGCTCATCAAGCGCAAGCTCAAACAACCGCTTCACTTTGCCTTCAGCTACGACGAAGAAATCGGCTGCATAGGCGTGCGCACCATGATTGCCTGGATGGTGGACCAGGGCTACAAGCCCGCAGGCTGCATCGTTGGTGAGCCGACCGGCATGCAGGTGGTGATTGCACACAAGGGCAAGCATGGCTACAAGACCTCAGTGCGCGGATTTGAAGCGCATTCGTCGCTGACGCCGCAGGGCGTCAATGCGGTCGAGATCGCCTGCCGCTTCGTCGCCAACCTGCGCACCATGCACGAGCGCCTCGCAAAGGAAGGCCCGTTCGACCCGGTCTTCGATGTGCCGCACACTACCATTCATACAGGCGTGATTGCCGGCGGCACTGCTCTCAACATCATTCCCCGCGATTGCGACATTGCGTGGGAGATTCGCCATCACCATCTCAACTCGCCCGTCACGCTGTTCAATGAGGCCAAAGAGTTTGCCGACGCCATGATCCCCGCGATGCAGGCCGTCGCGGCAAACACGGGCATCACCCACACCCAGACCTCCGTGCTGCCGGGTTTTTCAACCGACGCAGACAGCGACATCGCACGGCTGTGCTTCAAGTGCGCAGATGTAGACCCGTCAACAGGCGCAGGCAAGGTCTCGTTTGGCACGGAAGCTGCTCTCTTTCATCAGGTCGGCGTGCCCACCATCGTGTGCGGGCCCGGCCATATTGCGCAGGCGCACCAGCCCAATGAGTGGGTCACGCTGGAGCAACTGGCCTGGTGCGAGCGTTTCATGCGCCGCCTGGCTGACGAAATTTGCATGAACTGATTTTTCAATTTTTATAGAACCGGAACAAGACATGATGCACCGCAGAAACTTTATGGCCACCGCCGCAACAGCCGCTGTTTCAGGCAGCCTGACATTCGGCACAGGCACCGCCCTTGCACAAGCCAACCCCAAGGTGGCGCGCATTGTGGTGCCCTTTGCCGCTGGCGGCGTGCAGGATTTGCTGGCACGCGCCATGAGCACAGAACTCGGCGTGGCCCTGGGCCAGACCGTCATCATCGACAACCGCCCCGGCGCAGGCGGCACCGTCGGCACAGGTTTTGTGGCCAAGGCCGCGCCCGACAGCAACACCATGGTGCTGGCAGCGGCCAGCCACAACATTGCCGGAACGCTTTACACCAAGCTGGCCTATGACCCGCAGAAAGACTTTGCACCCATGGCCCATATCGGCACAGCCGACTATGTACTGATGATTCACCCCGATGTACCCGCCAAGACTGCCGCCGAATACATACGCTACGCCAAGGCCAACCCCGGCAAGATGAACTACGCCACCGCTGGCGTCGGCAGCGCCACACATTTGTCGATGGCTTATTTCAATGGCATGGCGAGCATAGACGTGGTGCACGTGCCGCTCAAGGCCACGGGTGAAGCCATCAATGAGGTGATTTCCGGCCGCGCGCAAGCGGTCATTGCTGCCAGCATTGGTGCGCTGGCCTTCGTCAAGGACAGCCGAATTCGCATCATTGGTGTGACATCGCCCAAGCGCTCAAAATATTTGCCCGATGTACCGACGATTGCCGACAGCGGCCTGCCCGGCTACCGCTTCGACTCATGGTTCGGCCTGCTCGGCCCGGCAGGCACACCTGCGGCCGACATCAACCGCGTGAATGCGGCCATGGCCAAACTGCTGAAAGACCCGGTGATTCTTGAGCGCCTGGACAA
>JAZKHN010000384.1:0-15343 GCA_040385325.1 Pseudomonadota bacterium
CCGGGCCTGGCCCTTTCCCCGTGCTGTATGCAGCTTCGCCGTACCGCTACGACAACAACGAGCTGCCCGCGACGCCGCAGTTTTTATGGCGGGAGACCGGCCCCATTGAGTTTTATATCGAGCAGGGTTATGCCTATGTGCATGCCGACGTGCGCGGCACTGGCATGTCGGGTGGCGACTATGGACTCTTCAGTGAAGCCGAGCAGCGCGACCATTACGAACTCATCGAATGGATAGCCGCGCAGGCATGGAGCAACGGCAAGGTGGGCGGCATAGGGCAGTCGTACTACGCGATGTCGCAGTGGCACATGGGCATACAGAACCCGCCGCATCTGGCCTGCATCGCGCCGTATGACGGCATGCTGGATTTCTACCGCTTCTTCGGAACGCTCAACGGCATCGAGTCGGACTGGTTCGGCATCTGGTTCAACAGCAATGTGCGTGTCGCCAACCGTTACCCCGCCAATGGCGGCAAGCCGCGCGAACTGCCTCAGGACATGGCTTACCTCGTCGGGCAGCACCCGCTCAACGACGCGTTCTGGAAAGAGCGGACCGCGATTCACCGTGTCGGCGAGATCAAGGTGCCTGTTTTTTCCATTGGTGTATGGGCCAAGCAGGACCTGCACCTGGAAGGGAACATCCTGGCAAGCCGCCTGCTGGGCGACAAGTGCAAGCTGCTCATCAGCGGTGTGCCCACGCCTTTTCACGCGGCAGGCGAGTTCGAGTCCATCCCTTTCCATCGCGATGTCATGCTGCCGTTTTACGACCGCTACCTCAAGGGCATTCCTTCTGCCTATGACGCCAGGCCGCCGGTTGAATACCCGGTACGCAACTCGCAGATCAGGAAGCAGGGTACGGTCTGGCCGCCTGTAAACGCGCGGCGCGAGAAGTTGTTTTTGGGTACTGTCAAAACCGGCTCTGTCAATTCCGTCAATGACGGTTCGCTGCACCGCGATGCAGAGGCGGGCGAGGGTCGCGACGCCAGCCTGACCTGGAGCTATCCGCATCCCGATTGGGTGCTGGGTACTGCCGTCATCACGCCACAAGGCCCCGACACGGTGCGAGGTGTGCTGACCTTCACCAGCCCGCCGCTGGAGAACGACAGGATCATGGAGGGCAATGCCAAGGCCGTCATCCATGTCGAAAGCACAAGGCGCGACACCGATGTTTTCGTCAAGATCACCGAGCAGTTTGCACCGGATGCCGCAGCGCCCCCCGGTTCCCAGCCGCGCGCAGTCATCGTGACCAAGGGCTGCCTGCGCGCCTCGCATGCGCTGTCACCCAACGCACGCGACGCCAAACTCAGCACGGCCGATACCCCGTACTACCTGCACGAGTCGGAGACCTTCTCAAAGCCGGGCACTTTGCTCAAGCTTGAAATCCCCTTGCGTTCCATGGCCTACCAGTTCAAAAAGGGAAGCCGCATCCGAATCGAGATTGCCAATACCGATACACCTGTGACCGAAGTGGTCTGGGCACACGTCTACAACCCGCAAAAGATGGGTTCGGACACGTTGTACCTTCGTGAGCCGCATGCGTCCTATGTGGAAATCCCTTTCGTTGATTAAAAACTTTAGTGCCATGACGACATGGCCGTTGAATTGAAGGAGACATCAGGTGAACTATTTCAAAAGAATGCCCGGGCTTTTATCTTCGGCACTGTGCATGGCCGTTCTTGCGTTGTCCATGCCGGCAAGTGCGCAATCCCCATACCCTGCGCGGCCCGTGAAGCTGGTGGTTCCCAGCCCGCCAGGCACCGGGCCCGATCTTCTGGCACGCCTGATGGCCGTCAACCTGCAGGCCAGCCTTGGCCAGGCCTTCGTGGTGGAAAACAAGGTGGGTGCCAACGGCAACATCGCAGCCGAGTTTGTCGCCAAATCATCGCCAGACGGCTACACGCTGCTGGTAGGACCTGATGCGCTGCTCACCATCAACCCCCATGTGTACGCCAAACTGCCATTCAACCCGACGGGTGATTTCGTTCCGCTGTCATCGCTTGTCTCGCAAGAGCTTTTTCTTTGCGTGAACCCGTCTGTGCCCGTGAAAACACTCAGGGAGTTCATCGACTTTTCGAAGAAGAGCGGCACGCCCCTGAGCTATGCATCGGCGTCGAGCGGCACCCAGAGCCACCTCGCGATGGAAATCCTCAAGACCCGCACCGGCATGAACCTCATGCACGTGCCCTACAAAGGCGGCGCCGCAGCGTCTTTGGCGACCATGTCCGGTGAGGTGTCGGCATTGTTCGGCGCTACCGCCCTGAAGCCGCAGATTGCCTCAGGCAAACTCAGGGCGCTGGCTTCCACCGGATCCAGAAGATCGACCATCCTTCCGGATGTGCCGACGGTGGCCGAGACGGTTCCGGGTTTTGAAAGCGTGCTCTGGATAGGATTGTTCGCGCCTGCTGCGACCCCGCCCGAAGCTGTCGCTGCAGTGCGCGGTGCGGTGCAGAAATTCCTGACCGCCCCGGACTCGCTCGAGAAGATAGCAACCGTGGGCTTCGATCCCTATGTCACATCGCCCGATGCCTTCCGCGACCTGGTGCGCAACGACCTTGCCAAGTATGCGCAAGCCGTGAAAGCCGCAGGGGTAAAGCTTGACTGACGGCGGTATGACTACTTCGCCATACCGAAGCAGCTGTGGGTGTGACGGCAAGCCGCACCGCATCGACACGCACCACCATATTTTTCCACCCAGCTACCTGGCCAAAGAGCGCGACCGAATTCTTGCGCCGGCACCGGGCTATACAAAGCAGTTGACCGAATGGACACCGCAAAAAGCCATTGACGAAATGGACCGCAACGGGGTGGCCACTGCGGTGACCTCGATCTCCACGCCGGGCATCTGGTTCGGCAACACCGAGCAGACCCGCGTGCTGGCGCGTGAATGCAACGAGTACGCCGCCACCATGTCGGGTGAGCACAAGGGCCGTTTCGGCATTTTTGCCGCCTTGCCGCTGCCCGACGTGGACAACAGCCTGAAGGAAATAACCTATGCGCTGGATGTTCTGGGCGTTGATGGCTTCGGCCTGGTGACCAACTACGGCGACATCATGCCCGGCGACCCCCGGCTCGCGCCGGTGTTCGATGAGCTCAATCGCCGCAAGGCCGTGGTTTATTTTCATCCGACGGCGGCGCATTGCTGCATCAACCACGGCACAGGCCTGCCCCCGGCCATTCTTGAATTCCCGTTCGACACCACGCGCGCCATCAGCAGCCTGCTGTGCAGCGGGACGCTGTCGCGATGCCCGGATATCCGTTTTATCTTCTCGCATGGCGGTGGCACGCTACCCATGCTGGCAGGCCGCATCGCCCGCGTGCTTACGGTGCGCAAGGAACTGGCCGAGAAAGTGCCGCTGGGTGCCATGCATGAGTTCAGAAAACTTCACTACGACATGGTCAGCATCAACACGGCTGCGGCCTTCCAGGCTGTGCGCTCCCTGGCCGAGATACCGCAGTTGCTGTTTGGAAGTGACTTTCCCTACTGGTCCCCGTCTGTGGCGGTTGAAGAGCTCTCGCAGCTTGGGCTCACGGATCAGGAAGTGTGCGACATCGAGCGGAACAATGCCCTGAGGCTGCTGCCGCGGCTGGGAACTGCCATGAAAGCAAACGATGGAAAGAATTGACGAACGGCTTTGCAATATTGTGTCCACGGCTGAACTGGAGCGGCGCTGGGCGCTGGTCCGCAGGCGCATGGAAGACGAGAAGATCGACGTACTTGTGGCGCACGGCACCAACGGTTATGGCGGTGGCCCGGGGCATTTCAGGTGGCTGACAGGCATACCCGTGATGAACAGCTATGCGCAGGTTGTGATTTTTCCAAGAGACGGGCTGGCGACCGTGATTCACCACGGCGACTTTGGCGGCCGCAAGGAGAACGATCCGGCGACACCTGAATTTCGGGGTATCAGCGAGCGTTTCATGACGCCCAGCTTTCCTGCAATTTCCTATGCCGCGGGGTATGAAGCGGAAATCGCTGCGAAGGTCATCAAGGATCGTGGTTACTCGCGGGTTGGCATGGTGGCACCTTCATCGGTGTATCACGGGTTTGTGAGCCGTCTTCATGAACTGGTGGGTAGCGGCAAGGTTGTGGATTTCACGGATGCGATTGATGAATTCAAGGCCATCAAGAGCGAAGAAGACATCGCCTGGATACGTCAGTCGGCAAGGATGCAGGATGAAGTACTTTCAGAAATCGCAGGGTTCGTCAAACCAGGCATGAAAGACTTCGAGGTCATGGCCTATGCGCAATACCTGGGGCAGTTGCGGGGTAGCGAGGGCGGTTACATGATCGGTACCTCGGCGCCCATGGGCCAGCCCGCCATGATCCGCCACCGGCCTTTTCAGGGTCGGACCATACAGGATGGCGATGTGCTGATGTTCCAGTGTGAAAACAGCGGGCCGGGAGGGTTTTTTGTGCACCTCGGGCGCATGTTCGTGCTGGGCAAGGCACCGCAGGAAATGAAGGACGCCTTCGAGGAAGTGGTCGAGGCGCAGAAGTACACGCTCGGTTTGTTGCAGCCGGGCGTGGCGTGCCGTGAGGTATTCAACCAGTTCAATGGTTATCTGCGCTCACGCAAGCTGCCTGAGGAAAGGCGACTTCATTGCCATGGACAGGGTTATGAAGTGGTCGAGCGGCCACTGGTACGTGACGACGAGTCCATGGACATCGCCGCCGGCATGAACATCGGCATCCATCCGGCGATAGCCAATGCGCGGATGTTTGTCACGGTGTGCGACAACTTCCTGCTGACCGACAGCGCGCCCGAGCGCCTTCACGCCACGCCGCAGAAAATATTCGAAATCTGACGTTACTGACTTTGCAGGCATCATGAAAAAAACCGAACTGCTGATATTGCTGCCGCACGAAAAAATGCGTAGCAAGCTGCAACAACTCATTGCCCCCCGCTTCCCCGATGTCACGCTGCATATGGCGGGGGACAAGGCCGAGGCACTCTCGGTCATTGGGTCTGCCGATGTGATCGTGACGTTTGGCTCGATGCTTGCGTCGCCCTTGCTGGCGAACGCCCATGAACTCAAATGGGTGCATTCGCTGGGGACGGGGGTAGACGGCATCTGCGACAACCCGGAGCTGGCGGACGGGGTGGCCGTTACGGCGACACGCGGCATTCACGGGCCGGTGATGGCCGAGATGGCCTTTTGCATGATGCTGGCGCTCAGCCGTGACCTGCCGCGCAACATACGCAGCCAGGCTGCACACAAGTGGGACCGCTGGCCGGCGGCGCTGCTGTTCAACAAGAAGATCGGGATCATCGGAGTCGGCGCCATTGCGCAGGACATTGCCTTGCGGTGCCGGGCTTTCGGCATGCATGTGACAGGCGTGTCCCGCACGCCCCGCGAACTGCCGAATTTCGACCGCATGGTCGGGCACGACGGCATGCTCGAGGCCGTCAGGGATTTTGACTATGTGGTGCTGACCATTCCCTACGCACCTGAAAGCCATCACATGGTGGATGCAGCCTTCCTGTCCAACATGAAGGCCAGCAGCTACCTGGTGAATATCGCCCGTGGCGGTGTCGTGGACGAAGACGCACTGCTCGAGGCGCTGAAGGCCCGCCGCATTGCGGGCGCAGGGCTGGATGTTTTTGCGGCCGAACCGCTGGGACCGGAAAGTCCGTTCTGGGATCTCGACAACGTGATCATCACCGCGCATCAGGGCGGCTTTTCAAATACATATATCGCCGACGCCTTTCCCTGCCTTGAGCATCACTTGGCCGCCTTCTGCCAGTCGGGTGTTTCGGGCATGGACAGCTTGATCGCGCACTGAGTTTCAAATTCAACATAAAGGAGGATGTATGGCGGTGACCCTGATCAATGTTTTTATCGTGCCCAAGGAGAAGGAAGACGAGTTTCTGCAGAACTGGAAGCTGACGACGACCGTGTTCGTCAAGGACCCGGGGTTTATAGAAGCCCACCTGCACCGCAATGCGGGCGTCGGCAACGGCACTTTCAGCTTTATCAATATCGCCCGCTGGCAAAGTGCCGAGGCCTGGAAGGTGGCACATGATGCCTACTCGCCAAGCGAATACCGGATTCCCGGCGTCAAAGGGCATCCGGCGATTTTTGAGCCCATTGTCGATGCTGTGCACGAGGGCACCAAACCGACGGCACCGAATTTCCTGCACGCCTCGTCCAGGGGCTGATGGGAGATTCTGACGGCTCATAGGGGTTTACCGGGGCATTCGATATGCCCGGTGGAGAACATGCAGGCCTAAAATTGAAACCGCCCCGGTCATGACGCGGCGTTCCGTTCCTGGCTTCGCATGAATATCAACACTGTCGACCTCAATCTATTCCTGGTTTTCCAGGCCATCTATACAACCCGCAGTGTGACGCTGGCTGGCGACAGGCTTGGCATGTCCCAGTCTGCCGTCAGCAATGCGCTGAAACGCCTGCGTGAGCGCTTTGACGACCCGCTGTTTGTGCGTACGCCGAACGGCATGGTGCCGAGTGCTGTGGCGGTCAAGCTTATCGAGCCTGTTGAAGAAGGCCTGGCCAAACTGAACCAGGCCATAGACCAGAGCCGCGGTTTTGACCCGGCCACTTCAAACCAGCTGTTCCGCATTGCCGTCAACGACATCGGCCAGCTGGTGCTGATGCCGCCGCTGCTGGCCAAAGCGCAGGAGCTCGCGCCTCACGTCCGATTTGAAACTGCCGAGGCGTCACCATCCAACTGCAGGCAGCTCATGGTTGACGGCGCGATTGACCTTGCCATTGGCAGCTGGCAGCCACTCGGAACCGGCATCTACCAGCAGCGCCTGTTTGAAGAAGGTTATGTTGCGCTGCTCAGTGCAGATCATGAACTGAAAGCTGAAAAGCTGGCGCTTCCTGAATATCTTGACGCAGCGCATATCGTTTACCGGCCCAGCGGTGCGAGTTACGACGCCCTGCATTCAACATTGTCGGAACTCAACGTTCTGGATAAACGCAAGGTGGTACTGACGGCCGTTCATTCGCTTGGGCTATCGACCATGGTGGCCAACTCCCAGCTGCTGCTCAGCGTGCCTGAGCGGCTCGCTCTGGCCATGGCTGCTTCGCGCACTGGCCTGCGCATTGCACAGCTGCCTTTTACCGTGCCGCTTTTCCCCATCAAGCAGCAGTGGCATGAGCAACGGCATGCCGACGCGGGCCACCAGTGGCTGCGCCGTCTGGTGTTTGACATCTTCAATGACCTGCCTTGATGCCTGCCAGGCATGGGGCGGACAAAATGCATATCAACCATCTCACAGACGACAGCGGCTGTTTTTGGTAACCTGCGCCCATGGACAATATTGATCTTGAAGTATTGAAAACAGCGTCGCAATGGCTGGCGTCCGGCCTGCGCTGCGAATTGATCACGGTGCTGAAAACCTGGGGTTCCAGCCCGAGGCCTGAAGGCTCGATGCTGGCCATTTGTGAAGATGGCCGTGTGGTGGGCTCGGTATCGGGAGGGTGTATCGAAGACGACATGATTGACAGGGCGCGGCGCGAAGGGCTCAGCCGCACGTTTCCTGCTGTCGTCACTTACGGCATGACGGCCGATGAGGCGCATCGTTTTGGCCTGCCTTGCGGCGGCACCATTGAGCTGGCGATTGAACCACTGACGCTGGCCAGCAGGATGGATGACATGCTTGAGCGTCTTGGCTCAGGAGAACTCGTAGCGCGCCGGCTCGACATGCAAACGGGCGTGGTCACGCTGAGCACTGCATCGCCCGCGCAATCCATGCAGGTCTCTGCAAGTGCGCTGGTCACCCTGCATGGGCCGCGCTGGCGGCTGCTGATCATTGGTGCCGGGCAGCTGTCGCGCTTTGTTGCCCAGATTGCGCAGGGCATGGACTATGCCGTGACGGTGTGCGATCCACGCGAGGAGTACCGCAACTCGTGGCAGGTTTCTGGTGTGGAACTGGTGACCGAAATGCCTGACGACGTGGTGCAGTCAATGAAGCTGGACTGCCGCTGCGCCGTCATTGCCCTGACGCATGACCCCAAACTTGACGATCTGGCCTTGATGGAAGCCTTGCGCTCAGAGGCTTTTTACGTCGGAGCCATTGGCTCGCGCGTGAACAATCAGCGCCGCCGTGAGCGGCTGGCCGAGCATTTTGAAATGACCGATGCCGAGCTGAACAGGCTGCACGGCCCGATCGGCATCTACATCGGCAGCAAGACCCCGTCGGAGATCGCGATTTCCATTCTTGCCGAGCTGACGGCCATCAAAAACGGTGTGGTGCTGCCAAGTACCGTGAATGTCGCTGATGCGAAAAGCGAACTCGGCCTGCCGCCTACGGGCGAGGTTTGCGCCGTTACCAGCTGATTGCCTGGCGTGCTGCTGATTGATTTCAGCCGCTGGCGCCATGGCTCCCGTCAGGCGGGGAAGGCACGTCAAAAGATGCTGGTGCGCGTCCCATGCGGGAGCGTTGTGCCATGATTGTCCACGCGGACTGCCAGCCCTTAAGCCTTGATGCGAGGTCAAACGGGTGTGAGCTGGTGCGTGCCGCTGTGATGCGCCTCTTCAAACCCTGCAGCGCTTCGGGCTTGTGTGCCAGTTCGACGATTTTTTTGACGTATTCTGCCGGGCTATCGGTCACGAGTTCGGCCAAACCGGCGGCCCGAAGAATGCTGCCTCCGATGCGCGATGCCATGCCAGTGCCAGTGCAGGTGATCGCCGGGATGCCGAGGCGTAGTGCATCTTCAATCTCCTGTGGCTGATTGACGCGCAAGGTGTCGAGCACAAGGTCTGCATGCACGAGGCTGGCCAGCATGTCCGCTGCAGGCATGGGCGGTGAGAACACCAGTCGCTGTGCCTGCACACCATACGTTTCAGCTTCACGAACCAGGTGAACTGCAGCCTTGGCGTTGCAGGCCGGCAGCCATAACACTGCCTCTGGCAGCACTCGCAGGATGTCCATCCATTGCAAAAAACTGAACGAATCCAGTGAGACCGGCATCGCCTGCGAGCACAGTACGAAGCCATAGGGCGGAAGTCCCAATGACTCGCGTGCGGGGACTGCGGCCGCAGGCTGTTCTGCATGTGTTTCCAGCCAGCAGGTCGCAGGAAGACGGACAACTGCACCGTGCGATGGCGGCTCAGTGTTTTCAGGATGCACAAACGTATCCGACATGGTGTAGTCCCAGCAGGCCGGCAGGCCTGAAAACCAGTTGTGCTGGCCTAGCTGTACGTTGGCAACACGTGCGCCAGTAAGCTGCGGGCGGTACCAGCGTGCCTCGGGCGTGGTGTCGACGTAAATGTCCAGTGCGTCCAGCCTGATGCGGCCAACCGCCTCGGCATCGGTCATGTGTGCCATTTCCACAAGCGTTATTGGCAGAGGCCTCAGCGCGTCTTCGTCGTAGGGCTCCGATGGTGTGGCGAACGAATACACATGGAACAAAAAACTTGACCTATCGCAGCACGACAGTTGTTGACGCAATGCCGGTAGCTGCTGAAGCTGGTGGATTGCAAAGCCCACGCGTAGACGCTCATCTTTTGGGGAAGTGCGTTTGCGCGCGCCGGGTACAAACGCGGGCAGTGGCGTGTCACGGTTGTTGACTGCTGCAGCAAACGAAGCCGAGTTCAGCTGAACAAGCTCGGCGTCGTTGAGATCCAGCGTCAATGCATAAAGCTGGCAGTCTTTGCCCAATGTAGAAAAGTCTTGCGGACGACCGTGTATCAGCACGTCGCGTGTGAGTTCAGACAAACGGCTGTTGTTGCGCCAGTCACATTCGGCCATCGCGGCATAAGCCTGCACAGCGAAAAGTTGCAGGGCGCTGAACGGGCTGCCCGGTGGCAGCAGCTCAAAAGAAGAAGTGGCAGAGCGCTGCAGCGATTGCGCGAGGAATTCACGCAAATGCGCTTTGCCCGCGCCATCCAGTCCGGTCTCCAGGGTCGTGGCACCTTCAAGGTCGCCGCTAAAGGCCAGAACGGTGATATGGCGAATGGTGATGTCGAGATAGCCGGGGAAAGCCTTGCCGGCTTCTTGCAGTACCGAAAGTGCTTCCGGATAACGCCGTGCACTGGTCAGGACATCAGAGAGCGTTTGCCTGTGGTTCAGATCTGCCGGCTGCATCGCCACGCACTTTCGTGCGCAGGCGATTGCCATGTCCCACTGCGACAGGCTTGCTGAAATGAGCCCCACATTGGTCAGGGCGCGCAAGTTGCCGGGGTCGATTTGCAGCGCCTGCTCATAGGCGCTATACGCCTTGGGCATGTCACCGCAGCTTTCTGCTGCAATGGCCAGGTTGGCCGCACCATCGGCTGTCGCCATCAGGCCGGTTTCCACTTCGAGGAGTAGCCGGTAGGCCGCAGCAGGGCGACCAAGCAAACTGAGCATGGTTGCTGTTGCAGAGCAGGCATCGAGGTTGCCGGGTAAGGCCTGCAAGGCCTCCTCAAAGGCAATCAGGGCCTGTGGCAAATCGCCTTCGTGGTGCAACCGGCTTCCACGCTGCATCAGGGCCATGAACCCGGGTGTTTCGGTGGATTGCGATGATTGCAGCATGGGAACGTTGAGATACGTGGAACTTCGAAAGAGGCCTGATCTGCGGGTGTGCAGTGCCTGCGCTGCCAACACAGCTGAGCCGATAATTGCGATTCCATGACTTTACCCTCTACGGCTCCCGCTTTGTCAACGCTGCACTTGCTGGGGCAGTTCAATGCTGCGTTCACCGGGGCAGAAACGGAACTGCTGGAAATACAGCAGCTCCTGTACGGACGACGGGCGGTGAAAATCTGGTCGGATGCCCCCCCTCACCCCAGGCATGCGGGCAAGGGCATTGCCACCATCCAGCCGTTCTCTCATCAATTTCCCAAAGACGGCGTATTGCTTGTCGCGGGTGTGCATGTGCGGCCTGCGATCTGGTTGAAGTACACAGCTTTCGAGCGGGTGGTGCTTTTTTACAACCTCTCCAGCCATATTGCGTTGTTTGCCTGGATTGAACATGTCCGCGAGGCGACTGGCCTGGAACCCGAACTGGTTTTCGTTTCGAAAATGCTTCAGCAAAGTGTTGGCTTGCCTGGCCGAATTGCCCGCAGCCTGATGGACCTGCAGCCATTTCTTGAGGTGGGCAGGAAACGCCTCGAAAATGATGTCACGGCGGTGTGCGCGGACGAGGCGGAGCTCACGCGCCCCTTCACTGTGGGCCGCCTGAGCCGGGACGCCCTGGATAAACACAACCCTGAAGACCCTCTTCTTTACCGCATGCTGGCGAGCAGGGGAGTACGCGTGCGCATCATGGGTGGCACCTGTCTCGCCCCCGCCCTTGAGGGCGTTGAAGGCATCGAGCTGTTGCCGGCCGGGGTTGAATCGGCAACTGACTTTTACCGATCGCTGGACCTTTTTTTGTACCGGACAGGTGCTTCGACGGAAGCGTATGGGCGTGTCATTGTTGAGGCGATGGCGGCCGGCTTGCCGGTAGTGGCTTACAGGCGCGGCGGATATGTGGAAATCATTGAAGACGGTGTGAACGGCTTCCTGTTTCGCTCGCAGGAAGAGGCGTATGACCTGGTCATGGCCCTGAAATTTTCGTCACACAGGCGTCATGTGGCGGGTGATGCAGCGATGCGCCGTGTCATTGAAATCCACGGCCCCGAAGCCAACCAAAAAGAGCTGGATTTCTACCTTCGTTGAAAGAGGCGATTTACGGGCGCTGGAAGACCAGAGCGCCCGAGTAGTAAAGATTGGGGCCGCTGTGGAAGTCTTTGTACACAAGGCCAGCAGTCGCCGCGATTGGCCCGAAGAAGGATCCGACGACGGAGCCGCTGGTCGTCTGGAACGTGTTTCCGGAGCGCGAAAGCCCGGAGCTGCTGACGGTGCCAAAGCTGGTGACAATGCTGACCGACATGGTCCCGGCAAAGTTAACCTGGAACGAGGTGCTGGTGAGGCTGCCGACGGCACCGTCAGCCCGCGTGGGCAGGGTATTGCCGACGAGGTTGTACGTGAGGATACCGGCGGTGGTCGGCATGGAGGCGAGTGGTGTTTGCTGGCCTACTACGTAGTGCAGGCGATCTGCGGCAAAGGTGTTGACCGGGTTGGTGGAGGTGTCTGTTTTTGTACCGGTAATCCACACGCCCCAACCGACAAAGTCGTTGGTGGTCATGGAGCCCCGGTATCCGCTTGATCCACCGCTGTTCGGTGTGAACTTGTAAACACCATCGGTCAGGCTCAGCACTTTGCCGGTATCCAGGACCACGGTGCTGCTTGCGGGGGTCAAGGTCGCCGCCCCACCGGCGGTCGCGCCATAGCTTGCCCGTACAAACAGGTTGGTAAATGTTCCCGTGTTGGGATCAACGACCTTGTCATCGGTCTTTTGGGTGGTCGTGATGGTGACGATCTCGGCCTTGCCCTCCGCGTTGGATTTGTTGCCGGCAACGGTGGGCTCCTGCTCGGGCGATGCGGGTGTCGGTACAGCGGCCCGCGTATTGGTGCGTACGGGTGCGTCCTGGCTGTTGACAACGCGCACGGATTCACCGGCGGTCAGGCCCACACAGCCGCCGGCGTTGCAGACTTCAATGGCGTCAAGCTCTGTCGTGACACCCAGGGAGCCATCGGCGTTGTAGCCCACGTTAAAACCGGACCCGCGAATGCCGATGGTGGCTGTGGTGGTGGTGACCTTGTAGTTCTCGCGGTTGCGCTTGCCGATCAGGCCGGTGATGGCCCGCATGCTGCCGCGCAACAGGTCAACGAGGAAGCGCTCTTCCCTGGGGTTGGCTGCGTTGTCGCTGTAGTTGGCGATCTTGAACTCGGTATTGGGCTGAAGCGAGATGAGCCCGCCATCAGTGAACCTGACCTGTGCGCGGCCATTGACGCCAGTAACGATGGACTCACCACTTTCGATGTCCTTGCCCTTGGCCAGCGGCGCAGTGCCGCCGTCAGGACGACGCACATTGACATCGCCTGCGATGAACTGGGCCACGCCCGCAGATACGGCAGCAGCCGCCGACAGCGGATAGACCGCAGACAGCGCGAGAACCAGAAGGGAGTATTGAAGCGTGGGGGTGTGGGTCACGATGGGTCCGATCGACGGCTAGAAGTCGCGCCTGAGGTTGAGTGCAAACACAAATCGGTTGAAGTCTGAAATCACGACATTGGACTTCACGGCGGTGTAGGAGAGCTGTGGCGTGACGCGCCAGTACTTGCCCGGAATCCAGTTCAGGCCAAGGTTCAGGTTCCACTGATCGTCCCTGCGGTTGACAAGAAACAGCGGGTCCTGCCCGTAGTACCTGCGCGCTTCATAACTCAGTCCGGCAAAAGCAGACAGGTCCTGACTGATTTCCTGCTGCAAACCTGACCGGAGGCCCACAAGCCTGTGGCCAAACTGGGGGAAGGCGCTGTTTTTGTGCTTCTCCGTTCCGACGTAAGCTCCGCCAAAAGCAAGGAAGCCGCTGCGAAATGCATGGGCATAAGAGGTGCCGATGACAGTGCGGTCCGCATTGCGGATGGTCTGGCCGGGATAGCTCAGGCTGCCGCGCTGGATGTAGCTGCTGACCTGACGGAAACCGTCAAAGCGGTAGGTCCACTCACCGACCACACCGGCCTGGTCCCGTGCGCGAGACCCGTTCACGTCATACAGGCCAAGCTGTACGACAGCGGAGAACTCATGTTTTTCGTAGCGGTAGCTGGCGCCGGCGTTGGCGTCCATCTGCAGGCTGTTGAAGGTGCTGCTGGTTTTTTTCTGGTGGCCACGTCCGTTGCCGGAAACATTGGCAATCAGAGACCAGCGTGGGTCTACGACATGGCGCGCTGAAAGCCCCGCGCCAACCATGGCGTAGCTGTCTTTGGTGGCCACGCCAGCATTGTTGAGCGTGAATATGGTGCCACCGAACGCCGGTACGGCGACATTGGGGTTGCCGGGGCCGCTGTTGATATTGGTGTCGTAACCGATGCCCGTCTCGACATAGGTCTTGACCGAGGAGCGCGCAGCCGCTTCTGTGCGGTCAATCGCCTGAAGAAACTGGTCTATGGTGGCGGCGGCTTCAGCCGGTATGTTGTCTTTTTTTGTTTCCAGCAACACCCGGCGCGATGCGACTGTGTCACCTACAGAGAAAAGGGCGCGACCGAGTTCGGCGCGGGCGCGGGAGTTTTCAGGTTGCACTGACAGCACCCGCTCAAGCGCAAAAACAGCGCGTGTGAACTGCCCTGTTTCGTTGGCGGCAATGCCCAGCACGGTGTCGAAGTCGGGGTCGCCTGCGCGCCGGGTCTCTTGCGGTTCCAGAAGTTCAAACGCCTCTTTGGCCTGGCCCTTGTCAAGCAGCGCACGCGCATCACGGACCAGTGCGTCGACTTCCGCATGCACAAGCCCGGCGCCTGAAGCCAGCAGCGCAGCCAGCAAACCGTTCGTTATCAGTTTTAGTTTTGAATTCACAGCCCTCACACCCCGCATGTTTTTGTCGTTCCAGGTAACAGCCGATGAAACAAAAAGTTTTATAGCACGCGTGCCCGGGGGGCGGATGTGAATTTTTACACTTGTTGCGGTATTGCGCGAAATGTTTGACCTCGAAGCAACAGCCATGGGGCATGTGATGGTTTACGGCCGGGCAAGGGTAAGTCCCCGATTGCTGCCATGTGGGGCTGCGCGCAGAATATAAGTAATTGCTTATATTAAAGCCGGAACCCAAATGGAAAAGATGATTCAGTCCGACGGCCCAGTCGAGCAAAGCCGGGTGTTTGAACTGGCCGCAGAGTTGTTTGCAGTGCTGTCCACCCCCATGCGCCTGCGTGTATTGAGCGCGCTGTGCGTGCGCGAGAAGTCGGTCAACGAGCTGCTGCTGGAAATCGACACCACGCAGCCCAACCTCTCCCAGCACCTGGCCGTGCTGTACCGCACAGGTGTGCTTGCCAAACGCAAGGAGGGTGCGCAGGTGATTTACCGCGTGCAAAGCGAAAAGGCGGTGGCGCTGTGCCGCAGCGTTTGTACCCAGATTGCGATTGAACTCGATGAGCCGGATGCCTTGCCTGCCGGCCAGGCGCTCGCACCGACATCTGCCCCGAAAGCGTCGCAGACATGCTGAGCCGATTCATCCGCAGGGCACCCGAGAACTTCCTGACGGGCGACCAGATACAGGATGTACGCGCTGGCCGCCGGGGTTTTTTGGCGGGGGCGCTGGCCGCCGCCTCTTCTGCCGTTGCCGGTGGCGCCAACGCACAGACATCAGAAAGCGACGCCAACATCCTGAACCTGCCGCCGCACAGCACCGGGCTGGGCCAGCCAGTTGCTGCACGACCTTACGGCCTGCCAAGCGAGTTTGAAAAAAACCTGCAGCGCCGTGAAAGCCCCGGCCTCACGCGCATAGGCCAGGCCAGCGTCAGTTTTTGCCCGCTGCAAGGTCTGTTCGGCATCATTACGCCGAGCGGCCTGCA
>JAZKHN010000385.1:0-7672 GCA_040385325.1 Pseudomonadota bacterium
CCCCGCCCTGCAGGCGTCAGGTCCAGGATGTTCCACAGCGCCATCGGGTCCGGCGCACCGCGCGGGTCCTGTCCGGGGTCTTGCGTGTCGCCCATTTCACCGGCCCAGAAGTGATGCACCTTGCCTCCACGCTTGACCCACACATCCATGGCTGGCCATTCGTCACCCTTGGGACCCAGTGCCCGGTAGTCTTTTGCAAAGCTGTCCCCGACACATTGAAAGAACTTCAGGTTCTGCCAACCCCGCTCGCGTGCAAATGCGAGTTGTCTTTCTACCGGTGAGCGGCCTATGACAGCAATGGCGACGCGCTGTGAAATGTCTCGTGCCGGCCCATCCAGCCCGGCCAGGAGCGCTGTGCACATGGGACAGGGCCGTTCGCGCTGGGGCCCATACATCCAGAAGTAGGTGACCAGCGTGTCATGCTGGCCGAAGATGTCTGCCAGCTTGACGGTCTTGCCGTTCTCGTCCTTGAAGTCGTAGTCGGGCACTTCCCCGCCCACAGGCAGGGCGCGGCGCTGTTCGGCGACTCGCTCAATGTGGCGGCGCAGATCGATCTCCTCTTCAAGCAGCGCGACGCGGGCCTTACGGTACCCGGCGCTGTCGTTGGGGTAAGGCTTTGTTGCCGCAGCGGCGGCCAGGTCCGCAGCGGGTTTTAGTTGACTCATGGCTTGCTCCTGAACGGCATGATTTACGAAAACTACGTGATTTCAGGAACCGCCTCCGTCGGACAGGGCCCCTGTCCGCAGGTAGGCCGGGGTCTGATCGGTGCAGCATTGCTTGACATATCGCCCACAACCACCAATACTTAACCTTATGGTTAACAATCAGGATATCCAGGACAACCAGCTGGACCGTGTATTCGCCGCGCTATCGGTTCCCGCTCGCCGTCAGGTGCTGGCGCAGCTGGCACTGCAGGATGGTGAAAGCGGCTGCACCGTGACCGAGCTGTCGCAGCAGCACGGCATGTCGCTGCCGGGCTTCATGAAGCACCTGGCTGTGCTTGAGGCCGCCGGGCTGATCGCGCGCTCCAAGGAAGGCCGCGTGGTGCGCTGCGCCCTTGATGCCGCGCCCATGCAGGAGGCTGCAATGTGGATGTCGCGATACGAACGTTTCTGGTCGGCGCAGCTGGATGCGCTGGGCCGCTATCTCTACCACCAGGAGGAAATCACCCCATGGACACAACCCCAGGCGCCCAAGAAAACAAAACAGACGAATCCACCCGCCTCAGCCTCACCCGCCACTACCCCGTCACCCCCGACAAAATCTGGCACGCGTGGACAGACCCGCAAGCGCTGAGGCACTGGTTTGGTTCCGGGCAGCCTGGCTCCGTCACCACAGCCGAATTCGACCTGCAGGTTGGCGGGCGCTTTCGGATTGCCTTTACCGGCAACAAGGGTGAATCGAATGAATGCGCCGGTGTCTACCAGGAGGTGCAGCCCTTCAGCCGGCTGGCGTTCAGCTTTTTCTGGAAGAGCACGCCCGAGCGGGTGTCGCGCGTGACCATGGTGCTGACGCCTGACGGGAAGGGCACCACGCTGGACTTTGTGCATGACCGCTTCTTCGACCCCCAGGCCCGTGACAACCACCTCGGCGGCTGGACACAGATGCTGGGCCAGCTCGGCAACTTTCTTGACCATTGACCCACTTAACAGGAGACCACGCCATGAAATACCAGGGAAGCTGCCACTGCGGCCAGATGAAGTTTGAAGCCGAAGGCGAGATCACGTCCGTGATGGCCTGCAACTGCTCGATGTGCCAGCGCAAGGGCGTGTTGATGTGGTTCGTGCCGCGCAGCGACATGACGCTGCTCACGCCGGAAGAAAACACCCGCACTTACCTGTTCAACAAACATGTGATCAAGCACCGCTTCTGCCCCACCTGCGGCATTCACCCCTATGGTGAAGCCAAAGGGCCCGACGGCGTGCCCATGGCGGCCATCAATGCCCGCTGCCTTGAGGGTATAGACCTGCAGGCCATCCCCGTGACGCATTACGACGGGCGCGCCATCTAAATCCGCCGGATTTCCGGACGGTTATTTGCTATTGATTCAGTAGCTGCTTACGCTCGTATTTATTGGCCCGCAGCCGTTTTGATGCCTCAAAATGGCCTCTTTTTCCGGCTTCCAGGCCTTTTTTCAGGCTTTTTCAGGGCGTCGAACTGCATAAAGTTAATATATAAGTTAACTATTTGAAAAAACTATCTTATTATTTAACAAATCAATTTTTTTGTTAAAATATAAGACATGCCACAAGTCTCTTCAGCGATAGACGCCCTGCCAGGCGCAGCCACAGCGGCCCTGCGCAAGCTGGGTGCCGACCTGCTCACCGCGCGCAAGCGGCGCAAGCAGTCGCTGCGCGCATGGGCGCTGCGACTGGGCGTATCTGTGCCAACGCTCATGCGGATGGAAAAAGGCGACGCCGCCGTGTCGATAGGCGTGTACGCGACAGCCCTGTGGATGATGGGCCGCCACGAAGCGCTGGCAGTGGCAGCGGAGCCCAAAGAAGATATGGCAGCGCTTGAAAACGATGTCAACGAAGCTGCGCAATGGCATCGCCGCGACACCGCAGCCAGCCTGTAAGCACATGGATCAACGACATGGCTGAAAAATACCTTCCGCAAGATCGCCTCTATTTATGGTGGCTGGGTGAGCCGGCCCTGCCCCGCCTGGTGGGCGAATTGGGCCAGGCCGCTGGCGGCAGGGCTGTGTCGCTGCGGTATGCGCCTGTGTGGCAACAATCGGGCTTTGCGCTCAGCGAAGATCTGCCCCTGGCCAGCGACTTGTTTGTGCCAGCCGACAAGGATTGCGCAGCGGGCGCGGTCGACGATGCCCGCCCGGACCGCTGGGGCGAGCGGGTCATACGCAGGTTCGAGCCGTCCCCGCGGCTGTCTATTCTGGAATTCTTGCTGTTTGCGGGCGATGACCGCTACGGCGCATTGGGGGTCAGCCAGCGTAGCGATGTGTATCAACCGTGGAACCGCGGCCCCATACCGGGCCTGGACAGCCTGAATGAAATGGCTGAAGTGATACGCAAGGTACTGGCCAACGAGCCTGTGCCCGAGCTTCAGAAACGCCTGGTTCGACCCGGTGCCTCCCTGGGCGGCGCGCGGCCCAAATCGCTGATCAGTATTGACGGCGAACCCTGGCTCGTGAAGTTCTCAGAGGGCGAAGAGATGGACACGCCGTTGATTGAGCACGCGACCATGCAGCTGGCACGCGCCTGCGGCATCAACGTCGCGGATACACAGGCCCTGGAAGTGGGCGCAGCACATGCCGTCGCAGTCCGGCGGTTTGACCGCCTCGGCCATGCACGTGTGCATGCCGTGTCTGCACACGTGGCGCTGCGCGCAGCAGGTGAGGCTTACGGCTACCCGCAACTGGCACAGTTGCTGCGCCGGCTGGCACCGGCAGAACATATCTCCAGCCAGCAGGCCCAGCTTTTCAGGCGCATGGTGTTCAACATCCTGATAGACAACACCGACGACCATGAAAAAAACCACGCGCTGCTGCGGCAGCCTGATGGCTACTACCTGCTCTCGCCTGCCTTTGACGTGGTACCCAGCGCGCAGGGCCTGGCCTACCAGGCGATTCAGGTGGGCGACAGGGACACGGAAGCCACACTGGTCAATGCCCTGTCGCAGGCGCGCCAGTTTGGCCTGAAGGCAGAAGCGGCAGTGGCCATCGTCCGCGAAGTCTGCGATGGCGTTGCCGGCTGGAAGCAGGCCTTCGCTGCCCAGGGCGTGACGACGCACGACCTGGATCTGCTGGCCCAGTACATCGATGGCGACAGGCTGCGGCAGCAGCGCGACGGGTTTGCAGGCGTCCCATAGGGCCTGACAGCCCTTACCTGAACGTGCGCAAGGCCAGAAGCGCAATCACCGCCACAGCCAGCACCAGCGACAGCCCGCGCCAGAAAGCCACCGGGTTGCGGTCCAGCAGGGGCTGGCGCGTCTTGCTCAGAAAGGCGGCGTTGGGATGGCGCAGGTCGTGCAAGAACTCCGACAGCTCGTCGTAACGTTTGGCTGGGTTGGGGTGCACGGCCTTGCGCAACACGCCATCTATCCAGGCCGGGATATCGCGGTCTTCATGCAGGACGGAATCGTAGTGCAGCTTGTTTTGCGCAGACCGGGTGCGGGATTTGGCGACTTCCGCGCCATAAGGCAAGCGGCCGGTCAGCATCTGGTAGGTGATGACGCCGAGCGAGAACAGGTCTGACCTTGTGGTGCCGCCCTCGCCCAGAAAGTATTCAGGGGCCGAGTACTGCACGGTGCCCAGGATTTGAGATTGCTCGTCGAGAGGCGCGGCCTCCAGCAGGCTGGCCACGCTGGCCGAGCCGAAATCGATGATTTTGACCGTGCCGGTGCGGTCGATCATGATGTTCTCGGGTCTCAGGTCCTGGTGCAGCATCTCCAGCCTGTGGAAGGCGCGCAGACCTTTGGCGATCTGCTCGACGATGCTGCGCACCGCCTCCAGGCCGGGTTTGGGGTTGTCCCTCATCCACTGGCTGAGCGTCTGTCCGTCGATGAATTCGGTGACCACGTAGACGAAGTTGCGCTTGCGGTTGGGCGGACAGGGCCTGAGCACATGGGCGCTGGAGATGCGGCGGGCTATCCACTCTTCGGTCAGAAAGCGCTCGATGTAGGCGGCGTCACCCTGCAGGTCTATTGATGGGGTTTTCAGGATAACCAGCGTACCGGTTTCCATGTCTGTGGCCAGGTAGATATGGCTGCGGCTGCTGCCATGCACCTCGCGGACGATGGTGTAGCCGTCGAACGCCATACGCGCCTGAAGAATGGGTGGTATGGGCAGGCTGCCAAGCTGCTGCACCATCTCGCCGGCGGCGCGCTGGGGTAATGCCTCGATGCGTATGACCTGCGCAGTGAGGTTGTCGGTGCTGCCATGTTTGTAGGCCGTGCAGACGATCTCCCTGGCCGCGTCGTCCAGATGACTGCCACTGTCATTGCAGGCGTGGATGATGCGCGCCAGTTCCTGCTCGCCGATATGCTCGTACACGCCATCGGTGGCGAGCAAAAACACATCGCCCACCTCAACCTGCTGGGTCTGATAGTCGATCTCGAGTTGCGGCTTGATGCCCAGCGCGCGGCCGAGATAACTCTGGCCTATGGATATCCAGATGCGGTGGTCGGTGGTGAGCTGCTCCAGCGATTTGCCGCGCAGGCGGTAGATGCGTGAATCACCGACATGAAATATATGCGCCGTGGTCGACTTGATGACCATGGCGCTCAGCGTGCAGACATAGCCCTTGTCCTTGTCATAGCGGTACTGGCTTTTTTGCGTCTGGGCGTAGAGCCATGAATTGGTGGCGCTCAAAATGCGCTGGGCCGATGTCTTGACCGACCAGGCGTCCGAGGTGCAGTAGTAGTCTTCAAGAAACCCGGTCACCGAGTACTGGCTGGCCACATCACTGACCGCGCTGCTGCTGATGCCGTCGGCCAGTGCAATCGCAATGCCTTTGGCAGCCAGCTGCGCGCCGGTGGGAACACAGATGCCGTGGAAATCCTGATTGGTGTCCTTGCGGCCCTTGTCTGAATATTGCCCGGCGGATATTTTCAGTTCACCCATGCGGTCTCCCCCACCCACCCTCGGCTCATTCGGGAACCGGGGTTTTTATTTTTGACGGCTGATCAGCTGAAGTTGCGCTTGGGCGCTGTCTTCACATGGGTAGCGTACAGCGTCAGGCCGGTAAAGGCCAGTCCGCCCACCAGATTGCCCAGCACGGTGGGGATCTCGTTCCAGATCAGGTAATCCATGATGGTGAACTTGGCGCCCAGCAGCAGGCCGGAAGGGAACAAAAACATGTTCACGATGGAATGCTCGAACACCATATAGAAGAACAGCATGATGGGCATCCACATGGCGATCACCTTGCCGCTGACCTGGGTGGAGATCATGGCCCCCACCACGCCGGCCGACACCATCCAGTTGCACAGCATGCCGCGCACGAACAGGGTGAGCATGCCATTGGCACCATGCGCCTGGTAACCCAAGGTACGGTTCTCGCCGACGATGCCTATGGCGACACCCACGGCACTCGGCGGTGTAGAGAAACCATTGGTGACGTAGATGGCCATCATGATGGCCACCGTGAATGCGCCGGCAAAGTTGCCGACAAACACCAGACCCCAGTTGCGCAGCACGCCCTTGAGCGTCACGCCCGGGCGCTTGTCGATCAGTGCCAGCGGGCACAACACGAACACGCCGGTGAGCAGGTCAAAGCCGAACAGGTAGAGCATCACAAAACCCACCGGGAACAGCACGGCACCCAGCAGTGGCTGGCCGGTCTGTACATTGATGGTTACGGCAAACCAGGCCGCCAGCGCCAGGATGGCACCGGCCATGAAGGCGCGAATCAGGGTGTCCCGCGTGGACATGAATATCTTGGATTCCCCTGCATCGACCATCTTGGTCACAAACTCTGTCGGCACCAAATAAGCCATACAAACCACTCCTCAAACTTTTTGACAAGCCAAAAAAAAATCCACCTCCAGCGCCCTCCTAAAAAAGGAGGTCCAGAAGTGGACACCGTTATCCGTTCAATTGATCAGGCAATGCCTGAAGCACCGCCCTGTTCAGGCCGACATTGGCCTGAGTTGGCGTAACCGCAAGCAGGTTTCATGCCACCAAAATGAGGCGTAAATGGGTCGCTTGGGCCTTGTCAGGCACTGGAAATCGCCCAAGCCGCCCCAGACTTGGGCAGCAGGCGGCACATCGCGGCGTGTTTTGGTGCCCGGCTTTTTAAAACCCGATAAGCCGCGGCTGGTAGACCTCAGGTTCGACCGGTGTGTGCAGCGCCGCTTCCCATGCCGCCGTCAGGACCGGGTTCTTCAGCACATTGATGGCCTGTTTTATATGCAGGTGGCTGCCCAGCCGCTCCAGCAGCACACGGCGCTGCCGCGGCGTGATGTCTGCGGCCTGTATGGGTGCCAGCCAGGTGGCAGCAGCCTGTCTAGCCACCTCGCGCAGCATGCGGGCCGCCTGTTTCTGGGGAATATCGAGTGCGCTGGTAAAGCGCAGCAGGGATTGCGGCGTCAGCAGCGGCTTGCGGTGATCGTCTTTGGCCTTGCTTTTCGCCTTGTCATCCGGCCTGGCTTCTTCAAGCAGGGCCAGCGCATGGCCCTGGGTGCCGAGGTAGACATGGGTGCTGAGCAGGTCATAGGCCGGGGCCAGTTCTGCCTGCCGCGCATCACGGTACAGCAGGCCCAGGTTCTTGAGGTGCATGTCTGCGTTGCCGAGCAGGTCGTTCACTTCGATGCGGCGCAGCAGCTCATGCACGGCCGGCACACCGCAGCCGGGCAGATCAAGCAGGGTCTGGGCGATGACCAGGTAACTCTGGCTGTATTTCTTTTCGGGCGAAACACCCAGCACCTGGGCGAAGTCCTCAAAATGCACCCGGCCCGCAGGCCCCCGGTCAAAGCGCGTCACAGCCAGAAAGCTGCCCTGCACTTCTTCGCCCAGGTCGTAACGGTGGCCGGCGGCCAGCGCACGCATGTCTGCCAGTTCGAATTCGCAGGTGTCAACGCCTGCAAGCTTCGCCAGCCGCATGCAGAGGTCTTCCATCTGCGGCATGCGCGGGTACTCTACCGAAGGGAGCTTGGCGATGATGGCGGTGTCGTGATGCCTCGTGCGACCGGTGATTCGGCCGGTGAAGCGGCC
>JAZKHN010000385.1:7772-18230 GCA_040385325.1 Pseudomonadota bacterium
CGGCCGGTGAAGCGGCCATCTGCATCGCGGTTGACGCCGAGTTTGGGCTGAACGCCCGAGATCGAAATGGCGTCCTGGAAGGGCTCTGACCAGACCGTGACCTCCAGCGCATCCTGCCCCTGTGTCACCAGGTCCTGCAAGGCGGCCTTACCTATGTTTTCCCATTCAGCGGTGACAGCGCCGGGCAAATCCTTGCCGCACGCAGCAAGCATGCTGAAGTTGCTGGAAGGGTCTATGCCGGCCGCATCGGCCACATGTTTGCGAAAAGTGCCCTCAGGCAGCAGGTTCTGAAAGAAGGCTGGCAGTTGAGTGTCGCCCCGCATACCCCTGACAGAGTTGAAACCCGGCGCGACGCGGTTCAGCCAGAAGGACTGCTGCTGCGCAGGTTCTGCCGCCCTGAAGGATTCAGACAGCACAGGTTCAGCAGCAAAGGCCTCACGGGCATAGGCCTCATCAACCGCGAAGCGGATGATGGGCTCGGCATTTTCGGGCGCGAATTCAAACAGCATGCCCACCCGCCGGCCATGCAGCTTGATGACAAGGACGGGAATATTCATCAGTGCGACGTCTGAAGCTTGCCTTGCAGACGTGCGGCGCGCGCGGCAACAGCAGACAGGGGCCCGGGCACGGCTTTACGCTGACGGGTTTTTTCCTGTGCGAGGGTCTTGCGGGTCGCGGCAGATACACCGTCAGCGGTGTCTGGCATCAACCGGGCCACGTCAGTGCGCATGGCCAGCAAATCCAGCCCCAGCAGGTCAGTCACGGCCAGCAGGGTTGTGAGCTGCACATCGCCGCCCTTGAACAGGCGGTAGATGGCAGCCCGGCTGACACCCGTTCGTTTGATGACCTCACTGATGGTGAGCGCCTGGCGTTTGCGCTCGTTATCGAGAATGGCGGCGAGTTCAAGGCTTGTAGTCATAGTGTATTTTAAACAATACAAAATGATATTTTATCTTTTATAAGATACCATTACCACATCAAATTTGTATTTTATTAAATACTTTACATGATTTAGTATTTAATAAGATACCAATGAGCTGCAGGCAGATCTCGCTATCGCGGGAGTGATCAGGTGTTCTTACCGTAACGTGTTCAGATGCTTTGACTCGAGCAGCTTGACCAGTGCCCACAGCACACGGTTGGCGGGGGTCGGCACGTTCAGCGCTTCACCGCGACGCACCACCAGCCCGTTAAGGTAATCAATTTCGCTGCGTTTACCCCGCGCAAGGTCCTGTGCCGTCGACGAAAACTGGCCCGGCATGGTCTCTGCAATCTTGCGTACCGCAGCGTCAACATCGCCTGGCACAGTCACGCCATCGGCTTTGGCCACTGCCAGGCATTCAGCCACCACATCACGCATCACGTCCTTCACGCCTTCGCCCTGCACTATCTGCCCATAAGGCATCTGCACAATCGCCGACATCGCGTTGTAGGCGCAGTTCAGGATCAGCTTGGCCCAAAGCGCGCCGCGGACGTTGTCTGAAATCTCAACCGGAACGCCAGAGCCCACAAGGGTCCGGGCCGCCGCCTCGCTTGGGAAGCCCTTGCCTTCTGATGGCTCGATGACCAGCTCACCTCGCCCGTTGTGTTTGACATGCCCGGGGCCGGCCATTTCTGTCGCCACGTAAACAACCGCTGCGGCCACCTCATGTTGGGGCAGGACTGCGCGCAACCGGTCGGCGTTGTCGACACCGTTTTGCAGGCACAGCACCAGTGCACCTGCGGCCAGATGCGGAAGAATCAGCTGACCGGCCGACTCGGTGTCTGTGGACTTGACGCAAAACAGCACCAGGTCAGCGCCTTGAACCGCAGCGGGGTCCGTACTGGCGGCCAGAACTACATGCTCGTCAAAAGCAGCCGTCTGAACCCGAAGGCCGTCACGGGCTATCGCCTCGACATGTTGCGGCCGTGCAATCAGCACCACCTCATGCCCGGCGCGCGCCAGCATGCCGCCGTAGTAGCAGCCCACGGCACCGGCCCCCATCACCGCAACCTTGAGGCGGGTTTTGTTTTCTGACTGTGGCCTGGTCATGGCATGCTTTCGGGTGGTGGCGGGGGAACGCATGATAGCCCTCAGGCCCGATAAGCGCTGCTGTCGATAAAATGGATGCGCTCCCCTGTGAATCATCGCGAGCCGCCAAAACGGGAGCACCTTACCCCCATGCCCTTTCTCACCGCCGCCCTGTACAAGTTTGTCGAGCTGCCCGACCACGCGTCTTTACAGGCGCCGCTGTTGGCATGCTGCGAGACCCATGGCGTCAAGGGCACCCTGCTGCTGGCGGCAGAAGGCATCAACGGCACCATCAGCGGACCCGAGGCTGGTGTGCGCACTGTGCTGGCGTGGCTGCGCAGCGATGCCCGGCTCGCAGAACTTGAGCACAAGGAAGCCTGGGCCGAACAATTGCCCTTCTACCGCATGAAGGTGCGGCTCAAGCGCGAGATCGTCACCATGGGCGTGCCCGATGTGCATCCTGCCCTCAACGCCGGCCAGTACGTCAAACCGGCAGACTGGAACGCGCTGCTGGCCGAGCCTGGCGTGGTGCTGGTGGATACGCGCAATGACTACGAGGTGTCGATAGGCACCTTCGAAGGCGCCATCAACCCGGCGACATCCAGCTTTTCAGAGCTGCCCGGCTGGGTAGAGCGCGAGATGGCCGAGGGCGGCAAGCTGGCGCCCATCGATGGCAAAAAACCCCGCGTGGCCATGTTCTGCACCGGCGGCATTCGCTGCGAAAAATCAACCGCCTTCATGCGCTCAAAAGGGTTTGACGAGGTCTACCACCTCGAAGGCGGCATCCTCAAATACCTGGAGACGGTGCCCGAAGCGCAAAGCACCTGGCAAGGCGAGTGTTTTGTGTTCGACGAGCGTGTATCCGTCGGCCACGGTCTGCAGCCCGGCGCCTTCACGCTGTGCCGCTCATGCCGCGACCCGCTGGGCGAAGAAGACCGCCAGTCGCCGCTCTACGAGCTGGGTGTGAGCTGCGCACAGTGCCACGCCAACACGACTGACGAACAAAAGGCGGGCTACCGCGAGCGCCAGCGTCAGGTTGAACTGGCAGAAAAACGCAATGCCGCCCACATAGGCCTGCGTCAGCCGGGCGCTTGAATCACTCCCCTGGACATAAAGAAATGTCTTTGGCCGCGTCAGGCGTTTCACGCCTTTTGCCAACCTAAAATTAGCCCTCTATAAATATGGAGGGGTTACCAATGCACACCACACTACGCGCGCTTCGCAGCATCTGTCTGCTCGCGTTCACCGCAACACTCGTCGCTTGCGCGTCTGCGCCAAAAGTGGCATTTAAACCCGAACTCAAGCAGTCGATCAAAAAGGTGGCGCTTGTTGAAACCCCGGAGCCACGCCAATACTTCATGAATCCAGGGCAGGCCCCCGGGGGAGCCGCACTGTATATGTTTGGTGCCCTGGGCGGAGCCATCCTGGGAAGCATAGAAGCCAACCGTTTTGAAACTGCAAGCACCAGATTTAATGCCGCCGTTGCACCACTCAAACCGGAACTGAGCGCCACCATGCTTTCGAGGCTGGAAAAAAGCCTTGCGGCCAAGGGCTACGAGATTGTTCGCATACCCACCATACCCACTGCGGCAGATGGCAAGGAGCCTGATTTCTCCAGAATAGAAGGCACCTTCGACGCCATACTGATCACCACGCTGGGCGGCGGATACTCCGTCGAATCTGGAGCTGCGGTGCCCAATGTGCGTGTGGTCGCAACCCTGCATTCCAGATCTGGCGCAGACAAGCTGTTTGCAGACGGTTATATCTACGGCACCCAGAAAGTGGGCCAGTTTGTTGAAGTCCTTCCAGACCCAAGATTCACCATCAAGTCAATCGATGCGGTATACGACAACCTCGGCATCGCAGTCGAGGGACTGCGTACAGGCGCTGACAAACTTGCAGAGCGTGTGGCCGCAGATTTTTGAGCGCGTCTGAATGCAGACAGATCGATGCCAGCTGACCGCGAGAACCTGAGCAATACATCCAGGCCGCCCGGCCCGGATGCTGCGCTGTACTCCTTCCGCCGCTGTCCCTACGCCATGCGCGCCCGGCTGGCACTGGCTGCGAGCGGCGTGCGCTACGAGCACCGCGAAGTCGTGCTGCGAAACAAGCCACCAGAGATGCTGGCCGCCTCGCCAAAAGGCACGGTTCCGGTGCTTGTACTGCCTGACGGAGACATCATCGATGAGAGTCTGGACATCATGCTTTGGGCGTTGCGCCAGAACGACCCGGCGCACTGGCTTTCGCCTGAAAACACAATGCTGGACGACATGCTGGCCCTGATCAGGGTCAATGACAGTGCGTTCAAGCGCAACCTCGACAGGTACAAATACCCGAATCGGTATCCGCAGGAGTCGGGTGCGGATACGGCGGCATTTGCCGTGGCGCAGCGAGACCTGGGGGCGCGCTGGCTGGACGAGATGGAGTCCATGCTTTCAGGCGGCTGGCTGTTCGGCAACACACGCAGCATTGCCGACATGGCCACACTGCCTTTTGTCCGGCAGTTTGCGCATACCGATGCCGAATGGTTTGCCGCGCAGCCCTGGCCACAGTTGCAGGACTGGCTTGCGCGATTTGAAACGAGCGACCTGTATGTTGGTGTCATGGATAGGCACGAGGCCTGGCGCGCACCATAGGAAGGTGCAGGCAGGTTGGCGCAAGCGCACGGAACAGGTGGGTCCGGCGCAGGCACCATCAGGAAATTTACTCCTCCGCAGTGAACCCGGTTGCCTTCACCACCCCGGCCCACTTCTGGACATCCCCCTGCGCCATGGCGGTAAACGATGCCGCAGATGCCAGTGGCGCCACCTCAAAACCAATACGGCCGAACGCTTCGGCCACCTCAGCGTCCTGCAGCACTTCCATCAGTGCGGCGTTGAGCTTGTTGACGGTGGCGGCCGGCGTGGCCGCCGGAGCGAACATGCCAAGCCAGGACTGAACGACCACGTCCCTGTAGCCGGACTCGACCATGGTCGGCACATCGGGCAGAAAGCGTGAACGGGTTGGGCCTGTCGTGGCCAGCACGCGCAGCTTGCCGGCTTTGACGTGCTGCAATATCTCGCCGACCGGGTTGACCGCCACCGGCACCTGGCCGCCCAGCAAATCCTGCACCGCAGGCGCGCCTCCCTTGTAGGCGACGTTGAGCAGCTCGGCACCCGAGGCTTTTGCCAGCATCATGCCTGCGAAGTGCGGGGTCGATCCTGCCGGCGGCGTGGCGTAGCTGGCGAGCTTGGGGTTGGCCTTGGCCCACTGCACAAACTCGGCCAGCGTCTTGATGCGATCCGGCAGGCCTGGTCCTGCAGCCAGCGCCATCGAGGTCACACCGCAACTGGCCACCGGAGCCAGGTCTTTCAGTTCGTAAGGCATCTTTTTATAGATGCTGGGGAAGAGCGTGATCGGGAAGTCGGGCGTGAAGAGCAGGGTCGTGCCGTCGGCATCGCCGTTCTTGACGGCCTCGACGCCGATGCGGCCGCCCGCGCCGACGCGGTTGTCCACGATGATGGTGGGCGCATAACGCGTGCGCAGCTTGTCGGCCAGCAAACGGGCCAGCGCATCAGTCGAGCCGCCTGCGGGAATGGGCACGATGAGGCGAACGGGTTTGCCCGCGGGCTGGGCAAAAAGACCTGGCGAGACGGCGGCGGCAAGGCCTGCGGCGGTCATTGAAACAACCTGGCGGCGATTGATATTCAGCATGATGATTAACCTTTCAGTGGACGATGTCTTGGGCTGGGCTGGTGCAAAACTCAGTCGACCTTCAGGCCCCACTCGCGGATACGCTTGACCCAGACATCACGCTCGGCATTCATGGCCGTGGTGAACTGCTCGGGCGAGCTGCTCAGCACCTCGACGCCAATGCCGGCCAGCTTGTCCTTCACGTCGGGCGACTGCGCGGCCCTGGCCAGTTCAGCCTGCAACTGGTTGACGATGGGGCGCGGCGTGCCGGCCGGCGCCATGAAGCCGAACCACACCGGGATGTCGAAGCCCGCCATGCCGGTTTCGGCGAGCGTCGGCACATCGGGTGCCGCTGGTGAGCGCTTGTTTGATGCCACGCCGAGGGCGCGCATCTTGCCGGCCTTGACGTGCGGCATCACGACCACAGCGGGCTCGAACGCGAACTGCACTTCACCGCGCATCAGGTCGACGATGGTGGGTGCGCTGCCCTTGTACATGATGGGCACGGCCTTGCCGCCGGTGGCTCTGAGCAGCGCCTCGGCGCCGACACGCGCGACCATGTTGCCCGAACCGTATGAATACTTGCCCGGCTCGGCCTTCATCATCGCGCCCAGCTCTGCCGCGGTTTTGGCCGGCGACGTGGGCGGCACCACCAGGGCCAGCGGCGCACTGGCCACCATGGCGATGGGCGCGAAGTCCTTGTTGCCGTCGTAAGGCAGCTTGCTGTAGAGCGCGGGGTTCATCGACAGCGCGGAGTTGATGGCCAGAATGAGCGTGTAGCCGTCAGGCTGCGCGCGCGCCGTGGTTTCCATGCCGATGATGGTGTCGGCGCCGGGGCGGTTGTCGAGCACCACTGGCTGGCCCAGTGCATCGGTGAGCTTGACTGCATAGGCCCGCGCAATGATGTCGGCCGCGCCGCCCGGCGGGAAAGGAACGATCAGCTTGATCGGCTTGTTCGGGTAGGCCTGTGCCAGCAGCATGGGCGACGCTGCCAGTGCGGCAACGGTAATCAGGGTCTTGATCAGTTTTTTCATTTGTCTCCGTCTCTTTCTTGTGTTGATGTTTTGATTGCTGTTGCTGTCTCTAACTAAACTTTCTTCGCATCAGGCCGCGCCATGTAGTCGCCATAACTCACCAGCCCTGCCGACTCGCGGCGGCTGATGGCCAGTGCGTCCAGCAGACGTGAGGCCTCGATGGTCAGCATGCGTGTCATGCCGGTGCTGTCGTTGTAGTGGCGGTGCCAGACCCAGACCGGGGTGTAGATGAAGCTGCCGGTCTTCCACTGCACGGTCTGCGGGCCGATCTCGGAATGGCCCTCGCCTTCGATGACGTAATGAATCGTCTCGTGCGTGTGGCGCTGCAGGTCGGACGTGCCGCCCGCCGGGATCTCCTGCAGGAAGATCTCTATCGCCTTCGCCGGAATGTGCGGCAGCACGCCGATGCGGCCCGGGTTGTGCGTGATGTCCTCGCCTATCCAGTGCGCCTCGTCAGAGTTGACGACAAGTGCCTCGGGCATGTCGCGCTCGGGGTCGTAGTTGGCCATCTTGCCGAGCTTGCCGAAGAACTCGGCCATCAGTGCAGCAGAAGCGGCTTTGGGTTCTGTCATCGGTGTTGTCTCCTGTCTTTTTGTTTTTTTCAGGCTGTGGTTTGACGCGTTCTAGAAAGTGCCACGGTATTCACCCCCGTCGACCAGCCAGTTCTGACCGGTGATGTAGCCGGTGTAGCTGCTGCACAGAAACGCGCAGATGGCGCCGAAGTCATCTGGCTCGCCGGGCCTGCCGGTGGGCGGCAGTGCAGCCGCGCCCATCTTTGCAATCAGGCCTTTCATGCGGTCGGTGTTGTGCGCGCCGGGCAGCACGTTGTTGATGGTCACGCCTTTGGGCGCCACGCTGCGCGACAGGCCGGCCACAAAACCGGTCAGCCCTGCCCTCGCCCCGTTGGACAGGCCCAGCACCTCGATAGGGTTCTTGACTGCGCTCGACGTGATGTTGACGATGCGGCCCCAGCGGCGCTCCACCATGCCGTCTATCGTCGCCTTGATGAGTGCTATGGGTGCCAGCATGTTCATGTCCAGCGCGGCAATCCAGTCCTCGCGCGACCAGCGCCGGAAGTCGCCGGGCGGCGGGCCGCCGTTGTTGGTGATGAGGATGTCCGGCGACGGGCAGGCTGCAAGCGCTGCCTGCCGGCCCTCTGCCGTGCCGAGGTCGCAGGCCACCTGCGTGACGCTGGCGCCCGGCACTTCCTTCAGAATGTCTGCCGCCGCTGCCGCCAGCGATGCGGCGTCGCGCCCGGTGATGGTCACGCTGACACCCTCACGCGCCAGCGCCATGGCGCACGCCTTGCCCAGTCCGCGGCTGGAGGCACACACCAGCGCCGTCTTGCCTTGAAGCCCGAGATTCATGCGTTGGCTCCCTGAATGTTGTGGGCAGAAACAATGCCGAAGCCGGCGTTCCAGTGAGGAATCGCCTCGTAGTGCCTGAGTTCTGCGCGATAAGGCCCGGCTGCGGCCAGGGCTGCAAAAGCCGCCAGCCAGGTGCGGACCTCCTGCCCGCCGACACCTGCTTCGCGGCCTATCGAGTCGCTGCTCAAACCCTCGACCTTGTACAACTTGCCACTCAGCAGCGAGTCAAGCAGCCACCAGTCCCACTGCGGGTTGAGCGGTCTCGCATTGCCCTTGCCGTCGACCATCTCGCGGGCGGTATCGACATTGCGGCGCAGCTTGGCGTCCATGCGTTCGGGCGGTGCGTTGTGCCCTGCGATCAGCAGTTCCTCGACCTCGGGCGATGCAATGCCGATACGCGGAATCGGTGGGTCATGCGACAAGCCGCCCGAGCCGACAATAAGCACACGTTTGTTCAGGCCTGCAAGGTAGCGGCCCACCGCCTCGCCCAGCTTGCGCACCCGCGCCATCGAAGGCAGCGGCGGTGCAGCGCAGTTGATAAAGACCGGAATCGTCGGGTAGCGGCCCACGCCGCCGGCGACCTGCTCGAGCGACTGCGCGAAGCCGTGGTCGGCCTTCATGCGGTAGGAGATGGCGGCATCCAGACCGGCGTTCTGCAGCGACTCGGCCATCGCCAGCGCGGTGGCCTCAGGCACCTGGTAGGACTGCCCGGCCTTGGAGATGCCGAAGTCACCCATGGCCTGTGCGCGCAGCCCTATGCAGAAAGACGGCATCAGGTCGTAAAGAAAGCCCGCAAAGTGGTCAGGCCCGAAGATGACGATGAGCTCGGGGTCATAGTCGCGCACTTCTTTTGCGAGCTGCGCAAACGCCGCATGCACGGGCGCAGACACCGCTGGCCCGGGCTCCAGGTGGTCCATGAGCGGCGAGTGCGCCGCGCAGATCAGCTTGAGGGTCATGGCTGCATCAAGCTTATTGACCGAGCAGAAATGCGGTGTGCAGCTTGTTGAACTCTTCCGTCTTTTCCCACTGCGGCCAGTGCGCGCAGTCGCTCATTACCACCAGCCGCGCATCGGGAATGGCGCGCGCAAAACGCTCGCCGGTGGCCACAGGCGCTGTCGGGTCATGGTCGGTCCAGATCACCAGCGTCTTCGCCTTGATGCGGCCCAGCGATTCGTCGGTCAGCACATTGCGCATGCGCGTTTCCATGAACTGCAGGCACAGGATGTTTTCCATGGACTTCGCAAAACCCGGCTGGCGATAAATGTTCTGGCGCAGCTCGACCAGGTCGTCGGGGATCTGGCTCGGCTCATGCACCAGCCATTCCAGGCGTTTGCGCACGGCTTCAAACGTGCCCTCTTTCACAGCATTCATGGTGACGGAATACACCCTCTCCATCACTTTTTCGTCGGTGTTCAGCCCACCAGCGGTGTTCAGCACCAGGCGTTCGACCGCTTCAGGGTGGTCAATCGCAAACTGCGCCGCAATCCAGCCGCCCATGGATTCGCCGTGCATGTGTGCCTTTTTGATGCCCAGCGCGGCCATAAAGTCGGCCAGGTGCTTGACGTAATGCCTGATCTCGTACGGGTGGTCGGGCTTGGACGAATAACCGTGGCCGACCATGTCGAGCGCCAGCACGCGGAAGTGTTTGGCATGCTCGAACACATTGCGGTTGAAGGTTTCGAGGTGGCCGCCGGTGCCGTGGATGAAGATGATGGCGGGCGCTTCATGGTTGCCGGCTTCGAGGTAACGGGTGTTGATACCGCCTGCATCGATGAATTTGATCGCAAACGCGCGGTTCGCCATTTCGGGCCAAAGTGACATGTTGTCTCCTGTTTTTATGACGTCGGGCCGGTTCATGGATGTCGGCCATGACCAGGCTATGGAACTGGAATACTAAAATTTTAGTTAAGTTTGGAGCCTCGTCAAGTAAAATTTCAGTTCACCCAAAAAAACATGACAACGCCACTCCGCAAACCCAAGGACATCAGCCACAAACGCGCAGACCTGGTCTACGCGCGGCTGAAGCAGCGCCTGATCACCGGTGAACTGCCCGCCGGCGCGCGGGTCGACGTCAATGAACTGGTGCAGGAGATGGAAACCAGCCGCCAGCCGGTGCTTGCGGCCATCACCCGCCTGGCGGGCGAAGGTTTTTTCCGTGTGGTGCCGCAGGTTGGCTGCTGGGTCGCGACGGTCAAGGAGCAGGAAATCGTTGATTTCTTCAAGCTCTTTGCGCTGACCGAAGGCCTCTCATGCGAGCTGGCCGCCATGCGCCGCACCCCTGCCGGCGTGGCTGTGCTGCGCGCCATCCTCGCCCAGACCACCCGCCTGCTGGAAACCGAGACTGACCCTAAAGTGCTGGCGCAGCAGTTCTTCA
>JAZKHN010000385.1:18330-36468 GCA_040385325.1 Pseudomonadota bacterium
CGAGCGTGACCAGCTATCTAATTAATAGCAAATTCGCCTGAGTGCGGATCACACCATGCAGCCAGCGCGGGTCAGCGTATTGCCCGCGAGCGCTGCATCACCCGGTCAATCACCAGCGCTGCCACTTCCCCTGCAGTTTCCATCTCCAGGCTTTGCAGCTTGAGGTCATAGGCCACGCCCAGCATGGTCGCCTTGGTGGTGTCGGGCAGCACCTCCCAGTTGCGCGCAAGCTCATCGACGATCAGGTCGGCCATGGTGCCTTCGCCGTAGTTCCAGCGGTGCGCCTTGCCCCCGCGGGTAAAGATGTTGAACATGATCTGGTTGACGTCTTCGCGGGTCATGGGGAACTCCTTTTGCGATTCGGGAATATTCACCGGGCGGCGGTGACACGCTTGTAGGTGCAGTGGCTGATGAAAAGTACGTGATGGCGCTCTGGAGTTGCAAGCCTGTCGTTCCGCCAGGGCGGAATCATTCAAAGCGGCAAAATCCTTCAGGAAAAATCCGGTGCCGACGCTATAAAGCACCATGCACCAACCGCCAGCACCCGAACAAACAAAATTTCGCTGGCACCGCTGGCTGGCAGCAGCCTTTTGGGGTGCAGTATTGGCCGGCAGCTACGCCATCTACAGCGGCGCCATCAAGATCCCTGAACGCTTCAACCCATGGGCACCGCTGAACGTCACAGCCGAACCCAACCTGCTGACGCCCTGGAAGCTCTCGCGCGCACGCGGCGATGCGGCGATGTGCCTGGCAGCGCTTGAACAAACCGGCATGCTGTACGACCTCCTGCCCGACCGCCAGACCGGCGATGGCTGCGGGTTTGACAATGCCGTACGCCTGCGCTCGGCAGGCATTCGTTTTGGCGCACCACTGCCGCTCAGTTGCCCCATGGCCCTGTCATTTGCCATGTGGGAAAGGCATGCCCTGCAGCCTGCGGCACAGGCGCGTTTCGGACAGCGCGTCGCGGCACTCGACAACCTGGGCAGCTATTCATGCCGCAACGTCAACCGGGGCGAAGGTGCGGCACCGAGGGCACCTGCAACTGGCGCTGGTGCGCGCAGCCGTCACGCCACTGCCAATGCGCTGGATGTATCAGCCTTCACACTGGCCAGTGGCAAACGCATCAGCGTGCAGGGTCAATGGCAGGATGAAGACACGACCACCCAGCGCAGTGCTGAGGCACTCTGGCTGAACGACGTGCATGCGGGCGCGTGCAAGTACTTCAAGGGGGTTTTGGGGCCCGACTACAACGCGGCACACAGGGACCACTTTCACCTGGAAACCGGCGGTTACGGCATGTGCCGCTGAGGGTTGCGGGAAATCGCACGCCCGGAAAAATTACATCTGGCGTTCAAGCACGGCCATGTCGACATAGCCGGTTTTGCCGTATTTATCCACGGCCTCGCGGACTGTTGTCATGAGCTTTTCTTCGGACTGGTTGAAATCCAGTTCCACAAGGAAACCCTGTTTGGCTTCAAGGCCGGTGGGCCAATAGACCTCCAGCACGTTGTCGTCGGGGTCCTTGAAGTAGCAGCTGATGGCGTTGCCGTGGGTGATGGTGTAGACGATGTTGACGTTGTTGGCGACGAAGCGCCTCCAGTAGCCGAGCACGTCTTCCAGCGTCTTGCAGCGAAACGCCATCTGCTGCAGCATGCGCGCGTCTTTGGGTGTGTTGCGGCCGCCAATCAGCAGCACCATGTGATGCTCGTCCGAAGGGTCTGACGAGAGAAAAAGCAGGCCGGCGTTGGTGTCGTAGTCGGTTTCCGTCAGGCCCAGCATCTCCTTGTAGAAGGTACGCGAGACCTCGATGTCATTGACAAAAAGACCGGTGTGCGTGAGTCGCTCAATGGCGGGCGTTTTGCTCATGGTGTGTCCTGACGGTGATGAACTGGAATGGCGGGAAGATGGCTAGTGCGCATCAATGCCCAGGTAGGCACGGCGCAGCACAGGTTGCGACATCAGCTCTTCAGGGCTGCCCATGGCCGCGATACGGCCCTCTTCAAGCACGGCGGCACGTTCGGCCACATCCATGGCCATCGAGACGTTCTGCTCCACCAGCAGCACGGCAATGCCCTGCGAATGGATCTCGCGTATGGCGCTGAACATGTCGAGCACGATGCTGGGTGCCAGGCCGAGTGAAGGCTCATCGAGCAGCAACAGGCGCGGTTTGGCCATCAGCGCACGGCCAATCGCCACCATCTGCTGTTGGCCGCCCGACAATGTGCCGGCGGCGTGATCGAGCTTTTCGGTCAGCACCGGGAAAAGCGACACCACCTGCTCCATGGAGCGCGCACGTTCACGTTTGGCCGCGGGCAGGTAGCTGCCCATCTCAAGGTTCTCACGCACCGTCATCTCGGTGAAGAGGCGGCGTCCCTCGGGCACCAGTGCGATGCCGCGCTCGCAGAACTTGTGCGATGGCAGCGTGGAGATGTCCTCGCCCTGAAACTTCAGCTGTCCGGCGTTGATGCGCAGCAGCCCGGCGATGGTGTTGATGAGCGTGCTTTTGCCGGCGCTGTTGGGACCGACCACACACAGGAGTTCGCCTTCAGCGACCGACAGCGACACATCCCACAGCGCGGTGGCCTGGCCGTAGCTGGTGCGTATGTTTTCAAGTTCAAGCAGCATGGGCCACCTCCCCCGCTGGTGCGTCATTGGAGGGTTTGTTCTTTGCCGAGGCCTTGGCATCGCCGAGGTAGGCGGCCACCACTTCGGGCCGTTGCATCACATCCTGCGGCGCGCCTTCTGCCAGTACTGAGCCGCTTTCAAACACCACGATGCGGTCGCACAGCGCCATCACCGCACGCATGACGTGTTCGACAAACACAATCGTCGCGCCCTGGTCGCGTATACGGCGTATCAGCGCCACGGCCTCGTCAATCTCTGAGGGCGTGAGCCCCGACAACACTTCGTCAAGCATCAAAATCTGCGGCCTTGCCGCCAGCGCGCGCGCGAGCTCGAGAAACTTGCGCTGGTGCAGGTTCAATGCATCGGGCAAGGCGTGTGCCCGGCTGGTGAGGCCGGTGAATTCAAGCCACTGCCAGGCTTCGTCTTCGGCCGTCTTGCGGTCAAGCGAGGCCGCGCCAAACATGGCGGGCAGCGCCACGTTCTCAAGAACGGTGAGGTGCGCGAAAGGCCGGGGTATCTGGTAGGTGCGGGCAATACCGCCGTGTGCGATCAGGTGGGCCGGCGCGTCAGAGATGCGCTGGCCGCCAAACTCAATCACGCCTTCGGTCACGGCAAAGTGCCCGCTGGCCACGTTGATGAAGGTCGACTTGCCCGAACCGTTGGGGCCCAGCAGGCCCAGGATCTCGCCGCGCCGCACGTCGAGGTCAACGCCGCGCAGGGCGCGCACACCCTTGAACTGCTTGACGACGCCGCGCGCCTTCAAAAGCACCTCGCCGGCGGCAACCGTGGATACAGAAGACGGCGTCGAACTCACGGCCCTTGCGGAAGCAGGCGCTGTGACAACAGGAGCGGCAGCTTTGCCAGCCTCGACATGGCCGTCCGCTTTTTTGTCGCGCCTTGCACCAAACCACTTGAGCGCCTGGCCCAGCACGCCCTCCGGCATGAACAGGATGACGGCGATCAGGACCACGCCGGTCACAGCCTTGCCGATCACTGCACTGTCACCGCCTGTGAAGGAATACAGCAGCAGCGTGATGAGGGTCGCGCCCACAGCGGGGCCGGCCCAATGACGGGAGCCGCCCAGGACACACATCAGAATCACGGTCAGCGGCAGGGAGATGTTGAAGACATCGCCGGCCGTCACGTAATTGATGAAAAGCGCATGAATGCCGCCGCCCAGCCCCGCCAGCGCGCTCGACAGCGCAAAGGCCAGCAGCTTGTAGCGGTAGGTCGGCACACCCATCACTTCGGCCACATCTTCATCGTCGTGAATGGCAAACAGCCCGGTACCCAGACGCGAATAGAACACCCAGATGGCGGCGATCATGGTGATGGCCGTGGCACCCAGGGCCAGCAGGTAGAAGGTACCCGAGGCTGTCGGTGCAAAGGTGGGCACAGCCACACCCGCCATGGACACGCCGGGACCGCCGTCTATGCGCGTGTTCAGGATGATGGTCGCCATCACAAACGCCATCGCCAGCGTCAGCAGCGAGAACAGCTCGGCCCGCACACTGCGCACCCGGAATGCGATAGCACCCAGCAAGGTGCCAAAGATCGCCGCCACAATGGCCGCAAACGGCAGCGTCCACATGAAAGGCATGTTCACCTGCACCGTCAGCGTGGTGGTGGTGTACATGCCAATGCCAAACAGCGCACCATGGCCAAACGAGAAATAACCGGAATAGCCGGACAGCAGGTTCCAGGACGTTGCCAGCGCTATCCAGTGCAGGATGATGTACAGCAGCGCTTCGTAAAATGCCGGCAGACGCAGCCAGGGCACGACGGCCAGGGCCAGCACGACAAGCAGTACGGTGATGATGGCGCGGCGCATCATGCCCTCCCCGGCCGCGCCAGCAGCACGACGATGAGCAGCGAGAACGACACCAGCGGTGCCCAGGCCGGTGCGGTGATGGCCATGGTCAGCGCCTCAGTGACGCCAATAATGCAACCCGCAATCAGCGGACCCAGCGGGCGGCCCAGCCCGCCCAGCATGACGCAGGCAAACACCACACCCACCCAGGTGTAGATCTGCGACGGCGCAAGGGTGTAGGTGAGTGCAAGGCAAACACCGGCAATACCGGCCAGCGCGGCATTCAGGCCCGAGAGCATCAGTGCCAGTGCTTTTTGGTTGACGCCAAAGGCAGCCGCAATCGGTGCATCTTCAGCTGCCGCGCGCATGGCTTTGCCGAGATCAGTTCGGCGCAGGGCGAACCACACCGCCACGGCAATGCCCACGCCCAGCCCCAGCGTGATCATTTCCGGCAACGGAAAGTACAGGGCACCGATCTTGAGCTTGTGCTCGCCGTAGCTCGACTCAAGCTTGCGAAAGTCTGCCGTCCAGATCCACTGCAGCAGCGCCTCGATGATGACGGTGACGCCAAAGGTCACCAGCATCGAGTTGAAAGCATTGACCTTGAAACGCGCCAGCACCCAGTGCAGGGCCGCGCCCAGCACAAAGAACAGCGGCACGATCAGCAGCAGCGTCATCAGCGGATCGAAGCCGTTGTATGTCGAGAGCTGATAGGTCAGGTAGGCGCCCAGGAAAGCAAGCGCGAAATGGGCAAGGTTGATCTGCTTGAGCATTCCCCACGAAAGACTCAGGCCCAACCCAAGCAAACCATAAAGGGCCCCGGTAAAGAGGCCCGCCAGGACGGCCTGGGCGAGCAATGTGGCACTGGGAAAATACATCAGCAGTCCCCTCCCCTTTCATTGTTGTTTTAAAAAAGACTTACTGCACCTTGGCGCCCGGAGCGGCCCACTCCTTGGGCCAGACCGTGACCCACTTGCCGTTCTGGATTTGCTTGACCTTGCTCAGGTCGGCACCGTAGTTGCCGGCTTCATTGAAGCGCAGCTTGCCTTCGATGGTGTCGATCTGGTTGGCCTTGATCCAGGTCGCCAGGGTCTTGTCGTCTGTCGATTTGGTCGCCTTGACGGCGGCTTCGAGAATTTGCCATGCTGCGAATGATGCGGCGGCCTGTGTCTCCACCGACGTGTCGGGCAGGTTGGCCTTGGTGGCGCGGTCACGATAGGTCTTGACGAACTCCGAGGCGATCGGGTTGTTGGTGAAAGGCGGGTGGTCTTCGAACACGGTCATCGCCAGGCCGCCATTGGCTTCAGGCACCTTCAGGATGGGGCCGGGCGCGGGGTAGAGGTAGGCATGGGTGGTCGGCTTGTAGTCGATCTTTTTGAGCGCGTCGAGCAGCTGCACGCCTTCGAGGCCGAGCGAACCGACCCACAGGAAGTCGGCATTGGCCTCCTTGATGCGGCCGGCGATGGGGCCGTAATCACGGTTGCCGAAGTCCCATTCCAGGTACAGCACTTCCTTGACGTTGCGCTTCTTCGCGACCTCACGTGCACCCACCGACACAAAATGCACCGAGGGGAACTTGCTGGTGACGATGGCCACAGTCTTCGGCGTCTTGCCACCGGCTGCCAGTGCGTCGAACACCAGATTGGGCGTGCTGACCTCCGGGGTAAGGCCCATGGACCATGACGGGAACTGCTGGTCATACTTGGCCAGGCTGGGGATGCCGAAGGTGTGGTGCACCAGCGTGCGGTTGTAGCGCTGTGCCACGCCCATGGCGCTCAGGATGGTGCCGGTGCCATAGGGCCCGATCAGCAGGTCCACCTTGTCGGTCGTCACCAGTTGCTCATACAGCGTGCGTGCCATGTCGGGCTTGGACTGGTCGTCCTTGAGCACCCACTCGACCGGGCGGCCCAGCAGGCCGCCGCGCTTGTTGAGGCCTTCGACATAAATTTCGCCCACCAGTTTGTGGACCAGGCCAGTCGCAGCCAGAGGCCCAGTGAGGCCCAGCGAGCCGCCCACCCTGATGGGTGCGCCGGAAGGGGTCTGCGCGTTGGCGCCTGAAGACCACAAGGCACCGCTGGCGATGGCACCTGCGGCGGTAACGAATGAACGACGATCAATGGTCATGCTTGTCTCCTGAGTTCTGGTTTTGGGCCAAATATTTATAGTGCGAACGAAACTGAAACCCGCCTCGCCAAAGCGCGAACAAGGGTTGCGTGACTCTACAGAATCACGGCGATTTTTAACAGGTGTAGAAATACGCAAGGGTTTCTCAGTAGCGTCTCCTTCCTCTATGGCAAAGCGCGGATGCCTGCCATTGGCAGACAGGCATTCGCATTAAAAAAAGTGCGTCGGTCGTACCCGCATCAGTCGGCAAACGGCGGTACTTACCCTATGCGCACATCAATTTTTTTCTCGCTATATTCGCCCCTGTCCGCTTACCGCCACGCTACAGCCTGCAAAGGCAGAAAGAAAAATCCATGCTGTTTGAGCAACGCACCTACACACTCAGGCCAGGGATGCTCGAGACCTTCTGGCAAGCCCAGCGCGACCGTGGATTTGAATTGATGAGGCCCATCCTTGAACGCATGTTCGGTTACTTCTCCACTGTCTCGGGTGCCGACCAGCAGGTGGTGCATGTCTATCGCTACGATAACTACGAGGACTGGACCACACGCCTGCATGGCCTCGCAAAAGTCCCGCAGCTCGGTGACTATTTCAAAAAAGTCCGTCCCATGCTTCTCATGCAGGAGACCAAATTCATGGGCCTCTCACCCGTCAAGGGCCTCAACCCGATCTGGGGCAACGGCAACGACTGGCTGCCGTCCAGCGGCGCATATCCAGGCCTTCCCAAACTCACTGCAAACATCCTCGTTGAAGAAACCACCATCAAGCTCAACCCCGGCACACTGCCCGCTTACTGGGACGCCTGGGAGAAAACCGGGCTCGCAGCAGGTGACGATGCACTCTCAGGCCTGATCGCCTGCTTCAACACCCTCGTCGGCCGTCAGCATGAAGTCGTGATGTACAGGTACTTCACCGACTTCGATGCCCGGCAAAAACAGCGGGAAGCACTTTCTCGCAACCCGCAGTGGACCAGCTTCATGGACAGCATTTCGGCCAGCGTTCAGGCCTGGGACACCAAGCTGCTGACGCCGGCCCAGATCCCTGTGCTGTCGCCGCTGTTTACCGGCGCACCCATCAAGGACTGATCCCTGCTTTTATGCGCCGTCGACGATGGTGTTCGACAGGACACCGATCTTCTCGATCTCGACTTCGCAGACATCGCCCGCCTTCATCCAGACCTGCGGCTTGCGCGCCATGCCCACACCTGCAGGCGTGCCGGCAATGATGATGTCGCCCGGCTGCAGCTCGAACGGCTCTGAGCAGACAGACACCAGCGTGGCCACGTCAAAAATCATGTCGTTGGTGTTGGCGTCCTGCATGACCTGGCCATTGAGGCGGGTCTGCAGCTTGAGGCCTTTGGCACCTGGTGGCAGTTCGTCGGCGGTGACAAACTCGGGACCGAACGAGGCCGTGCGGTCGAAGTTCTTGCCCATCATCCACTGTGCGGACTTCATCTGGTAGTCACGGATGGAGCCATCGTTGAACACCGAATAGCCGGCGACGTGGTCCAGTGCATTTTCCTTGCTGATGTAGCGGCCACCCTTGCCGATGACGACCAGCAGCTCGCCTTCATAGTCGAACTGGATGGACACGTGCGGACGCTCGAGCGCCACGTTGTGGCCGACCCATGAGGTGGGAAAGCGGTGGAACAGCACCGGGTAAGTCGGCGCTGCAAACTTGCTTTCGGCCGCGTGGTCGGTGAAGTTCAGGCCCACGGCAATTGCTTTGGAAGGTGCCTGCACGGGTGGCAGGTACTTGATGCCTGCCAGTGGCATGCGGTTTTTTGACGCTTCGCCCACGCGCTTCGCAGCAGCCATGGCCTCAGCGCCACCCCGCAGCAGCTCGTCGAGTGTGGCTGGCTGGCCTTCCGCCGTGAGGTTGACGAGCTCGTCGCCGATACGCATGCCGAGGGCGGGTTTGCCGTTGTGGCTGAAAGCAATAAGTCGCATGTTGTGATGTCGCTAGAGTTAAAAAAAAAGAAAACCGAAAACAAAAAACCGGTCAGGCAGAAGCCACGGCCTGCGCCACCTTCTTCGCCTCTTCAGGCGGCAGCTCTGCTGCGGGTTGCACTTCAAAGTTGGTCACAAAGTCAGCCGGCACTGCAGGGCCCCAGACATAAAAAGAGTCTTCAGGGTGGCTGTTGGATGACTTCCAGTCGAAATCACCCGGCACAAAATCGATGTCGTAGGAGTATTCGAAGTAGCTGCCCCATGGGTCACGCACGTAATAAAAATAGTTGGAGCCCAGCACATGGCGGCCCACACCCCAGCCACGCGTGTAGCCGGCAGACAGCATCTGCTCCATGCCCAGACCCACTTGGTCAATGCTGCCCACGTCCCAGCTGGCATGGTGCATGCCGCCGGCGTTCGACTTGGCCAGCGCAATCAGGTGGTGGTCGCTGCCGTGCACACCGTGGATGAAGGCCACGACATCTTCAGAACGGTCGCTCAGGCGCAGGCCCAGCGCATCTTCAAAGAATTTGGTGGCGGCAATCACGTCGGGCGAGAACATCAGCGCATGCGACAGGCGGCGTGGACGCACCTTCGGTGCGATCTTGCGGTTCCAGGCCTTGCCGGCGCCCTTCTCGACCTGCCGCTTGGGCAAGGCGACAGACTCTGTGTCGGGCGAGCTCTTGTAATTGACAACCACCTGGATGGCATAACCATCAGGGTGGGTGATCCAGAAGCCTTCGTCATTGCCCAGCGGGTGCGGCGCGCGCTCGGCAATGCCCAATGATTTGATGCGGTCGCGGATCGGCTGCAGGTCTTCGGCAAAACACGCAAAGCGCAGGTACTGAAGCTTTTTGGGGCCGGGTGCCTGGAAGATGGAGCCCCAGCGATGCGCGTGCTCAAAGGTGTACATGTCCAGCTGCTTGCCGTCGCTTCGCATGTCCAGCCCGAAAGCGTCGTAAAAACGCTTGGCCTCATCGAGGTCTGGAACGGTAAACACAAACCTGTCCAGCGAGTGCACGCCATGGAGGGCTGCGCGGCCCTGGCTTTTTTGGGTCCTAAACTCGGTGCTCATGTCCATCTCCACTTGGTGGGTTGAAAGAATATATTATTTGTTTAATACTATATAAGCAGACCAATTAAAGCTTCTAAGGGTTTCTATCTATGGGTGAATACCTAAGCGCCCCGTCAAAAACCAAAGGCCAGACCCGCCAGGTGTTCGAGCGCCTGCGCGCCGACATCCTCGGTGGCAAGCTGCCGCCCGGTGCCAAGCTCAACATCGCGGCACTGGCTGAAGACATACAGGTCAGTGCCGGCGCCGTGCGCGAAGGCCTGGCCATGCTGGAGGCCGAAGCCCTGGTGGTGTCCGAGCCCGCGCGGGGTTACCGCGTCAGCCCGGTCTCGCTGGCCGAACTGCAGGAGCTGGTTCAGGCCCGCATTGAAATTGAAAAGCTGTGCATTGCCGAAGCGATACGCAATGGCGGGCTTGAATGGGAAGGCGGCATTGTGGCGGCCTATCACCGCCTGTCGCGCACGGCCCAGCGCGTGGCCGGTGAACCCGGCCTGCTCAATCCCGAATGGGCAGCGGCGCATGCCGAGTTTCACCGTGCGGTGGTCAGCGGTTGCCCCAACCGCTGGCTGCTGCGCACACATGAAACCCTGTATCAGCAAAGCGAGCGTTACCGCCAGCTCACTGCACCACTCAGCGAAGGCAAACGCGATGTCGATGCCGAACACAAGGCACTGCTGGAGGCCGCGCTGAACCACGACATCCTCCAGACCCAGAACCTGATGACGGCCCACCTCAAGGCCACCGCCAGACAGTTGCTGGACTCGCCGCATCTGGCGCAACCCGCGCACCCGGCTGTTTAAGCCGCCTTGCGAAAGGTCAGGTTGATGCGCCGTGCACCGGTGAGCGCATGGTCGCCATCAGGCAGTTGCGCAATGCCGTGATATGCCAGCCGCGATGGCCCGCCCCACACCACAACATCACCACTGAGCAGGCGAAAGCGCTGCGGCTTGTCTGCGCGCCGCTGTGTTCCGAAAAGGAAAGTGGCCGGCAACCCCAGCGATACCGACACGATGGGCGCGCCCTTGTCTTTCTCGTCGCGGTCCTGGTGCAGTGACAGTTTGGCACCCGGCTGGTAGCTGTTGACAAGGCATGCGTCAGGTATGAAGCCGGCATACCCGGCGGCGGCGGCGGCACGCGCAGCCAGCTCACGCCAGACGTCCGGCATCAGCGGCCATGGCTTGCCTGAGAGGGGGTCTGCCCCCTGGTAGCGATAACCACGCCTGTCCGACACCCAGCCCAGCGGGCCGCAGTTGGTCATGGCCACCGACATGGTGTGGCCACCCGGTGTGACGAGATGACGGAGCGGTGCCTGCGCAATCACTTCTTCAAACGATGTGAGCAGCGCCGCCTGCATGTCGAGTGCAAAGCCTCGCAGCAACACCGCGCCCGCTGCAATGGGCTGGGCCGTACATTCTGGCGGGGTGTCTTCAAACAGGTCTGCGGTCATTGTTTTTTCTCATGCGGGCTTGATCCGGGATCCACGCCCCGAGTTCCACACGCCTGCACATACCTCTCACAAAATGCGGCCCCCGCCTACCTTGAGGTCGGCGCGGCCATCCCACAATGCCCCATGCACAAACGCAGCCGTACCCTTCTTGTCGCCCTCGCCTCTTTCATCACCGCATGTGCAGCCGTCCTGCTGATTCTGAATTTCACGGCCGGTGAAAAACACGTCTCCCAGCAACTCCCCAGGCTCTACAACACGGCCGACCCGCAGTTCATGCGCGCCATGGGCAGCCTGCTTGGCCCCGGCATTGTGGGCGGCAACAAGGTCACCGAACTGCTCAATGGCGAGCAGATCTTCCCGTCCATGCTGGAGGCCATCAACAGCGCGAAGCAGACCATCACCTTTGAAACCTATATCTACTGGGCCGGCGACATCGGCAAACAGTTTGCCGATGCCCTGTCGAACCGGGCACGCGCAGGCGTAAAGGTGCACGTGCTGCTCGACTGGGTCGGTAGCGGCAAGATCGACGATGCCCTGCTTGAACAGATGACATCGGCGGGCGTGCAGGTGAAAAAATTTCACAAACCCGAGTGGTACAACCTCGCGCGCATGAACAACCGCACCCACCGCAAGCTGCTGGTGGTGGACGGCCGCACCGGCTTCACGGGCGGCGTGGGCATTGCGCCCAAGTGGACCGGCGCGGGCCAGGACGCAGAGCACTGGCGCGACTCGCACTTTCGGACCGAAGGGCCGGTGGTGGCGCAGATGCAGGCGACCTTTCTGGACAACTGGGTCAAGGTCACCGGCGAGGTGTTGCATGGCGAGCCCTACTTTCCCGCCATCACACCGGCCGGCAACAGCGCGGCGCAGATGTTTTCGAGCTCGCCTTCGGGCGGTGCCGAGAGCATGCAGCTGATGTACCAGATGGCGATTACGGCCGCGCAAAGCAGCATTGACCTGTCGATGGCCTACTTTGTGCCTGATGAACTCAGCCTGCGCATCATGCGTGACGCGCTCAAACGCGGCGTGCGCCTCAGGATCATCACCGCAGGCCCCATCACCGACACCGAAACCGTCAGGGCCGCGGGTCGCGCCACCTGGGGCGAGATTCTTCAGGCAGGCGCAGAGATTTACGAATACCAGCCCACCATGTACCACTGCAAGGTGCTGGTGGTTGACAAACTGGTCACGTCCGTCGGCTCTACCAATTTCGACAGCCGCTCCTTCCGCCTCAACGATGAAGCCAACCTGAATATCTATGACGCTGCCTTCGCGGCGCGGCAAACAGAGGTTTTCGAGCAGGACCTCACACGGGCGAAGCGCATCACGCTTGAGCAATGGCAGGCCCGGCCGCTGAAAGAAAGGCTGCATGAACGCCTGACCTCGCTGCTGCATTCGCAGCTCTGAACCTTGATTCACGCCGCGTCATGAAAGATCACGCCCAGCGTATGCCTGCGGCCTGAACGCACCGTGCTGACCCCATGCCGCATGTTGACGCGGTAAAACTCCCTGCTGCCTTGCACCGGCCTGTGGTGCACTGCAAACACAACCGCATCGCCTTGTTGAAGCGGCACCACCTCCGGCCGCGACTGCATGCGCGGCCGCTGCCCGGTCAGCACAAACTCGCCGCCGGTGAAGTCTTCACCCGGCTGTGACAGCAGCACCGCCACCTGGATGGGAAACACATGCTCACCATACAAATCCTGGTGCAGACAGTTGTAGTCGCCCTCGCCGTACTGCAGCAGAAGCGGCGTCGGCCTGAGCTGCCCCGCAGCCTGGCAGCGCCCCAGGAATTCTTCATGCGACGCCGGGTAACGCGTACCAATGCCCATGGCCTCGTTCCAGCGGTTGGCCACATCCACGAGCTGTGCGTACAACCCATTGCGAAGCTGCTGTACCAGCGGCGGCAAGGGGTAGCTGAAGTACTGGTATTCGCCCTTGCCGAAACCGTGGCGCTCCATCACCACGCGGCTGCGGAAGTTTGCAGGTTGAGCATACAGATTGACCAGTCCCAGACATTGCGCCCTGGTCAGCAATTGGGTGATGACTGCACTGCCATGGGCCTGCAGTTGTTCAAGGTTAGATGCTTGCATCGCTGAAGCTTAGCCCTCAGGCAAGGCAGGTGCTGGCTGAAAACGGACTCGTTCATGGACATGCCCGTGATGGGCGCATGGGGGCCGTGGTTAGAAAGCGGCCTGAACTGCGGCGGCCACCGGATGCGGCGCGATGCGCACGGGGCGCTGGGGCTGCGCGACCCGTGGCGGCAGGTTGACGGCATGCACTGGCGTCAGGTCAGCCGGCGCAGCAACATCCCTCGGCAAATGGTCTGCAAGCTGCGCAAAGCTTGCGGCGATGCGCGGGCACACCCAGTGCTGGACCCAGCGCGCCAGCGCAATGCGGTGATCACCCTGATGCAGGGTGGCAGCGAATGCAGGGTTGGCAAAAGCCGAGTGCACACGGCCCTCAATGAGCGGCGTGGCAACGTCGGCCACCCAGTCAAGAAACTGCGACGACAGCCTGAGCGGACTGGCCTTGACCAGATGCGTCACCAGGTCGTCCAGCGCAGACACCGCGACGAGCGCGGCTTCCTGCGGGGCGATGGTACGTGTGCGGATCATGCATCCAATATTGCCTTGGAGCGGTGACGGGGGCGTGTCAGACAAATTCGACACCCGGAAAATTTGCGCGTAAAAACAACAGGTGTTATCCCGAACCAGCACGGCCGCAAAATCACACCCATGATGCTCCACATGAAAGCGCCAGACCACCTGACAGCACTGGCTGCCTTGCTATCCAGTCAGGAGCATTGCAATGCCCGCTGAATCACGCACAGGCTTTGCGCTGGCGGCCACCGTGCTTGGCTCGTCCATGGCCTTTATCGATGGCTCCGTGGTCAACATCGCCCTGCCCGCCATACAGCGCGACCTCGCAGGCAACACGCAGACCGCCTTCGCCGCCATGCAGTGGGTCATCAATGCCTACCTGCTGGCGCTGGGCTCACTGGTGCTGGTGGGTGGCTCGCTGGGCGACCGCTTTGGCAGGCGCCGCATTTTTATCCTGGGCATCATGTTGTTCACGACGGCTTCCGTGCTCTGCGGGCTGGCGCCCAACCCGCTGGCGCTGATTGCCTCGCGTGCGCTGCAGGGCGTGGGGGCGGCGCTGCTGGTACCTGCCAGCCTGGCCATCATCGGCAATGTGTTCGAGGGTGAGGCGCGTGGCAAGGCGATTGGTACCTGGGCGGCGTGGGCCGCCATCACGGGCGCAGCCGGGCCGGTGCTGGGCGGCTGGCTGGTCGACGCGGTGTCCTGGCGCGCGATCTTCTTTTTGAATGTGCCCATGGCTGCGGCCACCATCGCCCTCGCGCTTTACGCGGTGCCCGACAGCCATGACCCTGATGCCTCGCACCATTTCGACTGGCTTGGGGTGGTGCTGGTGGCCAGCGGGCTGGGCTTGCTGACCTGGGGCCTGACGCTGGCACCCGAGCATGGCTGGCACAGCGCCGCGGTCATGCTGCCCTTTGCGCTCGGCGTCGCGCTGCTGGCCACATTCATCCTTGCGCAGGCCAGGGTGCGTGCGCCCATGATGCCGCTGGCGCTGTTCAGCTCACGCGACTTCACCGGTACCAACCTGCTGACGCTGCTGCTCTACTTTGCGCTGAGCGGCGCCTTGTTCTTTTTGCCGTTTGTGCTCGTCGGCGCCTTCAAATTTACGGCCACAGCTGCAGGCGCGGCCCTGCTGCCGCTGTCAGTCCTGCTGGGCTCGCTGTCGCCCGCGGCCGGCAAGCTCATGAACCGTGTCGGCGCGCGACGCCTGCTGATGGCAGGCCCGGCTGTCGCCGCTGCTGGTTTTGCGTTGCTGGGTTTGCCCTCAGTGGGCTGGTCTTACTGGGCAGGGTTCTTTCCTGCCATGGTGGTGATTGGCCTGGGAATGACGATGGCCGTCGCGCCGCTGACGACGACCGTCATGAACGCCGTTCCCGCGAGCCACGCCGGCATCGCCTCAGGCATCAACAACGCCGTGGCGCGCATTGCGGGCCTGCTGGCGATTGCGGTCCTGGGCGTGGTGTTTGCCACCAGCCTGGGTGGGCCGGTTCAGGGCGCGTCGCCCGAGGCCCTGGTGCGCGCCTTCCGCTGGGTGGTGCTGGGCTGCGCCTTGTGTGCGCTGGGTGCATCGGCCTGTGCTGCCATCTTCCTGGCGGCGTCGCCATCCGGCGGTACGGCCGGCGAACCGCGTGCCTGAAGATTTAAAGCGCCACGACCTCGCTGCCCCCCAGCGTCTCAACCAGGTAGTCGATGAACACCCGCACCTTGGGCGAAAGGAACTTGCGGCTCAGGTATACGGCGTACACATGCGACTGGTCACGCTGCCAGTCGGTCAGCAGCGGCACCAGTGCGCCGCTGGCCAGGTCATCGGCAATGATGAAGTCCGGCTGGGAAATGATGCCGCCGCCCGCCACCGCCAGTTCACGCAGCAGGTCGCCGTTATTGGCATGTACTTTGGGTTCGATGCGCACCGTCTGTTCACCGCCGTCAGCGCTGCGAAACGTCCAGCTGTCGCCCGTGGCCAGCAGCGAATACGCCAGCGTGTCATGGTCGGCCAGGTCGTCCGGCGTTTGCGGCGTGCCGCGTTGTTCCAGGTAAGAAGGCGCGGCGCAGACCACGATGCGCACCGGCGCAATCTTGCGGGCAATCAGGTTCTGGCTGGGCGAGGCACCGATGCGCACCGCCACGTCTATGCCCTCGTTGACGAGATCGACCGTGCGGTCGCTCAGGTCAATGTCCAGGCGCAGGCCGGGAAAGCGCTGCCTGAAAGCCGGCAGGATGCGCGCAAACTCGCGCAAGCCGTAAGACAGTGGCACGCTGATGCGCAACAGGCCGGTCGGCTGGGTGGCGGTGCTGCCAATGACGGCTTCGGTCTCTGCAATGTCGGTCAATATCTGCTGGGCGCGCTCGTAAAACGCCCTGCCCGGCTCAGACATCGACAGCCGCCGCGTCGTGCGCTGCAGCAGTCGCGCACCCAGGTGCTCCTCAAGCGCTGAAATCTGGCGGGAGATGGAAGCGGTCGAGGTATCAAACCTCTCCGCCGCATGCACAAAGCTGCCACCATCGACCACTGCCACGTATACCTGCATTGATTTGAAGAGATCCATGGCGCAATTATTACGCAGGACGTAACAGTTGCGGCGAAAAATATCACCCAAGCCACTATTGCAACCATGGGTGTATCAGTTACGCTTTTGAAAGCGCTGAAACGAGTTTTAGGGCGCGTTTGAAGCTCAAAAAAGGCCATTTTCAGGCATTAAATCGGCTGCAGACCAATAGATACGTGCGTGAGAAGCTATAAATAATATAGCAACGGTCCGCGGCCCGAAACCTTTCAAATCGGCAAATCGGCCTTCTTCAGCGTGCGCAGGACGAAGTTCGACTTGCTGTGCCGTATGCCTTTGATCTTGTAGAGCTTTTCACGCAGCAACCGCTCGTAGTCCTTGGTGTCCTTGACGGCAATACGCAGCAGGTAGTCGTACTCGCCAGACACAAGATAGGCCTCCACCACCTCGGGGATGGCAGCCAGTATTTCGCCAAACTTCTCCAGCGTGTTGTCGGAGTGGCTGTCCAGCGTGACCTGCACCATGACTGTCTCGCCAAGGCCGAGTGCTTCGGCATTGAGGTTGACGGTATAGCGCTCAATGACGCCCGTCTCTTCCATGCGCTTCATGCGCGTCCAGCAGGGGGTGCTGCTCAGGCCGACCGCCTGGCTGATCTCCTGCAGACTGGCGCGGCCGTTGCGTTGCAGTTCAGAAAGAATTTTCCGGTCTATTTGATCCATCCAGAAATCTTATCTGCTACTTCCCCATGGAGTTACTACAAGCCCTCAAGAAATCGCATCCAGCAGCAAATTAGAAACTGTTGCCACCACCTGGCTGGAGGAGATAAGGATGGGGTTTAGTAGGACAGCACGCCACCAAACAGTCGGAATACATCTACTTTCAGCAACTCTCCGCATCCGGTGAAATCATTGTTGCGTAAATAGAAACTAAGCATTGTCGAATTCGGGGTTTTTCTTTCACCGGGTAAACCCTAAAGTTCAGGCATCGATGAGCCGAAACCAAACAAGCGACTCACCGAAGCCAGTTGGACAGCCAGGGGCACAAACCCCAAAGCGACGATGACTGGACAGGTAACAGGACCATTTGTTTAACTTAAAGGAAATTCATCATGAACTCGAAATTTATCGCCTCTGCCGTTATCGCCCTCTCCGCCCTGACCGGCGCCAGCGCTTTTGCCCAGTCCAATCTCAACCCTGAAGCTGCACTGGCCATTCGGCCTGACGTCTCGACCAGCACCCTGACCCGTGCAGAAGTCCAGGGCATGAACACCAGCCGTGGCCAGAACGGTGACTTTGAAGCACACGCCTTCACCCGCAGCCAGCCGGCCACCAGCAACGTCAGCCGCGCTGAAGTGCGCAGCGACGCCGTCATGTCGGCACGCATGGTGCAAGCCGGCAACAGCACGATCTGACCGGCTGAAACCCCGAACAACTTCCAGACATTTTTTAAAGGAAACTCACATGAACTCGAAACTCATCGCCTCTGCTGTTATCGCCCTCTCTGCCCTGACCGGCGCCAGCGCTTTTGCCCAGTCCAGCCTCAACCCTGAAGCTGCGCTGGCCATCCAGCCCGTCGCATCGACCAGCAGCCTGACCCGCGCAGAAGTGCAAAACATGAACACCAACCCCGGCCAGAACGGCGACTTCGCCGCAGAAGCCTTTGCACGCAGCCAGCAAGTGACCAGCGCCGTGAGCCGCGACTATGTACGCAATGAGGCCGTCATGGCAGCCCACGCCAACGTGGGTGGCAACAGCTCTATCTGAGCTTCACCGGGCGCGGCAGGCTCGACCTGCCCGTCACCCAAGCCCAGGGCCTGCTTTCGCAGGCCTTTTTTATTGGCGGACGCGATGGGGCATGGGCTTAAACTTGAGGCCCTAGTACCGCAACCCGAAAATATCGAAACATGAAAGCGCGTCTTCGCGTCCATGGCGGCGTTGCAACCCTTGTGAAGGCGCACAGCCTTCACTGCGGCTTGCGCCTTGCCCTGAACGTGAATCCATCACT
>JAZKHN010000386.1:0-2876 GCA_040385325.1 Pseudomonadota bacterium
CACGCGCTGATCAGGTCGCTGGAAATCCCCGAACTTGAAAAAACCCGGCTGCTGGCGATGACGCCTGCCAGCTATGTGGGCATGGCGGCAGAGCTCGCCAAGCGGGTTTAAGCCCGCGCGGGGCGACGATTTGCTATTTATTTCATAGCTGCTTACGCCCGTATTTAAAGGGCTGCAGCTGATTTGATGCCAAAAAATAGGCATTTTTGGCTGTTTTCAGGCAATTTGAGACTCATTTTGCGGCCTTGGCGGCCTGAAAACCCAAAAAGTTAACTTCCATATTAACTTTTGGTGATTTTGTTAATACGGGTATTAACTTTTCATCAAAATGGCATGTCTGCGCCGCAGGCCCAGCATTGCTCGAAGCCGCCTTCAACCGTCTCGCCACATGTGCAGACCCAGCGCCGCTGCGGCATGTTTTGAAGCTGGTCCAGCATTTTCTCGGCGGCGGGCTTTTCATGGTCGTGGGTCAGCCAGACCTCAGGGAAGCACTGGTCAGGCGGCAGTTCGCCGGCCAGGCCGCCGAGAAAGTAGCGCTGCACGCTGGCAGAAAAACCGGCCTGCTGCAGCGCATCAGCCCACAACGCGGCAATCGCGATGTTGGGGGCACGTGCCAGGCGCAGCATGGGTCAGGTGCCCTGCTTTTCGGATTCTTCAGGCTTTTCAGTCTTCTCAAGCGCCCTGTCCGAATACCGGCCGAAGCGCCAGGAGGTGCCATCCAGCGTGATCCGCCGCCAGGTTTCGCGCTTGGCGGCAGGCGACATCTCCGGCCAGTGCTGAACCTCTTCAAACGTGCGGCCGCAGCCCTTGCACATCTCGTCGCCCTGGCTGGTCGAGCAGATGGCGATGCAGGGCGTGTCGGCCGTGGTGTCGTACCAGGCCTGCCAGGCCGCCATGGCCTTCGCCGGGAAGCCTTTTTCAGAGGCCACATCCTCATGGTAAAAAACCATGAGCGCATAGACCTCGGCCAGCGCGCGCAGCTCCGGCGCCAGCGTGATGCCGTCGGGCGACGGCTTTTTCTCGCGCCAGTAGTTGATGGCCGCTTCTATATCTGTGATGTGGATGCCGGCCATGGGAAGTTGGGACAATCTTCGGGTGAGGCGCGCACCGGCTGGTGGCGGACAACACATTATCGGGCAGCGCAAAGCACACCAATGCAGCTTGCCGGATGCGCCTACATCAGCTCAGGGAAAAGCCGCATTTGCAAAAAAACACAACATAAGTTCAAATACCCCCTACGAAGGGGAGTAACTCCCTCGTCTTGCTGTACTACTTCACATAACAGACACAGCAGCAAGATAGCTACAACAAGTCGTCATTACGAAGTTCGCACTTCCGGCTTGTTGGGCATGCAGCGACACTGCATGTCGAGCCAGACCTTCGATTGAAACCTGGGCAGGTTTGGATCGAGGCGTCTGCGGCAATTTTCATTTCCGCACACCTATCCTCCATCTGATCAGCACGGGTTCCGAACGAATCGGAAGCTCGCCTGAGCGGGCTTCCATGTCGAAACTTGATATGGAGTGCGCTTTTAAATGGAATTGTTTTCAACCCCGTGGTGGTCGGCCCTTCTGGCCATCATCCTCATCGACCTCGTGCTGGCCGGCGACAACGCCATCGTCATCGCGCTGGCCGCCCGCAACCTGCCCCCGCACCTGCAGAAAAAAGCCATCGCCTGGGGTGCCGTCGGCGCAATCGCCGTCCGCTCGGCCATGACGATCGGTGTTGTCTGGCTGCTCAAAATCCCCGGCCTGATGCTGGTGGGGGGCATTGGCCTGCTGTGGATCGCTTACAAGCTGCTGGCTGACCAGGGCGAAAAAGAGCACGACGGCCCGGTGGCCAACACCTTCTGGGGCGCGATGAAAACCATCGTGATCGCCGACGCGCTCATGGGCATTGACAACGTGCTCGGCGTTGCCGGCGCAGCCCACGGATCTTTCGACCTGGTCATCATTGGCCTGCTGGTGAGCGTGCCCATCGTCGTCTTCGGCAGCACCGTGGTGCTCAAGCTGGTCGAGCGCTTCCCGATGATCATCAATATTGGCGCTGCCGTGCTGGCGTTTACGGCTGCAAAAATGATTGTCAGCGAGCAGCTGCTGGACGCCGTCTACGGCGGCCCCGCCAGCCTGCCATCTGAAGCAACCATGCACAACGTCGCACAGTGGGCAACCTACGCTGTGGCCGTCGCCGGTGTCCTGGCTGCCGGCTGGTGGGCCGGCAGGCGGTCAGCACCGCAGCGCACCGATCTCATTACCGACTGATTTTTTCCGGGCAACTTCATAACCACGACAACCAAGGAGTACTTTATGGACAACATCATCGTTTACGTCGACGACGCCTCGTATGCGCTGCAAATGCTGCAGCCCATGCGTACGGATGGCGCAAGCCGCAATCCGGCGCGCTGGATTGTGGTGGGCTGCGCACCCCGCGTGACCCACCGCGCGAGCAAATGGGTGACCAACAGCGCACGCGAAAGCTGGCGCGGCAAATGGGCAGACAAAGTTTTTGCCCAACTCATGCCGCTGTTGCAGCAGGAGGGCGACACCGTCATCACCAAACTCGCCCAGACCACGCTGTCTGCGCAGACCGACGCCCTGATCAAGGAATATGGCGTGGCACGCGTGCTGGATGCCCGCAGGCCAAAATTCGGCCAGGACATGCAACCCGTCACGGCCACCCAGGTGCAGGAAAGCAAGGGCGTGCTGGGTTACATCACGGCATTGGCGGGAGCCGGGTTGCTGGTAGCCATAGATTAAAGCCCCCACGCTTGTCGCTTCGCGTACTGCGCTGCCCCCCGAGGGGGCTGGCCTTGCTTGGGGCGGCCCGGCGCTGCGGCCGTAGCCCCCACGGTTGCTCACACCGCGCAAGCGCCCTGC
>JAZKHN010000387.1:0-4464 GCA_040385325.1 Pseudomonadota bacterium
GCGACTGTCAGCTTCAAGGCGCTGGACGAAACCGTCATCCTGCGTGTGGTCGACAAGTTCCTGCTGCAGCTCGAAACGCAACTGGCCGAGAAGAAGGTGGAAGTCACCTTCACCGACACGCTGCGCAAGTACCTCGGCAAGAAGGGTTTCGATCCGCTCATGGGTGCGCGCCCGATGCAGCGCCTGATCCAGGATACGATCCGCCGTGCGCTGGCCGACGAGCTGCTGTTCGGCAGGCTGGTCGATGGCGGCCGCCTGACGGTCGACATGAAGGTCACGACCGACGAGAAGGGTGTCGAGGCAGGCGAAGTCCAGCTGGACATCACGCCCCTGCCCAAGAAAGAAGGCAAGGCCAAGCCGGAAGCCGAGCAGGCAGAAGCCAGTTAGGCACGAGCTGGGTAATCCCTCCGAAAAGGCCGGTAGCATTACGCTATCGGCCTTTTTCTTTGGCCTGCCTTAAACAAGCGCCCGCACACCTTGACCATCCCCCAACTCAGCGCCGAATGGCATACCGGCCTTTCACTGGCCTGGAGCGCCTATATCGCCATTCTGTCCATCTGGATCGTGCTGCAAAAGCGCGCACCGGTGTCCACCATGAGCTGGATTCTGTCAATGGCCTTGCTGCCTTTCGCCGGCTTTGTCATCTATTACTTCCTCGGACCACAGCGCCTGAAAAAGCAGCGCCTCAGGCGACTGCGCAGCCGCGCTGGTGAGCGAGGCGATGCCGATATGGCCTTGCTGCGCGGCGCTGCCGAGAAAGCCCCGCCAGCCCTGCGGCAGATGGCTGCTTTGGGCACGGCAGCTTGTGGCCTGCCAGTGTCGAGTGCGACTTCTGCCGAACTGCTCTCGGGCGGCGCCAGAACATTCGACAGCATTTTTGAGGCGGTCCGCAATGCGCGCCACCATGTTCACCTCGAGTACTACATCTTCGAGCCTGACCGTATCGGTACTGCGCTGCGTGACGTGCTGGTTGAGAAGGCGAAGGAGGGCGTGGCGGTACGCCTGCTGGTCGATGCCCTCGGTTCCAAGCGCCTGGGCGGCAAGTTCATGGCGCCGCTGCTGGAGGCAGGTGCCAGGGTGGGGTTGTTCCATGACTCGCGCATAGGCCGGCGCCTGCGGCCTGTCAGCAACTACCGGACGCACCGAAAGATCGTGGTCTGCGACGGTGCGGTCGGCTTCACGGGCGGCGTCAACATCACGGACGAAGAGGACATGCGCACCCGCGCTGATGCCTATCACGACATGCATCTGCGTATTGAGGGCAGTGCAGTTCGCTGGCTGCAAACCACTTTCCTCGAAGACTGGGTTTATGCCACGGGTGAATCCCCGCAGGACACGCACAAGTCCTTGCCCAATCTGTTGCCGCACCTGCTTCCCGATGATGAAGCCGGCGACATTCCCGTGCAGATCGTGAGCAGCGGACCCGACAGCGAGCTCGAAGCCATACACCGCATGCATGTCGCGGCCATCAATGCCTCGTGTCACCGCGCCTGGCTGACCACGCCTTACTTTGTACCTGGCGAGCCCGCCCTGATGGCGCTGACCAGCGCAGCGTTGCGCGGGGTGGATGTGCGCCTGCTGGTGCCGCGCCGCAGCGACAGTTTTATCGTCAGTGCCGCAGCGCGCTCCTACTACGATGAACTCATTGCTGCCGGCGTCAAGGTCTGGGAATACAAGGCCCGCATGCTGCACTCCAAGACGCTGGTGGTGGATGACAACTGCGCCATGATTGGCACCGCCAACTTTGACAACCGCAGCTTCCGCCTGAATTTCGAGGTGATGGCTGTGGTCTACGGGCCCACATTGGCGGAACCGCTGGCCGCACAGTTCGAAACCGACCTGCACAGCTCTGCCTGGGTACGCGCCAACCGGCCGCAGAAGTTCCCCATGCGACTCATGGACGCGACGGCACGCCTTTTTTCTCCCTTACTCTGAATCGAATGATGGCAACGCACACCTTTCTCTGGCACGACTACGAAACCTTCGGCCTGAACACGCGCCGTGACCGTCCCTGCCAGTTCGCAGGCATACGCACCGATGCCGAGCTGAACGAAATCGGTGAGCCAGTGATGATTTACTGCAAGCCTGCCAACGACTATCTGCCCGATCCCCAGTCCTGCCTCATCACCGGCATCACGCCCCAGCTGTGCCTGGAGCGCGGTTTGCCCGAGCATGCGTTTGCCGCGCAAATCGAATCACTGCTGGCGCAGCCCGGCACCATAGGTGTGGGCTACAACACCATCCGGTTTGACGATGAAGTCACGCGCTTCATGTTCTGGCGCAACCTGATCGACCCCTACGCTCGCGAATGGCAGAACGACTGCGGCCGCTGGGACCTGCTTGATGTGGTGCGTATGGCCTATGCGCTTAGGCCTGAGGGCATCACCTGGCCGACCAAGCCTGATGAGCGCAGTGCCGACGGTACGGCATTGCGCCCCAGCTTCAAGCTTGAAGACCTGGCCCGCGCCAACGGCCTGTTGCATGAGGCAGCGCATGACGCACTTTCAGACGTGCGCGCCACGATTGCCCTGGCCCGGCTCATCAAGACCGCACAGCCAAAGCTGTTTGATTTTTGCCTCGGCCTGCACAAAAAAGACCGCGTCGCGATGGAGCTGGGCCTGCCCGCCACGGCGCAGAATGCGCAGCCGTTTTTGCACGTCTCGGGGATGTTCCCGCCCGAGCGCGGCTGCATGGCCGTCATGTGGCCGCTGGCCACGCACCCCTCCAACAAAAACGAGCTGCTCGCCTGGGACCTCGCCCATGACCCCAGCGAGCTTCCGCTCCTCAACGTGGCCACCTTGCGCCAGCGCCTCTTCAGCAAGACGGCAGACCTGCCCGAAGGCATGCAGCGCCTGCCGCTCAAGTCCGTGCACCTGAACAAATCCCCCATGGTCGTGCGCAAGCTCCAGACACTGACCGGCGACATGGCTGCGAAGTGGGGCATCAACATCGAGGCCGCCCTGGCCAACGCTGAAAAAGCCGCTGGCCTGCCCGACATGAGTGCCATCTGGCCCGAGGTCTTCCAGCGGCCGAAGGAGCCCACGCCCGACGTTGATGAAGACCTCTATGGCGGCTTCGTCAACAACACCGACCGCCGCAGGCTGAACCAGCTGCGTGACCTGTCACCCGCAGAGCTGGCCCATGCCCGCATCGGATTTGACGATGACAGGCTGGAAGAAATCGTGTTCAGATACCGGGCGCGCAATTTTGCAGACACCCTGTCGCCCGAAGACACCGAACGCTGGGAAGCGCACCGGGTTGCCCGCCTGCTGGAAGGCGAGGGCGGCGCGCGCAATGTGGATGCGCTGTTTTCCGGGATCGATGTGCTTGCAGAGACCGCAGATGAGAAGGGCCAGGCGGTGCTTGAGGCGCTTTATGAATACGCCGAACTGGTGGCGCCTGAGATGTGACGGCTGCTGGTCACGGCTGCTCTGTGACCCGAAGCCGGCGCTTCACATAACAAGCCAGAAGCCGATCAGAGGGAACAACCGCCCGCCTGGTGAACCAATGCTATTAAATCAGTAGCTGCTTACGCCCGTGTTTATTGGTCTACAGGCCGATTGCATGCCTGAAAATGGCATCCGGGAGGACAATTTCAGCGTTTTTTGCATGTGGTTTACGTTTGAACTCAACATTGATACATTTTTAGCATTAATCAGTCGTTAATTTTGTGAGTTATCGGTAATTATTACTTTTAATGTAATGATTTCTGCGCCTTGTCCTGCTGAAGTCCGCCAGTGTGTTGCGATCCCGTGCGGCGTCTTCAAGCGAGCCGTTTCGTCGCCTTCCCTTCAGACCAGGAGAATTGCCTGATCATTGGTGCGTCACCAGTTTCATCGTCTAATCATGGCGTTGACCACTGCGATCGGAGCCCTTTCTGATGGACGATGCGCTGCCCCCACCCCTGATCCAGCCGGTCATGCCGACAGACAGTAATGGCAGGCGCCACCAGGCCTTTCCCGTTCTGGCGCAGACCGAGGTCGAGCGCATGCGCCGCTTTGGCACGGTCGTCCACTTTCGCCATGGCGAGCGTCTGTACACCGCCGGCGAAACCAGCGGCCCTGCGTGCATTGCGGACACGTCGGCTGCTGCGACGACTCAAAAAACAAGCACGCCACTAAACACCACGCAGCCACCGGTCATGCGGTGATCCGCTCACTGGAGCCGGGGGAGAGCTGGATGTGGTGCTATGAGCATCAGCTGCAGGTGGGCTAATCGCCAGGGCGGTGCCTGGCTGGGCACCCCCTTACGGAACCCGCAAGCTCGCGCGGCCGCAGACGGGTCTTTATGCGAAACTGAAATTGTCGACACTGCGGTGTTTCGCGGATTTTTTATAACTGTATAAATCAGTACAAAGTTTCGGTCAAAGCCAGCGTGCATGCGGCTTCCAGGAGAGTTTTAATGAACACGTTATATTGCAGCGCCAGTTTTATACCGCAGGTTTTGCGGCATACATTACGTTAG
>JAZKHN010000388.1:0-1724 GCA_040385325.1 Pseudomonadota bacterium
CTTCATCGCACCCTGCGTGCCGACCGGGCTGGCTGCGGGCCGTGTGGGCAACTTCATCAACGGCGAGTTGTGGGGCCGCTTCTCTTCACCAGATCTGCCCTGGGGCATGGTGTTCAAACACAGTGGTTCCATGCTGCCGCGCCATCCTTCGCAGGTTTACCAGTTTTTGCTGGAAGGCTTGCTGCTGTTTGTATTGCTGTGGCTGTACGCCCGCAAACCCCGCAAGATGGGCCAGGTCTCGGGCGCGTTCCTGTTTGGCTACGGCATCTTCCGCTTCATCGCCGAGTTTTTCCGCGAGCCGGATGACTTCCTCGGTATTCTTGCCCTGGGCATGAGCATGGGCCAGTGGCTGTGCATTCCCATGATCGTGGCCGGTGCCTGGCTGTGGGCCTGGGCCAGCAAGCGCAAGGCGATCGCATGAAAAGACTTGCCGCCGTCGCTGCCCTGCTTTTCGCAAGCGTGATGGCCGCGCCGCCGGCACAGGCAGCAACACCCGACACGCTGGCCCAGTCGGCCGGCCCGGTGCCCAGCGATGCGCTGGTCAATGCCGCCATCACCTCTTACCTGCGCGGCAAGAACCCGCTGATGAACAGCAAAAGGCCGTTCCGCATCCTGTCCGGCCCTACGCTCGCATCGGGCAACACCTTTGCCGGCAACCTGGAGCAGGCCTGGCTGGTGTGCATCGTCATGAATTCCGAGCGCATGGCACCCGGCCCGCAGCAACTGGAAGGCCGCTCGCTGTACCTGCGCACCAGCGGCACGCGCGTCGTGGTGGTACCGACCGAAAACTGGAAAGACTCCAGCCCGCAGTGCGATCGTTGACACGCAAGTTGCAGTGCTGAATTTGCTATCTATTTAGTAGCTGCTCACGTACGTATCTATTGGTCTGCAGCCTGATTTGGCACCTAAAAATGGCCTTTTTCGGCCATTTTTGGCTTCAAAACCTCATGTTGACGCCTGAAAACCACCAAATGTTAACCTGCAAGTTAACATTTGGAGTATTTTTAACGTGTACGTTAAATTTTTGCCGTATACAGCAAATTTCTAGCTCAGTTGCTGCGCCAGCAGCGCCGCGACGTGAATCGCCTCGCGCTGCGCGCCGTCCCTGATCTGGTGGCGGCAACTGGTGCCGTCGGCAACCACGATGGCGTCTGGCTGCTTTCGCACTGCCGGCAGCAGGTTCAGCTCCGCCATCTGCATCGACACCTCATAGTGGCTGGCTTCGTAGCCAAAGCTGCCCGCCATGCCGCAGCAACTTGACTCGATCAGTTCGGGCTTTGCGCCGGGTATCAGCCTGAGCACATCCATGATGGGGCTGACCGCGCCAAAGGCCTTCTGGTGGCAGTGGCCGTGCAGAAGTATGGGCTGCGTCACAGGCTGCAGCGCAGCCTTCAGCGCATCAAGCTTGCCGGCGGCAGCTTCGCGCGCGAGGAATTCTTCAAGCAGCAGCGCGTGCTGGCTGACCGTGACAGCCGCATCGCCCAGGCCCATGACCAGGGTTTCATCACGCAGTGTGAGCAGGCATGAGGGCTCCAGCCCGACGATGGATATGCCCTTGTCTGCGAAAGGTAGCAGGGCGCTGACGAGTTCGGCCGCCTTGAGCTTGGCCTCCTGCACCATGCCGCCCGCCAGATAGGTGCGGCCGCAGCACAGCGCCTGGCCGTCGGCTTTCTTTTTGGCGGCGATGTGCACGGTGTAGCCCGCAGCCTGCAGCACCTTGAGCG
>JAZKHN010000389.1:0-14465 GCA_040385325.1 Pseudomonadota bacterium
CAAGCTGCTGGCCGGCATCAGCCAGGCCAGCCATGTGCTGGTGCAGGACTCGCAGGAGGTCAAGCTCGACAGGCACCTCTTCAATGAGGCCTATCTGATGCACACCTCGACCTCGCCGCAGTACAGCATCATCGCCAGCTGCGATGTGGCCGCCGCCATGATGGAGCCGCCTGGCGGCACCGCGCTGGTCGAGGAAAGCATTGCCGAGGCGCTGGACTTCCGCCGCGCGATGCGCAAGATCGACGAAGAGTACGGCGACGACTGGTGGTTCAAGGTCTGGGGTCCGGACAAACTGGTGGAAGAGGGCATTGGCGAGGCCAAGGACTGGATCATCAAGGGCGAGTCACGCAGTGCCAAGACCGCCAAAAACGGCGCCAACAACTGGCACGGCTTTGGCCAGATGGCAACCGGCTTCAACATGCTGGACCCGATCAAGTCGACCATCGTCACACCGGGCCTGGACCTGAACGGCAAGTTCGCGAAGACCGGCATTCCCGCGTCCATCGTGACCAAATTTCTGGCCGAGCACGGCGTGATCGTTGAAAAAACCGGCCTCTACAGCTTCTTCATCATGTTCACCATCGGCATCACCAAGGGCCGCTGGAACACGCTGCTGACGGCGCTGCAGCAGTTCAAGGACGACTACGCCAAAAACCAGCCGATGTGGCGCATATTGCCGGAGTTCTGCCAGAAGTTCCCAAAGTATGAGCGCATGGGCCTGGCCGATTTATGCCAGTACATCCACGCGCTGTATGCCAAATATGACATCGCACGCCTGACCACCGAGGTCTACCAGAGCGACCTGGAGCCAGCCATGAAGCCCAGCGAGGCCTATGCCCACATCGCCCAGCGCAAGACCGAGCGTGTGGAGATTGACCACCTTGAAGGCCGCATTACCGTGGGCCTGGTAACACCTTACCCACCGGGCATTCCCCTCTTGATTCCGGGTGAGGTCTTCAACAAGAAGATCGTCGATTACCTGAAGTTCGCGCGTGAGTTCAACGTGCACTGCCCGGGTTTTGAGACGGACATCCACGGCCTCGTCAGCGAGGTCGATGCCAAAGGCAAGATGCGTTATTACGCGGACTGCGTGAAGAAATAGTCCTCGTCGATAAGGCGGATCAGTTCGGCCCGTCTTCGCGAACCCGCATAAAGCTGGCAAACCGCGGAATGCCGCTGTCATTCAGGCCGCGGTAGCGGTAGGTGACCAGCGCCCCGACTGGCGGCGGGTTTTGCCGTTGCACATCGCTCAAACCTGTTCCCAGCTTGAAACGCTGGGCAGGTTTCCCGCCCTCCGCAGGCATCTCGACCAGCAACGCGCCCAGCCGGCCGGCATTTTTGCCTTTGCCGGAGACATGGCCGACCACGCGGGCCTCGGCATCTTCATGCGTTTTGACCTTGAGCAGGTCGTCGTTGCGCAGGCCCTTGTAGGTCGAATCACCCCGGTGCAGCATCAGGCCTTCACCGCCCAGCCTGATCGTCTTTTTGAGCTGGGCCTGCAATGCGGCGTGGCCAGCCACCCGGTACTGCGCCACCGCAACGACCCACGGTTGCCTGATGCCCGCAACGATCTGGTTCAGTGCTGGAATGCGGTCGGTGAACGGCCCGGGCTGCGCCGGCAGGTCAAACACCATGAAACGCAGGCCGCGCCAGGCGGCGTCGTCCGGCACCTGCTGGCGCACGGTTGACACGGCTTTAGGGAACTGCCCGCGCCCGGCCCAGAGTTCGCCATCCATGGGTGTTTTGGGCCAGCCTGCGGTGAACCACGCCGGGGCATTGACGCGCTCGCCGCCCCGGGTCAGCAGTTTTTCGCCATCCCAGAAGCCGCGCACGCCGTCGTATTTCTCGCTGACCCAGTAATCGGCCAGTGTCACGCCGGGGTGGTAGACGTTGGCCAGCATAAGCGCCGGTTTGCCGGCGCCTGCCTGTGCGAATGCCGGCAGTGCCGAAGACAGCGCGGCTGTGGTGATACACGCGGCGAGCAGGCATGCCCGCAACACCCGGTTGGGCCTGAAAAGTCGATTCATTTTTCTCCCTGACAGCGTTTTGAACGCCTTGTTTTTAACTAATTGCTATTCTTTCGATAGCTGCTCACGCTCGTATTTATTGGGCTACAGGCCTTTTTATGCCTCAAAATAGCCTGTTTTTGAGGTTTCCAGACTCTTTTTTGAGGCTGCAGCCGTCGAGGACGCCTGATTATTGCAATTTATGTATCAATTGGAAATTTTGTATGAAAAATATCCCAATTAATACGTTTTACGCAAATATTCGATCAGGCCTCTGCAGGCTCGGCAATCCCGCCCACCACGTTGCTGAAACCGCCATCAACATAAGTGATTTCGGCGCTGACTCCGGCTGCCAGGTCGCTGAGCAAAAACGCGGCAACATTGCCCACGTCTTCAATCGTCACATTGCGGCGAATGGGTGAGGTTTCCGCCACCACGCTCAAAATCTTGCCAAAACCCTTGATGCCACTGGCGGCCAGTGTCTTGATCGGACCCGCGCTTATGCCATTGGCGCGCATGCCCCGCTTTTTGCTGCCGAGTGATTCGGCCAGGTAACGTACCGATGCTTCCAGGCTGGCCTTGGCCAGGCCCATGGTGTTGTAGTTGGGCACCACCTTCTCTGCGCCCAGATACGACAGCGTCAGGACTGACGCCTTGTCATTGAGGTAGGGCAGGGCAGCCTTGGCCATGGCGGGGAAGCTGTATGCGCTGATGTCGTGAGCGATGCGAAACGCCTCCCGGCTCAGGCCGTCCAGGAAGTCGCCTGCAATCGCCTCGCGCGGTGCAAAACCGATGGCGTGCACAAAGCCGTCAAAGGTGGGCCAGGTTTTGGTCAGGTCGGTCATCAACTGCGCGATCTGCTCGTCGCTGCCAACGTCGCAGTCAAAGACCAGCTTGCTGCCAAAGTCTGCGGCAAATTCAGTGATGCGGTCTTTGAAGCGCTCGCCCTGGTAGCTGAAGGCCAGTTCGGCGCCTTGCGCGTGACACGCTTTGGCGATACCGTAGGCAATCGAGCGGTTGGACAGCACGCCCGTGATCAGCAGTTTTTTGCCGGTGAGAAAACCCATGCGCATATCTCCATAAAGTGACCGGCGGATTCTTGCTTGACACCCGCCCAAGTAGTGCAGAATTGTCGCATGCGGGATTTGTCTCTTTTGAAGGCTTGGTTGCTGGTTGGCATGGTGCTTCTGGCTCCCGCATCGTATGCCGTCCATGCCTACGCCCAGTTCGGCGACGTCAAATACCCGCCGGGTTTCACGAACTTCAGTTACGTCAACCCGAATGCGCCCAAGCAAGGTGAAATCCGCATGGTGCCGCCGACCCGGCCGACCAATTTTGACAAGTTCAACCCCTTTACCTTGCGCGGCACCGCACCCTACAACATTGGCGGCCTGCTGCTTGAAAGCCTGCTCACCGGCAATTCGGAAGAGCCCACCACTGCCTACGGCTTGCTGGCGGAAGATGTGGAAGTGGCGGCCGACAAGTTGTCTGCCACCTTCGGCCTGAACCCGAAAGCGACTTTTCACAATGGCAAGCCGGTGCTGGCCGCCGACGTGGTGCATTCCTTCAAGACATTGATGAGCAAGGAAGCCGCGCCACAGTTCAAAACCATTTATGCCGAGGTGAAAGATGCGGTGGTGGTGTCGGAGCGCGTGGTGCGCTTTGACTTCGCCACGCCCAACCCCGAACTTCCGCTGGTGGTCGGCGGAATGGCGGTCTTCAGCCGAGATTGGGGCATGGTGGGCGGCAAACGCAAGCCGCTGGACCAGATTGTCTCGGAGCCGCCGATAGGCTCGGGACCCTACAAACTGGCCTCGCTGGCCATGGGCCGCGACATCACCTATGTGCGCGATCCGAAATACTGGGGCACCGACCTGCCGACACGCAAGGGCCTGTACAACTTTGACCGGGTCACCTACAAGATTTATCTCGACGACACCTCCAAGTTTGAGGGCCTGAAGGCCGGTGAATACGACTTCATGCGCGAGTTCACCTCACGCAACTGGGCGCGCCAGTACAAGGGCAAGCAGTTCACCTCGGGCGAGGTCGTCAAGCGCGCTTTCGAGAACAAAAACCCGGGTGACTTCCAGGGCTACATCTTCAACCTGCGCAGGCCACAGTTCCAGGACATACGGGTGCGCAAGGCAATTTCGCTTGCGATGGACTTTGAGTGGATGAACCGCCAGCTGTTTTACGGCATTTACAAACGCGTGGACGGGTACTTTCCGAACAGCGAATTTCACGCCGAAGGCCTGCCCAAGCCGGACGAGCTGGCCTTGCTGGAACCTTTGCGCAGCCAGCTCAGGCCAGAAGTGTTCGGGTTAGTGCCCAAGTCTGCAAGCACAGCGCCGCCCGGCAGCCTGCGCGAAAACCTGCGCCAGGCCCAGGCACTGCTCAGGGAAGCTGGCTGGACCTACCGCGATGGCGCCTTGCGCAACGCGAAGGGCGAGGCCTTCACCATGGAGTTCCTCAACGATCAGCCTTCACTGGTCCGCATCGTCGGGCCTTTCCAGAAGGCGCTCGAAAAGCTGGGCATCACCATGACTTACCGTGTGGTGGATTTTTCGCTCAGCAAACAGAAGATGGATGCCTTCGATTTCGACATCACCACCACGCGCTTGCCCGGCAGCACCGCGCCTGGCGGCGAACTGCTGGACCGCTGGGGTTCTGCAGCGGCAAAAACACCAGGCTCATCCAACGTCTGGGGCATTGCCGACCCGGCTGTCGATACGCTGCTGCAAAAAGTGGTGACTGCCAAAACCCGCCCCGAGCTGAGTGCCGCCATGCGCGCGCTCGACCGCGTGCTGACGACTGCGTATTACTCCGTCGCCCAGTATTACGGCGACGCCTTTCTCATTGGCTACCGGCCCAAACCGTTTGTGCTGCCCACCATCATCCCGCCGTACTACGAAGCCGATACCTGGGCCATGAGCACCTGGTGGGCATCCGCGACCAATAAATAGGCAGACAAAGATGGCCAGCTACATCCTCAAACGCCTGCTGCTGATGATTCCGACCCTGTTCGGCATCCTGCTGGTGACGTTTGCCATGGTGCAGTTTGTGCCGGGCGGGCCGGTGGAACAGATGGTGTCGCAGCTGCAGGGCCGTGATTCCGGCGGCGAGCGCGCTGCGGCGTCCGGCGCAGGTTACAGGGGGCGTCAGGGTGTGGATGCCAAACGTATTGAAGAAATCAAGGTGCTCTACGGCTTTGACAAGCCGGTGCACGAGCGTTTTATCCAGATGATTGGCCAGTTTGCGCGCTTTGACCTGGGCAACAGTTTTTACCAGCGCAAGGATGTGTGGCAACTGGTGAAAGAGAAGCTGCCGGTCTCCATCAGCCTCGGCTTGTGGACGTTTTTTATCAGCTACTTGATAGCCGTGCCGCTGGGTGTGGCCAAGGCGGTGAGGGCAGGGACGCGCTTCGACTTCATCACCACCCTGATTGTGCTGGTGGGCTATGCCATCCCTGGCTTTGTGCTGGGCGTTGCGCTGGTGGTGATTTTTGGCGGGCAGTTGCAGTGGTTTCCCCTGCGCGGCCTCACATCCAGCAACTGGGATACCCTGAGCTGGGGCGCCAAAATCACCGATTACCTGTGGCACATCACGCTGCCGGTGATTGCCATGGTGCTGGGCAGCTTTGCCGTCACGGCGGTGCTGACCAAAAACTCCTTTCTGGAAGAAATCCGCAAGCAGTACGTGCTGACGGCCCGCGCCAAGGGCCTGAGTGAACGGCAGGTGCTGTGGAAGCACGTGTTCCGCAATGCGCTCATCCCCATCATCACCGGTTTCCCGGCTGCTTTCATAGGTGCTTTTTTCACAGGCTCGCTGCTGATTGAAACCCTGTTTTCGCTGGATGGGCTTGGCCTGCTCAGCTATGAAAGCGTGATACGGCGCGACTACCCTGTCGTGCTGGGCACGCTTTACCTGTTCACGCTGATCGGACTTGTGACGAAACTAATTAGCGACCTTTGCTACGTCTGGGTTGACCCGAGGGTGAAGTTTGACTAATACCGTTTCGCTCAGTCCTGGACGGCGCGCATGGAACCGTTTCCGGCGCAACAAGCTGGGCTTCTACAGCCTGGTGCTGTTCTCCATCATGGTGCTACTCAGCCTGTTTGCCGAGGTGCTGTCCAACGACAAGCCGCTGGTTGTCAGTTACAACGGGACGATTTACTTCCCGCTGGTGAAAGACTATTCGGAGAAAACTTTTGGCGGCGATTTTGAAACGCCTGCCGATTACCTGGACCCGTTTATCAAGGACAGGATCAAGGGGGGCGACAACTGGGCCATTTATCCGCCCAACCCCTACGGCCCGCGAACCATCAATTACTTCGCCAAAGAGCCGAATCCGTCCGCACCCTCGCGTGACAACTTTTTCGGCACTGATGACCGTGGCCGTGACCTGCTGGCACAGCTGATTTACGGCTTCAGGCTGAGTGTGCTGTTCGGGCTGGCGCTGACGTTTATCGGCGTCGTCATAGGCGTCATTACTGGCGCCATTCAGGGCTATGCCGGCGGCAAGACGGATCTGGTCTTTCAGCGCTTCATGGAAATCTGGAGCTCCATGCCCGAACTTTATTTGCTGATCATCTTCAGCGCCGTGTTCTCGCCCAGCGTCGCGCTGCTGCTTTTCCTGCTCAGCCTGTTTGGCTGGATGGGTCTGTCGGACTATGTGCGCGCCGAGTTTTTGCGTAACCGGCAGCTTGACTATGTGCGTGCGGCGCGGGCGCTCGGTGTGAGCAACCTGCAGATCATGTGGCGGCACATCCTGCCGAACAGCATGACGCCTGTGGTCACTTTTTTGCCTTTCCGCATGAGCGCGGCCATCCTGGCGCTAACCTCGCTGGACTTTCTTGGCCTTGGCGTGCCGCCGGGAACGCCCTCCTTGGGCGAGCTGCTCAGTCAGGGCAAGGCGAACATTGACGCGTGGTGGATCTCGCTGTCGACCTTTGCCGTGCTGGTCAGCACCCTCCTGTTGCTGACGTTTATGGGTGATGCGCTGCGTGATGCGCTGGACCCTCGCAAGGTAGATCAGGCATGACAAAAAACCTGCTTGATGTTCAAAACCTGCGAATTTCCTTCGCAGGCAAGGAGGTCGTTCACGGCATCGACTTCCATATTGCCCCGGGTGAAAAGCTCGCGCTGGTCGGTGAGTCCGGCTCCGGCAAAACCATCACGGCCCTGAGCATGCTGCGGCTGGTGCAAAACGCTGTCGTCAGCGGCAGTGCGGTGTTTGACAGCCGCGAAGGCGAGATGGATCTGCTGGCGATTGAGGAGCGGCGCCTGCGCGGCATTCGCGGGCAGGACATCTCCATGATCTTCCAGGAGCCCATGACGGCGCTCAACCCGCTGTTCAGCGTGGGCGACCAGATTGGCGAAATCCTGCAACTGCACAAGGGCATGACCCGAACGGAAGCCTGGGAAGAGGCGATCAAGCTGCTGGCCGGAACAGGCATTTCAGAGCCTGAACGCCGGGCCCGGTCTTTTCCGCATCAGCTCTCGGGCGGACAGCGCCAGCGCGCAGTCATTGCCATGGCCCTGGCCTGCCAGCCCAAACTTCTGCTGGCCGATGAGCCCACCACTGCGCTGGACGTCACCGTTCGCAGCCAGATTCTCGAGCTGTTGGCCAGCCTGCAGCAGAAAAACGGCATGGCCGTGCTGATGATCACCCATGACCTCAACCTGGTGCGGCGTTTTGCCGACCGGGTGGCGGTGATGGAAAACGGTTATATCGTCGAGCAGGGCAGGGTAGGCGAGGTATTTGTCAACCCCCAGCACCCCTATACCCGCAAGCTGATTGACAGCGCCCCCGCGCGCGATCTGCAGGAGGCGCAGCCTGATGTCGCACTGGAAGGCGTGATGAAGGCAGTGAACCTTCGCGTGAGTTACCCGGTGGCGGTACCAGGCATCAGGGGCTGGTTCAAAAAGGGAGAATTTGTGGCCGTGAAGGGCGCGAGTTTTGACATTCCAGCCGGCCAGACGCTTGGCGTCATTGGTGAGTCGGGTTCGGGTAAATCCAGTCTGGCGCTGGCCGCCTTGGGTCTGCACCCGCATCAAGGTGATTTACAGGTGGTCGGCAAGGCCTGGGGCACCAATGCCGCCGCCAACAAGGCCCTGCGCCGGGCAGTTCAGGTGGTGTTTCAGGATCCGTTTTCATCGCTGTCGCCGCGCATGACGGTTGAAACAATCGTCGGCGAGGGCCTGCTGGTGCACCGCCCTGAACTGAATGAGGCGCAGAGGCAGGAGAAGGTTCTGGCTGCACTGGCCGACGTCGGCATGCTGGAGTCCCAGTTCCCCGGTCTCTTGCAGCGCTACCCACACGAATTCTCAGGTGGTCAGCGCCAGCGGCTGGCGATTGCCCGGGCGCTGATGGTCGACCCGCAACTGCTTGTGCTGGATGAGCCCACCAGCGCGCTGGATGTCACCATACAAAAACAGGTGCTGGCCTTGCTGCAGCGGCTTCAGAGGGAGCGCGGCCTGAGTTATTTGCTGATTACCCACGATGTGGATGTCATTCGTGCCATGGCCCATCAGGTCATTGTGATGAAGGACGGTGAGGTGCTGGAATCGGGCCCACTGGCCCAAATTGTTGATGCCCCACAGCATCCGTATACCCGTACGTTGGTGGCAGCCCATTCAGCGGCCCCAGTTATGTAAGGCGGGGTGGGCACGCAAAGTGCTTGCGCGAGCCTGTTTCACAGGTTACAATAAGAGCTTCACGACCAAATGGGCGGGTTCACACCGCCCATTTTTTTTGGGCGTTTGTTTTTTGAAGGGTTGCCGGCGAGAGATGCCGGGCCCTTGATTTTTACGGCATTGCTTTTAGATACTGAATGGCTTCACCCAGCACCAACGAAACGATTGAGCAGACCGTCACGGGACTCGGTTACGACCTTGTCGACATCGAGCGCACCACGGGTGGCTTGTTGCGCGTGACGATTGACATGCCCTACGTCGCTGATGCCGAGCAGTTCATCAATGCCGAAGATTGTGAAAAAGTGACGCGCCAGCTGCAATTTGTGCTGGAAGTTGAAGGTGCTGCCTATTCCCGGCTCGAGGTGAGCTCGCCGGGCATCGACAGGCCGCTGCGGACGGAAAAGGATTTTGGGCGTTTTGCCGGTGAGTTGATCGACCTCACCCTGAAGGCGCCGATTGGCGTGGCAGCAAGCGCAGGTTCGACGGTGTCGGCCAACCAGAAAAAGTTTCGCGGAACGCTGGAGCGGGCAGCGGATGCATGGCAAATCGTCTGGAGCGACGAGCCGCCCGTCAAGCCAGGCCAGCGGGTCAGCAAGAACCGTGTGCCGGCGCCTTTGCAGGCCCTGGGTTTCACGCTGGATGAAATACAGCAGGCGCGCCTGGCGCCCGTGGTGGACTTTAAAGGGCGAAAGCCCAAAGGTGCGAATAAAGCTGCAGAAGCCGTACCCCCTGCGGATGTGCAGGCAAAAGATTGAATTCTGGAATTATTTTGAGTGAAATTTTGAGTGAAAGGCTTGTGAAATGAATCGCGAAATGTTGATGTTGGTTGATGCCATCTCGCGCGAGAAGAATGTCGAACGCGACGTGGTTTTCGGCGCGGTCGAGCTCGCCCTTGCGCAAGCCACCAAAAAAGTCTATGCCGGTGAAGTTGATATCCGCGTGGCGGTTGACCGCGACAACGGCAATTACGAAACCTTCCGCCGCTGGCTGGTCGTCCCCGACGAAGCCGGCCTGCAGAACCCTGAAGCCGAAGAACTGGTCAGCGATGCCCGCGATGAAATCGCCGACATCGAAGAAGGCGACTTCATCGAGAAGCCGGTTGAGAGCCTGCCTATTGGCCGTATTGGCGCACAGGCAGCCAAACAGGTCATCCTGCAGAAGATCCGTGATGCCGAGCGCGAAATGCTGCTCAACGAGTTCATGTCGCGTGGCGACAAGATCTTCGTCGGTACCGTCAAACGCATGGACAAGGGCGACATCATTGTCGAATCCGGCCGTGTTGAAGGCCGCCTGCGCCGCAGCGACATGATCCCGAAAGAGAACCTGCGCTCCGGCGACCGCGTCCGCGCCATGATCATGGAAGTTGACACCACCCTGCGTGGCGCGCCCATCATCCTGTCGCGTTCGGCCCCTGAGTACATGATCGAACTCTTCCGCCAGGAAGTGCCTGAAATCGAACAGGGCCTGCTGGAGATCAAATCCTGCGCCCGTGACCCTGGTTCGCGCGCCAAGATCGCCGTCCTGTCGCATGACAAGCGCGTGGACCCCATCGGCACCTGCGTAGGTGTGCGCGGCACCCGCGTCAACGGCGTGACCAATGAACTTGCCGGTGAGCGAGTCGATATCGTGCTGTGGAGCGAAGACCCGGCCCAGTTTGTCATTGGCGCTTTGGCACCGGCCAATGTTTCGTCCATCGTGGTGGACGAAGAGCGCCATGCCATGGATGTCGTGGTTGACGAAGAAAACCTCGCCATCTCCATCGGTCGCGGCGGCCAGAACGTGCGCCTTGCCGCCGAGTTGACCGGCTGGAAAATCAACATCATGACAGCTGACGAGTCCGCTGAAAAGCAGGCCACCGAGACCGACTCCAGCCGCAAGCTCTTCATGGAAAAGCTGGATGTGGACGAGGAAATCGCCGACATCCTGATCTCCGAAGGTTTCACCAGCCTGGAAGAAGTAGCTTATGTGCCGCTTCAGGAAATGCTGGAAATCGAATCTTTCGACGAAGACACCGTCAATGAACTGCGCACCCGTGCCAAGGATGCGCTCCTGACCATGGAAATCGCCAAGGAAGAAAACGCCGAGGGCGTCTCGCAGAACCTGCGCGATGTCACAGGCATCACCCCTGAGCTGATTTCCAAACTCAACGAGGCGGGCATCAACACCCGCGACGACCTGGCCGACCTGGCCACGGACGAACTCACCGATATCACCGGCCAGTCTGCAGAAGACGCCACGGCCCTGATCATGACTGCCCGCGCACATTGGTTTACCGATGAGCCGGCAGCCGACAAAGCCCCTGCGACCGCAGCGGCAGACTCAGACACCGCTGCGCCCGCAGCGGTGGAAGAGCAATGATCATGGAGGCCAGTCAGGAAAACCACATATGTCCAGTACCACTACCGTCGCTGAATTCGCAGCTGAACTCAATAAATCCCCTGCAACCCTGATCGAGCAATTGACCAGTGCAGGCGTCGCCAAGGCGCAAGCCAGCGACCCTTTGTCGGAGGCCGACAAGCAGAAGCTGCTCGGCTTTTTGCAGGCCAGCCATGGCACGGTCTCGGCCGAGCGCAAAAAAATCACGCTGGTGAAAAAATCCACCAGCGAGATCAAGCAGGCCGACGCCACCGGCAAGGCACGCACCATCCAGGTTGAGGTTCGCAAAAAACGGACTTTTGTCAAACGTGAAGACGGCACCGATGCGCCTGCTGAAGAGGCACAGCCTGAAGTGGTTGCCGCTCCGCAGGCACCGGTGGTTGATAACGCCGAATTGCTGCGCCGTGAAGAAGAGGCCAACCGCCATGCAGAACTGCTGCGTCGCCAGGAAGCCGAACTGACCGAAAAACGCCGCCTGCGCGAAGAGCAGGATGCCAAGGAAGCTGCCCAGGAGCAGGAGCGCCAGGCAGCCGCAGAAGCTGCACAGGTTGAGGCAAAGGCTGCTGCTGAAGCGGCCGAAAAAGCCAAGCCTGTTTCAGGTAAAAAAGTCAAGGAAACACCTGCAGCTGTTGCGGCCGCTGCAGAGGCGACCAAGGCATCCGAAGCTGCCGCCGTCGAACAGGCTGGCAAGGCTGCCGATGCTGAAGCGCAAAAAGCTGCTGCAAAGGCCAAGGCCACAGCCGAGTTCCAGGCCGATGCCGCCAAAACACTTGACCTGCAGGATCGCCGCAAAAAAGCGGAAGCCGAAGCCGCAGGCATTCGGGCCATGATGAATGCGCCCAAGCGGGTACTGGTTCCCCACGTGGACCCGAAAGCCGCCATCAAGGGCACACTGCACAAACCGGTTGGTGCGCCAGGCGCCAAACCAGCACCTGGTGCGCCTGCCGCGCCCGGTGCAGCCGGCAAGAAGGAAGTCAAGTCAGAGAACCTGTCGTCGACCTGGAAAGAAGACGCGGCCAAGAAAAAGGGCCTGCCAAGCCGTGGGGCCACCCCGGTTCCCGGCCGTGGCAATTTCCGCAGTGGCCCGCGCGGCCGCCGTGGCAATGACCGCGATTCGCGCCCCGAATCGAACTTCGTCGCTCCGACCGAGTTCAAGGCCATTGAAGTCCATGTGCCCGAAACCATCACTGTGGGCGAACTCGCGCACAAGATGAGCGTGAAGTCCAACGAGGTCATCAAGCATTTGATGAAACTCGGCCAGATGGTCACCATCAACCAGCCGCTGGACCAGGACACCGCCATGATCGTGGTGGAAGAAATGGGCCACAAGGCCGTTACGGCCGCGCTGGATGATCCGGAAGCCTTCACCGACGAAGACGTCCAGGGCCAGCAGGCAGAGTCGCTGCCGCGCGCACCGGTTGTTACCGTCATGGGTCACGTCGATCACGGCAAGACCTCGCTGCTCGATTACATCCGCCGCGCAAAGGTCGCGTCGGGCGAAGCCGGCGGCATTACCCAGCACATTGGCGCCTACCACGTCGAAACCGAACGCGGCATGATCTCCTTCCTCGATACCCCGGGTCACGAGGCATTTACCGCCATGCGTGCCCGTGGTGCCCAGGCCACCGACATCGTGATCCTGGTGGTCGCAGCCGATGACGGCGTGATGCCGCAGACCAGGGAAGCCATCAAGCACGCCAAGGCGGCTGGTGTTCCCATCGTTGTGGCGATCAACAAGATCGACAAGCCCGATGCCAATATGGACCGGGTCAAGGGCGAGCTGGTGACGGAAGAAGTTATTCCCGAAGAGTTCGGTGGTGATTCACCCTTCGTGCCGGTCTCTGCCCGTACGGGTGCCGGCATTGATCAGCTGCTCGAACAGGTGCTGCTGCAGGCCGAAGTGCTTGAGCTGCGTGCACCGGTTGAGGCACTGGCCAAGGGTCTCGTGATTGAAGCGCGCCTCGACAAGGGCCGTGGGCCGGTGGCGACCGTGCTGGTCCAGTCCGGTACGCTGAAGGCTGGCGACGTGGTGCTGGCCGGTTCCACCTTCGGCAAGGTTCGCGCCATGCTGGATGAAAACGGCAAGCCGATCAAGACCGCCGGTCCATCGATTCCTGTCGAGATCCAGGGCCTGACCGAAGTGCCGCAAGCCGGCGATGACTTCATCGTGATGCTGGACGAGCGCCGCGCACGTGAGGTTGCCACCTACCGCGCCGGCAAATTCCGCAATACCAAGCTGGCCAAGCAGCAGGCATCCAAGCTGGAGAACATGTTCTCCGACATCAATGCCGGCGAAGTCAAGATGGTGCCCATCATCATCAAGGCCGATGTGCAGGGCTCGCAGGAAGCACTGGCCCAGTCGCTGCTCAAGCTCTCCACCGACGAGGTCAAGGTTCAACTGGTGTACTCGGGTGTTGGCGGTATTTCCGAATCCGACGTCAACCTGGCAATCGCTTCGAAGGCGCTGCTGATCGGGTTCAACACCCGTGCAGATGCCCAGGCACGCAAGCAGGCTGAAGGCAACGGCATCGACATTCGTTACTACAACATCATTTATGACGCTGTGGACGAACTCAGGGCCGCCATGTCGGGCATGCTCACGCCAGACAAGAAGGAAGAAGTCATCGGTACCGCCGAGATTCGCCAGGTGTTCAAGGTTAGCAAGATCGGGTCGATTGCCGGCTGTATGGTTACTGCAGGCGTTGTTCGCCGCACCGCCAGGTTGCGCCTGTTGCGCCAGAACGTGGTCATCTACACGGGTGAACTCGACTCGCTCAAGCGTTTCAAGGACGATGCGAAAGAGGTCAAGGAAACCTTCGAGTGCGGCTTGAACATCAAGAACTACAACGACATCGAAGTCGGTGACGTGCTTGAGTTCTTTGAAATCAGGGAAGTGGCCCGAACGCTTGAAGTCTGATGCGGCAGGGCGGGCAGTTGTCAACAACTGCTCTCCCTGAAGTACCCGGAACTGTTCCCCCATTTTTATGCGCAAAAAGTCATCCACCCCCAACCGCGGCTTTCGTGTTGCCGATCAGATCCAGCGTGACCTGACGGAGCTGATCGCGCGCGAGCTGAAAGACCCGCGGGTCGGGATGGTGACGATACAGGCCGTCGAGGTGACGGCCGACTATGCACATGCCAAGGTGTTCTTCAGCGTGCTGATAGGCGACCCGACCGAATGTGAGACCGCGCTCAACCAGGCCGCCGGCTTCCTGCGCAACGGTCTGTTCAAGCGCCTGATGACACACACCGTGCCGACACTGCATTTCCACTTCGACCGCACCACAGAGCGTGCGGCCGACATGAACGCCCTGATTGCCAAGGCGGTTTCTTCCCGCGCCCAGGACGACTGAGTTCGCGCCGTTTCCCTTGATGACAGGTTCAGGG
>JAZKHN010000390.1:0-1104 GCA_040385325.1 Pseudomonadota bacterium
TTCAATGGGAATGGAATTACTTGAAGATCAGGTTGGCGACCTTGGGGTCGGTCTGCAACATGCCCTGATCCTTCATCAGGCCGACCCAGTAAGACATCTGCTTTTCAGACACGCTGGGGCCGGGGGGCGAAATCTGCACCTTGGCCACGACTGCCGGCGGCAGCTTGGTGTATTTGGCGATGGCGTCGCGCACGGCACCGTCGTTTTTGGGCTGGCCGATGAAGGTAGCGGCTTCCTGTACAGCTTCACGGAACAGCCTGACCTGCGCTGCATTCTTCGTTGCCCAGTCGCGTTTGGCGGCGTACAGAATGGTGTGGTTGCCGGCCTCAAGAAAGGTGGAGTAATACGACGCCACGTAGCCCACGCCGCTGTCGACGATGCGGCTCATGAACGGGTCGGCCGTGACCACGGCATCAATCGAGCCGCCACGCAGCAGGTCGCCGTGCTGGGGGAAGGACGCCTCGACAAAGTTGACCTTCTTGTAGTCAACGCCGCTTTGTTTGAGCCATGCGCGGAAGGTCACATGCAGGAAGGCGCCCAGGCCGGGGACGCCGACCTTTTTGCCGATCACGTCCTGCGCAGAGCGAATACCGGAACCGGCCTTGGCCACCAGACCGAAACCGGTGATGGTCTTGGAGGTGATGCCGCCGCCAGCCACCACCACGTGGTCGAGCCCGCCTTCAACCGACTGCAAAAACACCGAAGGCGTCGGGCCGCCCATCTGCAGCGAATCAGACTGGATGGCCGCCGGAATGGTGGAGTTCAGCGGAATGAATTTCAGCTCTACATCGAGCTTGCGTTTGGTGAAGTAACCCTGCTCTGCAGCCACAAAGACCGAGGCGAAATCGGTGACCGCCGTGTAGCCGAACACGATCTTGCCGGACTGGGCCATTGCGGGGAAAGCCAGTGCTGCAGATGCGGCGCCTATGGTGCCGAGTGCTGCGCGGCGGTTGATGGTGGGGTTGTTCATGCTTGTCTCTTTCTGTTTTTGAGGTTGCGGGTTTTGGGTAGGGGTGAAACGGGAACCGGAAGGCTTTCGGGCGCGAGAGCGGCGCGCAGGCCGCCCACGATGTATTTTTTGAGCATGACGGCGGCGGTGGGGTC
>JAZKHN010000390.1:1204-3186 GCA_040385325.1 Pseudomonadota bacterium
GCCCGCATGCGCAGGACCGGGCCGACGAACGCGTCAATGATGCGGGGCAGTGTTTCTGCGTCGTTCTGGTCAATGGTGACTTCACGCAGTGCCTGCATCCGCTCTTCAATGGTGGAGTTCCAGTGCTGGAAGATCGCATAGAACAACTCGTGTTTGGGGCCGTAGTGATAGCCCACAAGTGCCAGCGGCACGCCCGCTTCATCGGCGATCTGGCGAATGCTGACGGCGTGGTAACCGTGCTTGGCAAACAGCTTTTCAGCCGCCAGCAGGATGTCGGCCTTGCGGTCGGGTTTTGTCCCGGATGCAGGTTTTTTGGCGGGTGGCGTTAGCGCCACTTTCGGCAGGCGCGCCCGACCAGCCTTGGCTGTTGCGGATGTAGGGCGGGCGCTGCTGAGCATGGCTGGTACTGTACGACCGTACAAAAAATTGAACACGCGGACAAACCCTGACTGTTTTTTGAATTCGCGACCGCTGCCACCTCCTTTGGGCAAGCGGTCAAAATAGCGGGATGAATTCTTTAGACGGCATACGCGTTCTCGATCTTTCCCGCGTGCTCGCGGGCCCCTGGTGTACCCAGAATCTTGCAGACCTGGGTGCCGATGTCATCAAGATAGAGCGCCCCGGCGCCGGTGACGACACCCGCACCTGGGGCCCGCCCTTCCTGAAAAACGATGACGGCCAGGACACCCAGGAAGCCGCCTATTACCTTGGCACCAACCGCAACAAGCGGTCTGTCACCTGCGACATCGCCAAAGCCGAAGGCCAGGCGCTGATACGCGAGCTGGCGCTGCACTGCGACGTGTTTGTCGAGAATTTCAAGGTCGGCGACATGGCGCGCTACGGGCTGGATTACGCATCGCTCAAGGCCATCAACCCGCGCATCGTGTATTGCTCTGTCACCGGCTTCGGCCAGAACGGGCCCTACGCCGACCGCGCCGGGTACGACTACGCCATACAGGGCATGGGCGGGCTGATGAGCGTGACCGGCGAACGTGACGACATTGGCGGCGGGCCGCAGAAGGTGGGCGTGGCCGTGGCCGACCTGATGACCGGGATGTACGCCACGGTCGGCATTCTGGCCGCGCTGCGCCACGCCGAAAAAACCGGCGAAGGCCAGTACGTGGACATGGCGCTGCTGGACACGCAGGTCGCCATGCTGGCCAACCTCGGCGCCAACTACCTCGTCAGCGGCAAGACGCCGGGCCGCATGGGCAATGCGCACCAGAACATCGTGCCCTACCAGGTGTTTGAAACCGCGCCTGCGGCAGATGGAACCAAAGATCACCTGATCCTGGCTGTCGGCAACGACTCGCAGTACGTCAAGTTCTGCGGCGTCGCCAACATCCCCGAGCTGGGCGTGAACCCGCTGTTTGCAAAAAACAGCGACCGCGTGAAGAACCGCGCGCAACTGGTGCCGATTCTGGAGACCGTGCTCAAGACCCGCAGCAAGGCCGACTGGCTGGCCGCGCTTGAAGCAGCCAAGGTGCCCTGCGGCGCCATCAACAACCTGGCCGAAGTTTTCGCTGACCCGCAGATTGAGGCGCGCAAGATGGTGACCGAATGGCAGCACCCCTTGCGGGCCGACCTGCGGCTGGTCTCCAGCCCCATCAAGCTCAGCGCGACGCCGGTGCGCACCGACCTGCCACCGCCTCGCCTGGGCCAGCACACCGACGAGGTGTTGCGCAGCGTGCTTAACTACGGCGATGCACAACTGTCTGGCCTGAAAGACGGCAAGATCATCTGATGACATCCATGACGGCTGACCGGCGGCAATCCTTGGCTCTGATGGCCGGGGGTGTGCTGGCCCTGGCCGCGCCGTCTCTGGTGTTTGCGGCGGACACTGCCTTGCCTGTGCCGCCGTCCCTGCCGCTTGCCGCCCAAGCCGCCGCCGCGAAGGGTGAGCCGCTGGTGCTGCTCATCAGCCTGCCCGGCTGCCCGTATTGCGAGATGGTGCGGCGCAGCTACCTGCTGCCCATGCGCGC
>JAZKHN010000391.1:0-4922 GCA_040385325.1 Pseudomonadota bacterium
GTTTCATCGTTCATGGCGTCATTGTAGACAGATCTGTCTACCTGTGCCAGAATCTTCAGGTGTAGACAGAGCTGTCTACTTTTGCCAGCTTTACCACCGCCAGGAGCCACCATGGAAACCCGACCGCCGCTTCCCCCGTTCAGCCTTGAAACCGCCACACAGAAAGTCCGCGCCGCTGAAGACGGCTGGAACACGCGCGAGCCGCAGCGCGTCTCCATGGCCTATACGCCCGGCAGCCGCTGGCGCAACCGGGCTGAATTCGTCGCCGGGCGCGAAGAAATCGCGGGCCTCTTGACCCGTAAATGGACGCGCGAAATCGAGTACCGCCTCATCAAGGAAATCTGGGCCTTTGCCAGCCACCGCATTGCCGTGCGCTTTGCCTACGAGTGGCACGACGATGCGGGCAACTGGTTTCGCTCCTACGGCAACGAGAACTGGGAGTTCGACGACAACGGCCTGATGGATGTGCGCCATGCGAGCATCAATGACCTGCCGATCAAAGAGGTCGACCGCAAATTTCACTGGCCACTGGGCAGACGGCCTGATGACCATCCGGGCCTGAGCGACCTGGGTTTGTAGCGGCTCTTCTGCGGGCACGAGGGCCTGTCATCCTATAAATCGCCTCCGCGCTGGGGTTGCAAGGGGTGCAGCGCTAGGCGCAGGTCGCTGGCCGGGGCAATCCCCGGTCAAGGGCTGCAACGACGCGGGGTATCCCTTGCAGCCCCAGCCCTTCGGGTAGCTCCCGGAAAAGACTGCACTCGTTGTTGCGAAGCCTCACCGGGGATTACCCCGGCTTCGTTTCGCGCCTAGATTGCAAGCCTTTCCGGGGGCCACGCGAAGGCGATTTATAGGGTGGCAGGCCCTACAATCTCGCCTCCCCAGCAGTAAAGAGATTTTCATTTGACCGATTCAGACATCGCCGCCGACGACACCCCCATTCAGGAACCCAGGCTGTGGACGGGCGACGGCTGGACCGCCAGGGTCATCAAGAACGAAGACGACGACGGCTGGGCGGTCGCGATGATCAAGGACGGCGAGCCCGAACCGGCCCTGATCGGCCCCTGGACCATGGGGCGTGACAAGAAAAACCCCAAGCCGCTCGACGGTCCGGCCTTCAGCACGCTGGTCAAGACCGCGTCTGAATTTGTGCGCCGGCACGAGCAGCAACTGCATGCCTCACTGCACCAGAACATTGAAGTCACGGCCCATTCGGCGCGCATTACCGTGTCGCTCGATATCGTGCCCGACGAAGACAACCCGCACGCGCTGCTGACCGCGCAGGGCGAGGGTGGAGAAGAGCTGGCGCAGGTACGTGTGGCCGCGTCCTTCAAGCTCAACCGCGCCAGCGCCACTGCCTGGGCCGAAGGCGGTTTCGCCAAACCTGCAGACCGTAGCTAGGTGGTGGCGACTTCAGCCGCCGCATGCGGTATCGACTTCGGCACGTCCAACTCGACTGCAGGCTGGCGCAGGCCCGGCCAGGCTGCAGACGCATCGCTGCTGTTGCCGCTTGAAGACGGCAAGCCGACTTTGCCGTCAGTTGTGTTTTTTCATGCGGAGCCCGAAGAGGGCCATGACCATGTGACCTACGGCCGCGCAGGCCTGGCCGACTATCTGGCCGGCCATGAAGGGCGTCTGATGCGCTCGCTCAAAAGCCTGCTCGGCACCTCGATGATGGACGAGCACACCGAGGTGGCGGGCCGTGCGCTGCCATTTCGCGAGTTGCTCGCGCAATTCATTGGCGAGCTCAAGCGCCGTGCTGAAACATCTGCCGCGCAGCCTTTCACGCGTGCGGTACTGGGCCGCCCGGTGTTTTTTGTGGACGATGACCCCAAAGCCGACCAGCGCGCTGAAGACACCTTGGCAGACATTGCCCATTCGGTGGGCCTGAAAGACATTGCTTTCCAGTACGAGCCGATTGCTGCGGCTTTTGACTATGAATCGCAGATTCCGCCAGGCGCGCGCGAAGAACTGGTGCTGGTCGTCGACATTGGCGGCGGCACATCCGACTTCGCCCTTGTACGCCTCGGGCCGCGTCTTGCTGGCAAGGCAGACAGACGCGACGACATCCTGGCCAGCGGCGGCGTGCACATAGGCGGCACCGACTTTGACAAATACCTGAGCCTGGCCTGCGTCATGCCCACGCTGGGCCTGGGCAGCCGTCTGCAAGGCGGGCTGGACATTCCGTCAGCGCTGTTCTTCAACCTGGCGACATGGCACACCATCAACCTCGCGTACACCAAAAAGGCCTGGGCTCAATTGGGCGAGCTGCATCGCAGCGCACTTGAAAAAGACAAACTGGAGCGCCTGCAAAACCTGGTGCGCGAGCGCGCCGGGCACTGGCTGGCCATGCAGGTTGAGGCGGCCAAGATCACGCTGTCGGATGCGGCTGAAGCGGTGATGGACCTGGGCCGCATCGCGCCCGGCGAACTGCTCAGCCTGCACCGGCCAGACTTCGATGCGGCGATTGATGGCCTGGTATCAAAAATTCAAGACACCGTGACGGCACTGCTGCGTGATGCAGACCTTGCGGCGACCGCGGTAGACACCGTGTTTTTTACAGGCGGCTCAAGCGGCGTGCCACTGCTGCGCGAACGAATCGCCGCCTTGCTGCCCGGTGCGCGTGCTGTCGACGGCGACCGCTTCGGCAGCATTGGCGCCGGGCTGGCGCTCGATGCCGCGCGCAAGTTCAGTTAAATGCCGGCGGCTCATGCGTCAGGCGGCGACGGCCTCGCGCTTGCCGCTCTTGACCAGCCAGGCTTCCAGCGCTTCGGAACCGCCAATCTTTTCACCGCCCACAAAGACCTGTGGCGCCGTGCCTGCACCAGCCACTGCCTGCAGCGTGCGCGAGGTGATGCCGTGGCCCAGCGGGACTTCTTCATAGTGCATGCCTGCCTCACTGAGCATGGACTTGGCGCGGGCGCAGAACGGGCAGCCGGCCTTGGTGAAGATGGTGACCGGCAAGGGCGCTTTCACCCTGGGCGCGACATACTGCAGCATGGTGTCTGCGTCAGACACTTCAAACGGGTCGCCGTCGCGCTCGGGCTCGATGAACATCTTTTGCACCACGCCGTCTTTCACCAGCATCGAATAGCGCCATGAGCGTTTGCCGAAGCCCAGACTGCTTTTGTCGACCAGCATGCCCATGCCTTCAGAGAACTTGCCGTTGCCGTCAGGTATCAGCGTGAGGTTTTCGGCTTCCTGCGCCTTGCCCCATTCGTTCATGACAAAGGCATCGTTGACCGACATGCAGACCACGTCGTCGACGCCGTTGGCCTTGAAGGTGCCGGCGAGCTCGTTGAAGCGGGGCAGGTGGGTGGTTGAGCAGGTGGGCGTGTAGGCGCCCGGCAGCGAAAAAACCACCACGGTCTTGCCGTCGAACAATTCTGAGGTGCTGACATCAGCCCACTGGTCGTCCTTGCGTGTTTTGAATGTCACATCAGGCACGTGCTGGCCTTCTTTGTTGGGAAGCATGGGAAATCCTTTGAAGGTTGGTAGGGGTAAATGCAAAAGAGCTGGACCGGCTGACAGGGAGGGGGAGGCATGAGGGCAACAAGGTGCTGCCGCAGACCATGTTTTTTGATTGTCCCGTCGCCAAGGGTTTGCCCGTGTCAGACAGGAACTACAGAGTTGATGCTGCGGCGTGGATAGCGCGCTGCCGTCGCACGACAATAGCGGGCTGATTTATCAAAAGGGAGCCCGGATGATTTTTGCGACCGACCTTTCGACCGTTACGCACGGCATACAGCTGGCTGTCGCGCCGGTTTTCCTGCTGACCGCTGTGTCCGGCATGATTGCTGCCGTCGCGGGGCGGCTGGCCCGCATTATTGACAGGGCACGCTTTCTGGAAAACAGGCTCGATGCCGGCGATATCGAGCATTCCCGCGCCATGCGCATGTACACAGAGCTGGGTGAATTGCGGCATCGGGGCTGGCTGGTCAACGGCAGCCTGGCGCTGCTGACACTGTGCGCCATGTCCATAGGGCTGACCATCATGTTGCTGTTTCTGGGCGAAACGGCAGAACTGCTGATCCCGAAAATTGCAACCATCGCTTTTCTGACGGGCGTGATGTGTTTTCTGGCTGCGCTGGTGTGTTTCCTGCTGGAAACGCTGCTTGCCACGCGTCTGCTCCGGTTTGCGGAACTGCCCGCCAAGCCTGAGTAGCCAGGACAGAAAGTTTGTGGCGCGAGGGATCCTGAATTGCTACTATTTTCATAGCTCCTGGCGCACGTATTTAAAGGGCTACAGCCTGAAATGACCTTGAAATTGGCCTCAAAAGCCTGTTTTTGGGCATGTTGAGGCGGCTTAACGCTGTGAGACGGCATTCTCGATCTGTTAATGCGTCATAAATAAAGCATTATCTATTTAATCGGTCATATATGAATCATTAAATTTTGGTTCACTGTGTGTTCGTCCTTGGAATGGCCGGCTGCCCACAGCAAATCAGGCATCTGGCTTACTGCCCATGAAAGGCCAGTGGCTTAAATTTCATCCACTAAAACAAGGAGTCCCCCATGAACATGACAAACAGCTCAACCCTGTCCGCCAGCCTCACGGGCACCCGTGTCCGCACGGCGCCATCACGGGCTTTCGCTCTTGGCCTGGCACTTGCGCTGGCCTGCGGTGCCAGCTTTGCCGAAAAGCCTGAATGGGCCGGCAAGGGGAATGGCAATGGCAAAAACAAGGGCGACAACCAGGTTCAGGTCGAAAAAGGCCAGACCTTTCGCGGCGGCAATGCCAAAAAGGGCGACCGCGTTGATGACGTGCGTATCGGCGGGTTCTTTGGTGAGCCGCAGCGCGTAGCCGCCAACACCTATTACGGCCAGCAGTTCAGCAGCGGCCATTGCCCGCCGGGCCTGGCAAAGAAGAACAACGGCTGCCTGCCCCCTGGCCAGGCCAAAAAATATTCAGTGGGCCAGCCGCT
>JAZKHN010000391.1:5022-6179 GCA_040385325.1 Pseudomonadota bacterium
ATGGCCCGGTGGGGGTCGTGCGGCACCCCTTCACCAGCCACACCGCGCTCCAGAATGCGTTCGACCAGCTCGACTTTTGAACCAACGGGATAGTTGCGGTAGATCTCCTGCTTCATGGCTGCGGGCGAGCCGCCGCCGTGCAGACTGATGACGCTGTACCAGCCGCCCTGGTAGCCGGCCGTCAGGTCTTCGATAAACCTTGCTGTCTCAATCCGCTGCTCGTAGGGCACATTGGGGTTGGCGCGAAGGACCTCTGACAATTTCGCCCCGGTCTCGGGGTTATGGTCTTCGTCGGGCCCTGGCAGGGTGACGATGAGCCCGCCGCTGACGTAATGGGCAATGCGGTGCATGTCGTAAATCTTCGTTGCCAGCAGCAGCTTGCCGATGTTCGAGAACACCGGGTCGGGCATGAAGGTCTTGCTGTGCTCGTCGGGCTTGCCGTAAACGCTGGCCGCCACGCCGCAGGCATAAAAACCCTCGGTGATGGTGATGAGCTCGACCATCTGCTCGCGCAGGTGGGTTTCCTTGCCGGGGTCAAAACCATTGGCCTCGCACATCAGCGCGCCTGCGCCAATCAGCAAATCACCGAAGCCCGCACGTGCGCCTATGCAGGTGTGGCGGTGGTGGGTGGCATAGCTGTAAGTCAGGTGGCCGGTGTGCTCCCATTCGCCTTCGTAAAACACGCTGTCCCAGGGCACAAATACCTTGTCGAACATCACCACTCCGGTGCTCTGGCCGTACTTGCGGCTGAAGAGGGCCGCACCGTGCTCGACCTTCTCGCCGGGCCGGCCCGCTGGCCGCGCAATGATGGTGATGCCGGGTGCATCGACCGGCACCGCGCAGCAGACTGCAAAGTCGGCGTCTTCTTTCCCCATGTTGCGGCAGGGCATGACCAGAAATTCATGCATGTAGGGTGCACCCGTCACGATGGCCTTGGTGCCGCTGATGACGATGCCTTTGAGGTTGCGTTCGACCACGTGCACATAGCTGTCGACGTTGGCCTGCTCATGCGGCCTGCGGCTGCGATCGCCCTTGGCGTCTGTCATGGCAATGCCCAGCGTCAGGTCCTGGTCCTGCACGCGGTGCAGGTAGTTCAAAAAGCGCGCGGTGTTCTCGGTGGTGCCGCGCGCGTCGTCGATGCGGCTGGAGACCTGGCC
>JAZKHN010000392.1:0-12992 GCA_040385325.1 Pseudomonadota bacterium
TGCTGGCGTTGCCAGGCGTCGTCGTCACCGAGCAGCGCTGCGATGCCCGATGCAAAAGCCTGTGCGTCCTTCGCACTCCTGATGTCCATGCCGTCACGCCAGCCCAGCTGCCGCACCAGCAACGCAGAAGCAACGGTCGGTACACCGCCAGCCACCGCCTCAATCACTTTCGCCGGTACGCCGCCTGCAAACCGCACGGGTGCCACAAACACCCGGGCGGCATCGTAGCAGGGCTCAAGCAGATTCTGCGGCCCCAGGATGTTGATGTCACTGCCGGCCATGGCAGCCACCCTGTGCGAGGTGCACACCCCCACAACCGACAGCACAGGCGGGCGCGCCATGCGCAGGCGGAGCAGGGGCATCACCTCATCAATAAACCAGAGCAGGCCATCTTCGTTGGGCGTATTCGGGTGAAGCGCACCCACAAACAGCAGGCCGCTCCGGTGGCCTGGGCCGGGCGCGTTGCGGCGAACCGTGATGCTGTGGCTGAGAACGTGGGTCCGGTGGCCCGCTGTTTCAAAGTGCCTTGCATCGCGGCTTGAAACGACCAGTACATCACTGGCGTCTGCTGCCAGCGCAATCTCTGCGCTGATCCGGTCATGCGCGGCGGCATGTGTCAGCGGGCGGCCCTGTACAGCAGCCATGGCGATCTCACGCGAGGCAAACAGCGCCTCGGCGTCGTAGACCAGGCGCATGCCGGCAAACAGGTCTGGCCGGCGTGACCGCAAGGGCTGCAGGGCCTTGAGGTTGGGCGGGCGGCTGACCACCAGCACGTTGTAAACGCCCTGCCTGCGCTCCAGAAATTCCTCCAGTCCTGCCATGCCATGCCCCATGGCCACTTCAATGCCCTGCGGCACGGTGGCATGTACAGCGCGCCAGTCGTCATGCGGTACCCACAAGGGGAAAAATGTGACCGGCCAGTCCTTGATCGCCTGCAACATCACCCGCGCCCTTGGCAAACCGCCGCCCTTGAACATGTGCGGCACTTCGTTGTCGATGAACAGAATGCGGGCGCGGCGCGGGCGGTCTTCGGGCGAACGCCACATATCGCCATCGAGTGGTTGTGGCGCCAGCACAGGCTGGTGCTGCAGCCATTCGCTGTACCGGTGGAGAAAGACGTCGCGGTTGTGTTCTATCAGCACCCTGGCGCTGTCACCCGTTGCGCTGCCCCACTCCAGATGTTCAAGCAGCACCGTGGGTTCATACACCACACGCAGCCCGGCCTGCCACACGCGCAAACAATAGTCGGTGTCTTCGTAATACGCCGGTGCAAAGGTTTCGTCGAAACCGCCCAGCTTGCGCCACACGGCAAGGGGTGTGACAAGAAAGACACCGGAGACATAGTCAGTGCTGCGCCCGGCACGCGCGGCGTGACCAAACGGGTCTTCGTCGCGGCCAATACCGACGGCCAGGCCATTGCTGAAGATGACATTGCCGGCTTCCTGCAGCCCGCCATCTGTCAGCACCACACGCCCGCCCAGGGCACCAATGCCGGAGTCGGCCTGCATCGCCTTCAGCGCAGCGGCCAGCGCACCCTCCTGCAGCAGGGCATCGCTGTTGAGAAACGCCAGGTAGCGGCCAGTGGCCAGCGCGGCACCCTGGCGTGCGGCATGCAGAAATCCGATATTGCCGGCGTTTCGGACGACCGTCGCGCCGCCTGTTCTTTCAAGCAGCTGCGCAGTGTTGTCGCCTGAGGCGTTGTCGATGATGATGGTTTCAAACTGCACACCACGCTGGTCTGCCAGTGCCTGCAGGGTGCGCAGCGACAGCCCGGCCTGGTTGAAAAGAACCACCACCACCGAAAGGTCCGGTGTTGCGCCTTCAGCTGTCACCGGCAGCTCGATGCGGCGCGGCCAGGCCAGCCAGCTATTGAACGCCCATTGCGCATGCGCCCTGATGCGGGACTTGGCATCCTGCGCTGCGGCGATCGGCGAGGTGTCGACCTTGAGTTGCGCGCAGATTTTTTCTATTTGGGAGGCCACGCGGCGACCATCAACGAGCGGTGAATGGCTGATACGACCGCGCAGCGTCTGGCGGTGTTCCGACAATGCGGTGTGGTCACCGGCCAGCGCCACGGCCAGGCCGCAAAAACCGGCTTCGTCATCGCACACCCATTGAGGCAAACCAAGTGCCACCAGAATCGAAGCGCCCTGCCTTGCGCCGGCCCATTCGCCCGCCAGGGTCACGACGGGAACACCCATCCACAAGGGGTCCAGCAGGCTCAGGCCACCGCCGCCATGGGTGGCATCAAGCACCACGTCGATGCGCGCAAACCATTCAAGGTAGGCCGCATAAGGCACAAAGGGATCAAACAACACCCTGCCCGAGTCAACACCCTGCGCGCGCATGCGCGAGAGGATGTCGCGGCGCATTGGCCAGTCTTCTGACACAGCCCCGATAAAACGAATGATCGATGTCGGTGTGGCCGCAACGACGCGGGCGAATGCATCAATGCAGGCATCGCTCAAGCGCAGGCTGCGAACGCAGACACCGTAAGTCACATGACCACGCCACATGCAGGGGGGCGGAGCAGGTGCAGGGGCAGCTGGTGGCGGGTCCCAGCACCACTGCCCGCCCTCAAGACGAAAGACAGGCTCGTCGTACAAACCTGTTTTGTCATGTGGCACTGATGCCGCGTCGGCGATCAGGCCATCAAACAGGCCGCCTGCGCTGCCCCAGCACCCGAGCCAGCCCAGTTGCACAGGCGCAAGACGGCGGGCGTAAGCCTCAAGCAATTCAAACTGGCCTTCAAACGGGTGCAAGCCGCCGGTGTCAATCACCACATCAATGCGGTTGACCGCGCACGAGTCGGCGAGAGTGACGGGCACCAGCGGCTGAAGATACACATGCGGCGGCAGGTCGGCGCAGGGCTGGTTTGTATAAACGAACACATGGGCGTCGTCAGCCGAATGCGCGGCCAGCACACGGCGCAGAAGGCTGTGGTGCAACTGGCTGATCACGTAGGCGATGCGTGGCCTGTGGTCGGCAACGCGTTCGCGCATGGGGATGACTGCGGCGGGGAATGGCGCAAGACCACTGCGCAGCTTGAGCCCGCGGTACCAGTCACGCGAGCGTTTTTGCAGGACAGTCAGATCATGATGCGGTGACAGCGATGCAGCATATAACGCTGCCGTTTCCATCCATGTGTCGGCCTCAAGGTCTTCGCAGGCCGCGGTTGCGAGCAGGCTGAAACAGGCCTGATGGTGGGTATGCAACGCATCGGTCACAGCGCTGCGCCAGGCACTGCGTAGCACCTCAATGGGCACCAACGACAACGCGCGCCGGGCCTGACCATTTCCCAGACCCGAAAGACGCAGCAAAACCTTCGCGGCCTCAATATTTCGCCCATCGTGACGCATCAATGCTGCGCAGGCATCAAACGCCCCCTCAGCTTCGCCCTCCACCATCAGTCTTGCCCTCACCAGCAAAGCCTGCGGCCAATAAGGTCGCTTGACCAGAACGGTATCGACGTCATTCAAGCCCGCTGCGAAATGCCCCGCACGACCGCGCGCCTGGGCCAGTTCAAGCCGGGGCGACAGGTCGTCCGGCCTGCTTTCAATCGCCCGCATAAATGCCAGTTGCGCCTCGCCATGTCTGGCCGTCATCATCAGGCCCCAGCCCAACTGCCGCAGGCTGTCTGTGTGCCCGGGTTCGAGAAGCAGGGCCTGCCGCACCGCCAGTTCAGCCTCGACCGCACGGCGCTGCAGCAAACGCACATGAGCGAGCGCCCGCCATGCCTCAGCCCAGATCGGCGAACAGGCCACAGCGCGCTCTGCCCAGATCTGCGCGTCGGCCAGACGGTTGACTCGCGCGAAAACGAATGCCGCCAGGACCTGGGCGCCCTGGTCGCCGGCCACGCGATTTGTCAGCCGATTGACAATATCGACAGCGAGCGTCATGTCGCCACTGTCCAGCGCCAGCCAGCCCTGCATGCGCAGGGCCTCAAGGCTGCCAGGGTCAAGACGCAAGGCACGCCGCAATGTGCGCGCAGCAGCTGAAGAACGCCCCCTGCGATGCTGGACAGCGGCCAACAGGCGCCACAGGTCTGAAGCATTTGGCTGGGCGCGCACGCGCTGGTGCAACAGACGGCGGGCGGCCAGGTTGTCATTCAGGTCAAGCAGAACCTGTGCCATCAAGGCATGCGCAGCTCCGTCTTCAGGCAACTGCAAAAGTACTCGGCCAAGCAGCAACTTCGCATCGTCAAACTGTCGGGATTCGCGCCTGATCTGCGCCTGCCGAAACAGGGCTTCCGTGAGACTGGAGTCAAGTTCGAGGGCTTTGGCCAGGGCTTCGTACGCGGCGTTTAAATCTCCACCACCCTGCAAAAACGACCCCAGCCCCAGCCACGCCTGGGCATTGGAGGGTTGCGCCGCCACCAGGTCGCGCGCCTGCCGCAGGGCCTGGCCGGTGCGGCCTTGCGCGTGCGAAAGCCAGGCCGATTCAGCGAGCAAATCGGATTGACCGGGCCACTGTTGCAAGGCTTTTTCCAACAGCACGGCCACCTCGTCATGCCGCCGCAGGTGCCGAAGACACTGCGCCAGTGACACATGCAGGCGAAGCTGCTCGGGGGCCTGCGCATCAAAGCCCCTGATGGCTTCACGATACGCATGCGCAGCCTGCGCGACCTCACCGCGAAGCTGTTGTATCCAGCCGGCCTGCAGATAGCGCTGCGGCGTGCGCGCGCGTGACAGCGCCTCGCCTGCCCAATAGGCGGCCTCCTCCAGGCGTCCCAGGTCAATCAGGGCCCAGGCCAGCGCATGGGCAGCTTCGTCGAGCGAGGCATCGAGCAGGCAGGCGCGCTCAAAAGCTGCAGCGGCACCAGCCGTATCGCCCGTGCGCGACAACAGATAGCCCTTGTACCAATGCAGCACTGCATCACCGGGCGCGCGCTCAAGGGCGGGCAGGAGCACAGCGGCTGCTTCTTCTGTGTCGCCGGTCTGAACCAGGAAATAGCCCAGGGCAGCGCAGGCTTTGGAAGACAGCCTGTCAAGCCTGACAGCATCGCGGGCATGCGTCACGGCACCGGTCAAATCACCCGCCGCAAAACACTGCCATGCGCTTTGGGTCAACCGCTGCGCTACGGGGTGCGGCGTCATACGGCTACCGCAGGCTGTGCTCTGTGAGCAGACCCATCAGCCCGGCAGCAATCAGCGGCGTCGAGGCCGCATGGGCATGGGCGTGATGCCGCGCCGCTTCGCCAAATGATTCTTCGCCACCCATCAGGCGGCGCAAGGCTTCTGCCCAGACCTCGACGGGCGCATGCGGGTCAAGTGTCAGCCCGCCCTCACCCACGGTGTCGGGCAATGCGCCCCGGTTGCTGGCCAGCACAGGCACACCATTGAGCTGCGCCTCAATCACCGTGCGGCCAAAGGCTTCTTCCCAGACCGACGGCATGAGCAGCACCTTTGCCTGGGCATACACCGCGCGCATGTCGTCCTGCGGGCCCAGCCACTGCACATTGCCCAGAGTGCGCGCCCATTTCTGGCAGTAATCGCGCCATGCCGGCTCGATATGCCAGCTCTCAACCACCAGAAAAGGCAACTCGGGGCAATTCGCCGCAAGTGCGAACATCAGCTGCACCCCCTTGATGGGCGAGGGGTTCACAAACAGTACTTTCGAGCCAGTGCCTTCGGTGATGTAGTTGCCCGCACTCACCACCGGTTTGACCACGTGGCAATGCAGGCCACACAACGCGCGCCAGCGCCCGGCCGTGAAATCTGAATTGGCAATAAACAGCAGCGATGGGTCAGCAATCAGCATGCCGCCCAGTTGATGCACCTCGACGTTGTGCAGGTAGACGGCGGTAGCGCGGCCGGTTTCCAGGCTGGCCAGCACCATGGGGGCCAGAGCGTTGCCGCTTTGCACGACGATGACAGAGGCGTTCCAGGCGGCGGCGGCCAGGGGCAGCGCTGCCGCGGGCGACACGGCCCGCATGCACAGGTAGCCCAGAGAATCGTCACTGAATGTGCTGTGTGGCGTCAGGCCAGCGTTCGCCGGGCTGCCTGCCAGGTTCAGGCCGCAGAGCACCGCGACCTCTGCACCCACGACGCTAAGGGCCAGACACAAATCGTGAGTAGTGGTTTGCAGCCCACCCTTGATGTCGGGCAGGTGCGGGTAATCAGAAACGAAGAGAACTCGCATCACCGGTCAAACCTGAATAAAAATTTTGATGGCCGGGTCATGCCGTGCACCCGGCGGATTTACCCGGGAGATTCAGGAGGCGTTTTGATTGCTGGTTCCCAGAATGTTTCGCAGGGTGTTGTCGTTGACAGTTTGAGGCGAACCCCCACTCCTCTGACTGTCACCAACATTCAATCTGGATGAATTGGTATCCAGACGGTCAGGCGACAGACCACCGGCCGGATTATTGGGATCGCTCAAAGTATTTCCAGTGCTGAGCAACTGGCCTGGAGGCGCACCGCCGGGTTGGGTGTTGCCGCCAGGGTTGCCAGAGGGGGGCGTATTCAGCTGGGTAAGCTGGCGGGAAAGATCGTTGGCGGATACACGCTGGGGGTTCGACGGAGGCTGACCGTCTCCGAAGTTTGTCCCAAAACCTGGCCTGGTTACAGATTGGGTATTGCCGTTGCCATCAGTCGCCGCCATCCCTTGCCCGAAAAGAAAAGTAGCATTGACTTGATTTGGCTGGCGCTCAATCACCGATATGCCACCCCGGATGCCAATGGTTGCCGTCGAGGTGCGAACCATAGTTGCGGTGTTCTTGCTGATCAGGCCACCGACTACGCGCAGCAGGCCTTTGGTGAGGTCCAGCAGAATCTGGCCCTGCTTGGCCTGGGGGTTGAACTCGTATTTGGCAATCGTCATCTCGGAGTTGGGGCCGAGCGTGACCGCCGACTGGTCTGAAAACAGCACATGCATGGTGCTGGTGGCGTCGGTGGTCAGGCGCTGGTTGGTGGTGCCGTCGATGTACATGGTGGTACTGGTGCGGGCCGGCGCTGCCTTGACAGTGGTGGCCACGCCCGTTCGCGGGACCCCGGCGTTGGGCGCGGGCTGTGCCAGGACTGCAGGCACTGCGCTGGTAAGTGCGGCTGCCAGCAACAAATCGTTTGAAATCGGTGCCATGATGAATCCTCAAAAGCTGCGAATGACAGTGGCTGACAGCGTGGTGTTCTTGTAATTGAAGTTGGTGAAGTTGGCGCTGTTGCGCGCCTCTTCAAGCCCAAACAGCAGCGACCAGACGGGCGTGATGGGCACAAAGTGGTTAATGCCCAAACGTGACTCGCTGTCTGTGCGCCTGATGGTGGCGCTGACGGCCGGGTCTGGCCCGCCATAGGTGCGGCGCAGCGCGCCGGCGTAGACAGAGGTCGTCCATGGGCTGCCACCGGCAATCGGGCTGGCATAAGACACGGCATAGGTCACGCGGACTTCATGCGAGTCAGAGTTGTAAAAACTCTGGCCTGCCCGGTTGCGGCGCATGGCGTAGTCGGCCGACACGTTGTGGCCCGGCGCAAGCTCGTGCGCCACGCGCGCACGCAGGCTGTCAAGACGCCCGTTGAGCTGGTTGGCGGTAGGCACGTCAATGCGGTTGGCAAAGGTGCGGCGCTGGCTGTCAACGGTGACGTCAACCACTGTTTGCTCGGTAAAACGCATGGTGGCATCAAGCCCCAGACCGACGTTATTGATGTACTGCTTGCCCTGGGCCATCACGTTGGCCCACAGCACATGGGGGCGTAGGGTCAGGCCGCCCAGGTCAGCCGGCAGCGGTTTGAACTGCACGCCGGTCGACACATCAAGCACCAGCAGGTCGTAGGGCTTGGTGGGGTTGGCCACCACCGTGCTGCCGGCCGATGAGCTGTAGTTGGTCATGAAGGCGCCAAAGTTCGTCAGGATGGCGGCAGAGTTCTGGGCTTCGAGATCATAGAAATGCCGCAGGCGAAAGCCCAGGCTGGCATCGGTGTTGGCCTCGGGGTTCTGGCCGGCCGGCGTTGCGGCCAGTGCACCATTCACGGTGATCTGGGCGGCGTCGGTGCGGTACATGGCGTTGCTCTGGCGTTTCAGGCCAAACGTGAAGGCGCCGCTTAGCTGCGAGGTCTGGCTGCGTTTGGCGATATCGGCAATCAGCGAGTTGGCCAGGGCGCGCTGGTCAGCCGACAGGCGGTTGTCTTCGAGGGCTGAACGCAACACGGCTTCTGCCTGAGCATACGAGGCCAGCCTGTAATAAAGCACACCGACATCAACCCGAATGGAAGGGCTGGCATCAGGCTCAAGCATCAAGCGCTCAAGTGCGGCAATGCCGCCTTCGTAATTGCCCTGCTTGATCAGCAGTGCCGAATAGGCCGACCACAGTTCAAGGTTTTGGGGTTGCTGCAACACCTGGCGGAAGGCCTCGTCACTTTGCCGCTCAAGGGCCTGTGAAGTGTCGGTTTGAGCGGATGCGTTGCCGCAGGCAACAAGCGCACAAAAGGCCGAAACGGCTGAAAGCCTGAAACGGCATGCGGAAAAGGTGGGCAATGGCATTGTTCAACCACTTTCTTTTTGCTTTTATGGGACTGCTTGCTGGGCGCGCGTTATACCTCTATAACGGCTTGTTACCAATAAACTTTATCATAGGAGGCTTATATATTTCTACCTTTTAGTGCCACCTTGTCGCGGTTTCGGCTGTGCGCCGCCGCGGAAACAGAGATGTAACCACCCCGCAGCGACCGGCTGGGCGCTGAAAATCGGCATGTATTTTGTGGTTTTTATGCCCTAGATGCTGCAGGCATGACGCCTTGTGGGCGGTGGCGTGGATATGTGGTGAACCTGCCGGACGGCGCCACAAGCGTGGCGCGACATCAGGAACAACTCCGCTACGGGAAGATTTGCCGCCAAACCTGCGGCAGGGAGAAAACCGCATCAGGCAGGCCTGCCGGTTTTTCGCCCTTATCTGCTTTATTGACCTGCGGAAATGCCATCACCTCCGCAGGTCATGGCGTGCGTTAACCGCGTGGGTTGATCGCACGCTCCACCTGATCGCGCAGGGCGGTCAGCTGGTTGCGCAACTGGCGGCGCTCCTGCTGGGTCACCACACCGTCAGACCTGAAAGCCGCCTCACGCCGCTCGATCTGCGCTTCACGCATCATGAAGCGTTGTGCCTCCTGTGGGCTCAGGCGATTGGTGCGCACACCTTCGTCAATGCGCGCGCGGATGTTGAACTCGCGGCTGTCAATGCCTCCCAGATTGGCACCGGGCTGCACGACAACCACCGAGCTGTTGTTGATGGCGCGCTCGACCTCGGCACTGAGTGTGGCCATGTCGTTACGCAGCTGCTGGCGCTCGGCAGGCGTGGCGCGGCCATCCGACTTGTAGAGCGCTTCACGGCTCTGGATGTCCTGGTCGCGGCGATAAAGCATTTGCGCCTCATACGGGGTGATGCGGCCAGACTGCAGACCCTGCTGTATGCGCGCGCTGACCTGTGCCTGCGACTGGTCAATGTTGGGCGTATTGGTGTTCTGTGCCATCGCTGGCGTTGCGGCCAGTCCTGCAAACAGGGCAGATGCAATCAGGGATGCTGTAAGAATTTTCGTTTTCATGGTGGGCTCCTTTGTCAGTTTTGCTCGTTTTAAAAACCAGCAATCCTTTCAATTTCTTCCAAGGACTGCGCCAAAACACCGGTTGGTGCTTCAGTGCCTTCATGGTGGGGCCCAAAAGTTAACGCTGTGTAATCCTGCTCCTGTTTTACCGTGGGTTTACCTGCCGAACACTGCGCGTATCAGAATGCAAGCTTGCACCGGCATGCCCTCCTACAAGCGCGCAGATTGAGGCAACTCAGTCCTGCTCGACAGCAAACTTCAAACGCTGAAGTGCCTGGTCCCACTGCTGGGCGATCAGGTCCAGCGAGCGGCGGGCTTCTTCGAGCTGCTGCGGCTCAAACTGCCAGAGGCGCTCGCGCCCGACCTTGACGTGCTGCACCAGCCCGGCATCGGCCAGCACATGCAGGTGCCGGGTCACCGCCTGGCGTGTGAGGTCTGTGGTGCCCGTTAGCTGCGCAATCGACACCGCACCGCCCACACACAGCACGGCGACCAGCCGCAAACGGGTTTCATCGCCCAGCGCCGCAAAGATGGGCGCCAGACCTTTTTGCGCGGCGGTGGGCGTAGTGGGTTCACTTTTCGGCATAGCCGCCAATATTACGCAACTGCGCTTCCCAGCCCCCGCCGTTGGCGCGGAAGGCGTCTGCACGGCGATCTGCCGGCAGGCTGTCAAAGCCCGACTCGACCACATTGAGCAGGGTGCCGCCATCAGCGTCTTTCAGCGTGAACTCGACCAGCGTGCGCGTCTCTTTTGAGTAATCCCTGTCCTTGTCGATGGCAAAAGGGTGCCAGCGGTAGGAGAACAGCGACTGCGGCTCGATGCGCTCGACGATGGCGTCAAACATGACGTGTTCAAAATTGCAGATGGTGATGGAGCCAAGCGTCTGCTTGCCGGCTTCAAAGGTCTGGCCCTTGAGTTTTGCGCCGAACCAGTCACCGAATTTTTCGGCGTTGGTGAGGGCGCCCCACACCTTGGCACGCGGGGCCTTGATGAGGATGTTTCGTTCAATACGGTCGGTTGATGAAGTCATATGCAATCTCCTTGTTGCATTTAATTATGCACGGCCTGACTCTTTAATGCAACATTTTTGTTGCATTATTTGTAAATCAGCGCCCGGCTCAGGGCGGGTTGTAGGACAAGCGCGCTTTCAGTGCCCACAGCCCCGTATTCGAGTCAGCTCCCTAGCCCATTAGGTCGCGCTCACTAGTGAAAACCCGGAAGATAACCCCATCGTCCCAAAGACATACATGCATCCACTTTTGAAGGAATCTTCATGACCGCCAAGAACCTCTCTACCGTGACCGTCGAACTGATCGCCACATCCGGCAAGACCGCCAGCAATGTCATCAAGGCTTACCGCGCAGGCGGTGAGCTGATGGTTGACCTGCTGAACCAGCGCTGGAACCGTGCGATGCGCCAGTCGCGCCCCGAGCTGTCTGCTGAGACCGCCAGGAACGCAGCAGTTGCACGATCGGCTTTCACCAGCTACTACACCAAAGGCCTGGACATCACCTCTGAAGGCGCACAGCAAGTGGTCAAGCAGATCGTCAAGGTGGCTGAAGCCGGTGTTGAACGCGCTGCCGCCAACGCTGCCCTGTTTGAAGTCAAAACCGGCGTAACCACACTGAACACCATCGCCAAAGCGACAGCCCCCGGCGCACTGGTGCTGGCCAAGCTGGCTGACAAAATCGAAGAAAAATCGGCATCACTGGCCCGCAAGCTGCAAACCACGCCTGCCACCGGCAAGCGCACCTCTGCTTTCAGCCAGCGCCGCAAGGCAGCCTGACAGGCACCGCAGGCTCATGGCCTGCGCCTGATGAGACACGGGGCCTTCTGGTCCCGTGGTCGTTTGTGCAGTTGACGACTGATATTCTTGCGTCAATGTCTCCAGCCAAGATCCTGCCCGCATCAACACCCTCAGCCTTGCGCCGCACGCTGATTCTGGGTCTGATCGCACTTCCCGGGTCGCCCCTGCTTGCCGCGGCTGCTGGCAATGTCTGGCCACAGGCACTGCAGGTGCCTGGCGGCGTGGCCCGCCTGTCGCTTGGGCCATCGGCCACGCGGCCTGTGGCCCATGCAGGGGATGTTCCGGTGCTGGTAACTGGCGATGCAATTGAATGGACGGCCATCGTTGGTATCGCGCTGGCTGCGGTGCCCGGCAACGCCAGCATCACCGTCCGGACTGCCGCCGGTGAGCGCAAGGTTGCCTATACCGTCGCACCCAAACGCTACCGCGAACAGCAACTGAAGGTAGCGCCCGGCCATGTCGACCTCTCGCCAGAAGACCTGGCGCGCTACGAGCGCGAAAAGCTTCAGCAGGAGCAGGTGGTTGCCACCTTCAGCACCCCCCCAGCGGCGAGCCTGCAAATGCAGGTGCCTGTGCCAGGAAGGCGCTCGAGTTCTTTCGGCCTGCGCCGCATCTTCAACGGGCAGTCACGCAACCCGCACAGCGGCATGGACATCGCTGCCGCTACCGGCACGCCGATAGGCGCACCATTGGCCGGCAAGGTAATTGATACAGGCGATTACTTCTTCAACGGCAACACCGTGTGGCTTGACCATGGCGGCGGCCTTCTCACGCTTTATTGCCACCTCAGCACCATAGCCGTAGCGCCGGGTGACATGCTGAGCACCGGTGAGCCTCTGGGCAAAGTGGGGGCCACTGGCCGGGTGACCGGCCCGCACCTGCACTGGGGCGTGATGCTTAACCGGGCCATGGTTGACCCTGCCCTCTTTCTGGCGGCCTGAACAACAGGCAGGCCGCTTAATGCCCGGTCAGGCCTTGCGCCTGACCATGGCGTAAATTGCCAGCAACACCACAGCACCGACCACGGAGGCGATAAAGCCAGCAGGCTCGCCAGGCAGGTACCAGCCCATGGCACGACCTGCGAAACCGGCGAGCAAAGCGCCAGCGATGCCAAGGATGATGGTCATGATCCAGCCCAGTTTGTCATCTCCAGGTTTCACGAAGCGTGCGATAAGGCCGACGATGAGACCGATAAAGATGGTTGCAATGATGGACATGGAAAACGCCTTTTCAAAAAATTGGAATGCTGCGACTTTAAATTCGGCATGACGCTCAGGCGATGCAGTGTTTGCCAGAGATGCCGTAGGACAAAACGCCTGCGAGTCAGGCAAGGATTGGCGGTCGCGTCCCACATCCCCGAATGTCCGCGCGGGATAGATTGGGATATTGCCAATATTCAGGAGAACAAAGCATGTCCCAATTTGCCACCATCACAGGACTGGTCACCTATCGACCCGGCGACGGCGCCCTGATTGAGATTCCCGAAGGGCGAGTGGAAGTTGATCTGGCACCGGACAGCGCCACCCTGAGCTGGGAGGCCGCTGAAGGCATACCCGGCGTGACCGCCATACCGCGAACGCAGTTTGACGACTATGTGCGTGAGGGCAAGATCACGATGAACAAAACCTGATGCTATATATTTTGTAGCTATTCA
>JAZKHN010000392.1:13092-14762 GCA_040385325.1 Pseudomonadota bacterium
GCCTCGTTTGATGCATGCACCCCATCAAGGCTGCACCCGCCAGACCAGCGAACTTGAAATCCCGCCACCGGCCTCCAGCTGTTTCACATGACTGAACCCTTGCACATCGTCTGCCCGCACTGCCACACAACCAATCGTGTTCGCGCAGAGCAACTGGGCAGTGCGCCCACCTGCGGCAGCTGCAAGAAAGAGCTGTTTGTGGCGCATTCGGCCGCGCTGGACGAAGCGGCTTTCGACAAACACATCAGCCGCAACCATATCCCCGTGCTGGTGGACTTCTGGGCGCCATGGTGCGGCCCCTGCCGGCAGATGGCGCCCGCCTATGAGCAGGTTGCGGCGCAACTCGAACCCAACATCCGCGTCGCCAAGGTAGACACTGAGGCAGTGCCCAACCTGGGCGCGCGCTACAACATACGCAGCATTCCCACGCTGGCGCTGTTCAGGGGCGGCAAGGAGATCGCGCGGCAGGCCGGTGCCATGGGCGCTGCAGACATCGTGCGCTGGGTGCAGTCAAACCTGCGTTGAGTTCTGCTGGCCTGCTGCCGGGGTAACGGGCGCAGCACTTTCGCGCATCTCCCGCAACTCGTGGTGCAAGGCCAGAACTTCTTCACGCAAGGCGCCTATGGCGTGCATGAGGTCGCGCTCAATCTGGCGCTCTTCGGTTTCGACGAACATGGCGGCCACCGATGCCGTTACCAGCGACAGTACCGCAAGACCGAGCAGAACGACCACCACGGCGAAAGCGCGCGACGCATGGGTGCTGGGCACAATGTCCCCGTAACCCACGGTGGCGGCGGTGGTGAATGCCAGCCACAGGCCGTCAGACAGCGTGAGCGCGCGCGGCTCCAGCATCCAGAAACCCACGCCACCCAGGCCCAGTATGAGCAGGCACAGGACCAGCGAGTACAACAACCCGCGGCGGGTGATAAAACGTTTCCGGTGCAGGCGCTGGAGGTGATGGTTGTGGGGCATGAATCGGGGGCCGTGTCAGGGCGTCAAGGTCGTGTCAGCGGGCATCAGCGCCCAGGCTCCTGAGTCTGACACACCATCTGCGCACACCCTCGGCACCCAGGCCCTCGACAGAACCGATCAGCGTTTCATCCACAGGAGACATGCCGACAAAACCGAGAATGTTGCGTTCAAGCGAACGCACGCTGTGCGCCCTGAAATACCAGCGATAAACCAGTGCGGGCATGCCCATGGTCACCACAACAGGCGCCGAGCGCCCGGTCAGCCCCTTGCGGCCCATCGGGTTGCCGCCCTCAGGGCCAAACGCGAACCCGGGGCGCGCCACCTGCTCGAGAAAACCCTTGAGCAGGGCAGGCATGTCGCCAAGCCACAACGGAAAGAACAAAACAACGTGCTGCGCCCACGCAATGTCGTCCTGCGCGGGTTGCAGCACGGCGGGCAGGGGTTCGTGTTGCCAGGCGTGCTGGCTGCGCAGCAGCGGGAAATCGAGCATGGCCAGTTGCACGCGCCGCACCTCATGGCCGCCCTGGGCAGCGCCGGCGGCGTAAGCCTCAACCAGCATCTGTGTCAGGTGCCCCGCTGCGGGGTCGGGGTGCGCGTCAATCAACAGGATGCAGCGGGAAGGCGGGCTTTTAGCCATGGTGGGCCTTGTAGGTCTGAATGCTTCATGGTTGCACGCGGCCCCCATGTATGCCTTGACC
>JAZKHN010000392.1:14862-17285 GCA_040385325.1 Pseudomonadota bacterium
TTGTCGAGCTCGCCACGGTCCAGCCAGACACCCCGGCATTGAGGGCAGTAGTCGATCTCAATGCCCTGGCGATCGGTCATGGTGAGGGTTGTGTCAGGGCAGGTTGGGCATTTCATGGGTTTTCTTTCTTGAACGGGATATACAAAATAGTCGGCATTCGCCTGCAGGCAGAACGCCTCATACAGCCGCAAGGCCGGGCGACATTCCACGCGCGTGCTCCTGCTGCCAGCGGTGCAACAGCGAACGTGACGCACGGGCCAGGGCGCTTTGCATGGCAGAGTGAAAGTCACGCGCCAGCGAGGTCACCACGACCGGTGCGCCGTCTTCGGTAATCAGCTCGACTTCGCAGCGTTTGTCTATGCTGCCGGGCGGCGTGCCGTCAAGGGCGGTCAGCCTGACTTTGGCGCGCAGCACAAGCCAGCTCAGGCTGCGCATGGAGTTGCGGATGCGGCGCAGCGACTGTGCATGCACGGCCGTGTTTTCTGCGTCGGGAGATTCAAGGGTCACTTTCATGGAAATAACTTCAATGAGTTGAACAGGAGCTCACCTTAACCCTGGCAACACTTCTGTGAAAGCAGATAATTCAGAACTGAAGCTTCTGAAAAACCAGCATATTTGCGGGAACCCCGGTGAACACGGATTTCAACTACCGACATCTCTACTACTTTTGGGTCGTTGCCAAGGAAGGCGGCATGGCGCGCGCCGCAACGCGGCTCGGTATGGCTGTGCAAACCGTCAGCACACAGGTGCGCGAGCTGGAGCGTTCATTGGGTTACGCCCTGCTCAAGCCCGCTGGGCGCGGGCTGGTCCTGACCGACGCAGGCACCGAAGCCATGCGGCAGGCCGAACAGATTTTCCAGCTGGGTGAGCAACTGGCAGGCGCCGTGCGTGACGCTGCTGGCACACCCACGGTACGGCTGGCGGTCGGCATTTCAGAGGGGCTGCCCAAGCTCTCGGTGCACCGCCTTTTGCAGCCGGTGATGCGCGAGGCCAACCTGCGCCTGCTGTGCCACGAAGATGAGTTTGAAGATCTGCTGGGCGACCTCGCTCTGCACCGGCTTGACGTGGTGCTGGCGGACCGGCCTGCACCGGCCAACCCCAACCTCAAGGTTTACAGCCACGCACTGGGCTCGTCACCGCTGGCCTGGTATGCACCTGCGGCGCTGGTATCAGCGGCACGGCGCGGCTTTCCGCAGTCCCTTGCACGGGTTCCGGTCTTGCTGCCAACCACGCATGCCGCCTCACGTGCGAGGCTGGATCAATGGTTTGAGCGGCATTCCATCAAGCCGCGCATCGTCGGTGAGTTTGAAGACAGCGCACTGCTCGAAACATTCGGTGCCGCGGGCATGGGCGTATTTCCGGGCGCTGAACTGCTACATGATGAATTGACATCACGCTACGGCGTGCGGCGCGTGGGAAGCTGTGATGGCGTCGAAGAACACTTCTTCGCTATCGCCGCGCATAAAAAACTGCTGCATCCGCTGGTGCAAAAGCTGCTGCCAACGACCAAAGCCTAGCTCTAGTCGTTGACCTTGCCCCTGGAGGCCTTGATGTCGGAACGCAGGCTTTTACCCTCAAGCCGGCGCTGCTTTGACCCATAGGTCGGCTTGGTGGCCTTGCGGATGCGGGGCGGCGACGAGACGCTGTCAATCACTTCCTGCAGCCGCTCCATCGCATCGCTGCGGTTCATCTCCTGCGTGCGGTGCTGCTGCGCCTTGAGCACGAACACACCTTCCTGCGTGATGCGGCTGTCGTTAAGACCCAGCAGCCGCGCCTTGACGGCATCGGGCAGCGAGGAGGTATTGATGTCAAAGCGCAGATGAATCGCGCTGGAAACCTTGTTGACGTTTTGCCCACCGGCACCCTGCGCGCGTATGGCGCTGAATTCGACCTCGCGCTCATCAACCGGGAACTTGGGGGGCGTGGTCATTGATCAGCAACCGCCTGTCATTCAGGCAGGCTTTGTGATCTCGACCAAAGCACCAATCGCCAGCGCGTATCCCTTGGTACCAAAACCGGCCATCACAGCCTTTGCCACCGGCGAGATGTACGAATGGTGGCGAAAGGCCTCGCGCGCATGCACGTTGCTGATATGCAGTTCGATGAGCGTCACGCCCGAGCCCTTGATGGCGTCGTGCAATGCGACGCTGGTGTGCGTGTAGGCACCGGCATTGAGCACCACACCGATCAACGCGCCGGCGGCCTGCGCGCGCCCAGCTTCCTGGATGGCGTCGATCATCACGCCCTCATGGTTGCTCTGGCGGAAGTCGAGCTTGAGGCCGTGCGCCTCGCAGGCCGCCGCCGACAGCGCCTCGACATCGGCCAGCGTCTGCGAACCGTAAACGGCAGGCTCACGTGTACCGAGCAGGTTGAGGTTGGGGCCATTGAGGACGAGCACGGTTTTCATTTTTTGACTTTCAGCA
>JAZKHN010000393.1:0-1757 GCA_040385325.1 Pseudomonadota bacterium
GGCCGCTTCTGGTCCCAGTCGCGGGCGGCCTGAAGTTGCTGCTGTGTTTTTGAAATGAGGTTGCTCATGGTCAGGTTGTTCCTTTCATGAGCCACCTTAGTCGCAAGAGCGGGCCTGCAATGTCAGACAGCGCCCAAGAAAGCCTTAGTTTGCCGCCGTAAAACGCTTTTTGATGTGCTGCGGTTTTTCGATTTCATCAACGATGGCCACGGCAAGGTCGGCCACTGAAATGCCTGCGGGTGCATCGCCCTTGCCCGGCAGCAGGTCGTTCGCACCCACACGGTATTTACCGGTACGTTCGCCCGGGGCCAAGCCAATCGGCGGCGAGATCAGGGTCCAGTCCAGCGTGGTTTCTTTCTCGATGCGGTTGAGCAGTTCGCGTGCCGCCAGCGCGCCCTGTTTGTATTCCGCGGGGAACTGCGGCGTATCCACCAGCTGCAAACCCGGTGCCACATACAGGCTGCCCGCGCCCCCAATCACCAGCACGCGTTTGACGCCCGCCTGTTTGATGCCCTGCAGGATGGCATGGCTGCCCTGCAAAAAGATGTCGTGAATTTTCGGCTCGGTCCAGCCCGGGTTGTAGGCGCTGATGACGGCGTCATGGCCGGCCACTGCTGCGGCCACCTGTTTCTCGTCCAGCACATCGGCCTTGACCACATTGAGGCCTTTTTGCGCCTGCAGTTTTTCAGGCGTGCGCGCCAGGGCCGTGACCTGGTGGCCGCGTGACAGCAGCTCCGCCAGAACGGGTGCGCCTGTGAAACCAGTAGCGCCTATGAGTGCGATTTTCATGAAAACTCCTTTGAAGCTTGTAAGCCAAGTTAAGAAGCCTTGAGTCTGATTACTTCACACAAAATTGAATAGACGGCAAAATCGGCTAACACTGTGAAGTAAAACTAATCAATAGAGGGCGATATGGATCAACTCAGGCGCATGGCGGTTTTTGCCGAAGTCGTGGCCGCAGGCTCATTGACCGCAGCCGGCCGGCAACTCGGCATGACGCCCTCCGCCGTCAGCCAGCACCTGCGCCAGCTTGAACAATCACTGGGCCTTGCGCTCCTGCACCGCTCTACACGGCGGCTCACGCTGACCGAAGCAGGCGAGCGTTACCACGCAGGTTGCGCGGCCATGGTGGCCGCTGCGCGCTCTGCCGACCAGGCGCTGTCGCGGCTGCGTGACGAGCCCGAAGGCGAACTTCGCCTCGCCGCGCCCATAGGCTTCGGCAGCCTGCTCGCCAGTGCGCTGGCACCGCTGCGCAGCCACCCCAGGCTCACGCTCAACCTGCTGCTTGATGACACCGTGATTGATCTGATTGAAGAGCGCGTCGACCTCGCGCTGCGCGTTGGCGCGCAGCCCGACTCAACGCTTGTCGCGCGCAAGCTCGGCAGTATGAAACGCCAGCTTTGTGCCGCGCCTGCGTACCTGGCCGAACGTGGCTGGCCCGCCGAGCCGACAGACCTGCTCAACCACGACCTGCTCGGCAGCAGGCCGCGCAACGCCAGTTTTGATTTCATCGAGCTCACAGGCCCCGGCGGTGAGCAACAGCAGCTGCGCTTTGAGGCCCGCGTCCACGCGTCGCAGGTCACGGCCATGCATGCGCTGTGTGTCGCAGGCTGGGGCATAGGCATGGCGGTCAGCCAGGAAGACCAGCAGGCGCTGGCTGATGGGCGGCTGGTGCCGGTGCTGCCCGGCTGGCACATGGCTGATGTGCCGGTGTATGCCGTGACGGCGCGGCGTGGTGAGCAGCCCGCCAAGGTGCG
>JAZKHN010000394.1:0-9784 GCA_040385325.1 Pseudomonadota bacterium
GCCTCAAAAGGGCGGAAGTTGGTGGTGACGATGGTGGGCTTGTGCAAGCCGACAGCCCAGTCCACCAGGCCCTGGGCATTGCGGCCCAGTTCTGCGTTGATGTGCGCGAGGTCCATGCCCGCTTCCATCTTGTCAATCACTTCGCTCATGTCAGGCTTCCTCGAGGTGGGCAAAGTGGGGTTCGGCCTGCACCGCATCGCCCTGGTATTTGCCGGCCTGGTAACCGGGGTAGCTGCGCAGCACGCGTTCGGCCACGGCAATGTCCTGGTCGGCGCGCAGCACGGCGGTGGTGAAACCGCTGCGCTCCATCTGCGCGAGCTGGTCAACCAGTACATCGCCGGTGGCGCGAATCTCGCCCTTGAAGGCGAGGCGGCGGCTCAGCAGGAAAGCCTGGCTGAAGGCGCGGCCGTCCGTGAACTTCGGGAAGTGCAGGTCAATGCGGGTCACGCCGTCGAGCGAAACCTCTCTCGGGTCTGCGTCGTTGGCGATCTGCAGGATGTTCGGGGCAGCCGATTCGTGTGCTGAAGAGGTAATCAGTTTCATGTTCATGTCCTTTCAAGCGGCCTGTTCAGCGAGTTCCTGGCCCTTGCCGGTGACAGAAAAGCGCGCACCGTTGGCTGCAGCCTTGAAGGGCTCGGCACCGACGCGGCGAAGCGTGTCGACAAATGTTTCCTGCTTCTCGCCCGTAGCAATGCGGTGTTCACGGTAGGTGTCCAGCACAGCTTCAATCACTTCGGGCACTTCTGCGGCAGAAAAAGACGGGCCGACCACCTTGCCGGTGGCAGGTGCGCCTGACAGCGTGGAGCCATCAGAGCCGCCCAAGGTGATCTGGTACCACTCCTTGCCGTCCTTGTCGACGCCCAGGATGCCGATGTGGCCGCTGTGGTGATGTCCGCAGGAGTTGATGCAGCCGCTGATGTGCAGGTCGATTTCGCCCAGGTCATGAAGTTCATCCAGGTCCTGGTAACGCAGCGTGATGGCTTCGGCCAGCGGCAGCGAGCGCGCATTGGCCAGCGAGCAGAAATCGCCGCCGGGGCAGGCAATCATGTCGGTCAGCAGGCGGATGTTGGGGCGTGCAAAACCGGCTTTGCGGGCGGCTTTCCAGAGTTCGGGCAACTGGTCGCAGCGCACCCAGGGCAGCACGAGGTTCTGGTCGTGTGTGACGCGCACCTCGCCGGCGCTGTACTGGTCGGCCAGTTGTGCGGCCAGCTCAAGCTGGTCAGCTGTCGCGTCGCCGGGCGCCTGGCCGAGGCGCTTGAACGAGAGCGTGACGATGCGCAGGTCGGGGTTTTTGTGTGGTGCCACGTTCTGCTGCAGCCAGCGGCCAAACTCGACATCGTCTTCGGCAGCGGCGCGCAGGATGTTGGCAATCTTGGCTTCTGCATCCGTGCGGTTGCAGCTCAGGTTCGGCGCTTCAAACGAGCTTGATACGCGGTCCAGCTCGGCCTGCGTGATGGTGTGCGGTGCACCGTCGATCTCGATGATGTCCTTGTACTCAGCCTCGACCTGGTCAGTGAACTTCTGGCCTTCGGCCTTCACCAGGATCTTGATGCGCGCCTTGTACATGTTGTCGCGGCGGCCGAAGCGGTTGTAGGCGCGGACCACGGCTTCAAGGTAATTGAGGATCTGGTTCCACGGCAAAAATTCGCGGATGACCGTGCCCAGGATGGGCGTGCGGCCCATGCCGCCGCCAACCATGACACGAAAGCCCAGTTCGCCGGCGTCGTTCTTCAGCATGTGCAGGCCCACGTCATGCCATGCGGTTGCGGCACGGTCTTCAAGCGCGCCGGTGATGGCGACCTTGAACTTGCGCGGCAGGAAGGCGAACTCGGGGTGCAAGGTGCTCCACTGGCGCATGATTTCTGCGTAGGGGCGTGGGTCGGCCAGTTCGTCGGCAGCAATGCCGGCACGCTCGTCGCTGGTGATGTTGCGTATGCAGTTGCCGCTGGTCTGTATGCCGTGCATGTTGACGCTGGCAAGCAGGTCCATCACGTCGGCAGACTTGTCGAGCGGGATCCAGTTGTACTGAACGTTCTGGCGCGTCGTGAAGTGGGCATAGCCCTTGGTCAGGTGGGTGTGGACCGATTTGCCGCCGGGCAGGGGAATGGCACCGAGCTTGTCCTGGGCGGCCTGGGCTTCTTCAAACAGCGCATTGTTGGGCTGGTCATAGTCGCGGGCAATTTTGGCCAGCACGCGCAGTTGTGCGGTGGAGAGCTCGCCATAAGGCACGGCCACGCGCAGCATGGGCGCGTAGCGCTGCACATACCAGCCGTTTTGCAGGCGCAGTGGGCGAAATTCATCTTCGGCAAGGGTGCCGGCCTTCCAGCGGCCGAGCTGGTCGCGGTACTGGTTGGCGCGCGCCTGCACAAACTGGCGGTCAAATTCTGTGTATTGGTACATGGCTATCGATATTTCAAACGAGGGCTACGAAAAGTCTGTTTTTATTAGATGGAAATGAGCTTCACGCCGGCGTAAGCCAGCAGCACGGACAGCAGTGAGCGGATCACCCTGTCCGGGGTTTTGTGCATCAGGAAGGTGCCCAGCCAGATGCCAGGGAGCGATCCGGCCAGCAGCTTGAGCAGCAGCGGCCAGTCCACCGAACCGATGGACGCATGGCCCAGGCCGGCGACAAGTGTAAGAGGCACGGCGTGGGCAATGTCGGCGGCCACAATGCGCGGCAGGGGCAGGGCGGGGTAAAGCAGCATCAGCACAATCACGCCGATGGCGCCAGCGCCTACTGATGTCAGCGTGACCAGAACGCCAATCACGGCACCAAAGGCGATGGGCAAGGCCCAGTGGCGAGGTCGCGTCGCCTGTGCGAGCTGTTCAGGGGCAATGGTGGTCGGGGCAGCCTTGCCGCGCAGCGCTTTGTACAAGGTGGCAGCTGCTGTCAGAAGGAGGGCTATGCCCAGTGTGGTGGTCATGACCGCCTGCGTTGCCGGGTTGGTCGGGCCGAGGCGGTTGAGGATGTAAAGCGTGACCAGGGTCGCCGGAATGCTGCCTGCAGCGACCTGGCCCACGATGCGCCAGTCGATCACTTTTGACCTGGCCAGGCTGACCGTGCCGCCCAGCTTGGTGAACGCCGCAAAAAGCAGGTCGGTGCCGATCGCCAGGTGCGGCTTGACGCCGAAAAAGAAGATCAGCAGCGGCGTCATGAGTGAGCCGCCCCCCACCCCCGTCAGGCCGACCACCAGGCCCACGGCAAATCCGGCAAATACAAAGGCAAACTCATGCATAGGCGGTGAATGTAGGGGTAATCCTTATGGGAACAAACTACAAATTAGTTCCGCCGTTATGCGCATAAGCTTATTCACCAATGTTCATGCGGGTTTGCGGCTGTTTGGCGGCCTCTGGGCGCCGGGGCCCCGATTTCAGGGGTGAGCAGGTAAGACGGGGTTTTCGGGGCAGATATCTCCCGCATAATCCAGACCAAATGCAAAACACGGGCGGCGGGGAAGTCAGGCGGATTTTTGTCAGGGTGTTCGGGTTCAGTGACGTTGAGCGTCACGCCCTCAACACGGTTTTTCGCCTGTCCGAGTCCCGGGCTGTGGTTTATGCCCTCTGGAATGAAGACGCCCCGGAGAAGGCCCGCATTGCACTGATTGATGGTGAGAGCTGGGAGGCCAACGTGGCGTTGACCAACCCGGACAACGACCTGCTCAAGCGCGTCTGGGTGGGTGAACGCCCGGCGGCCAGGTCGGCACTTGTGTTTTCACGTCCGCTGCAATGGGTTTCAATACTTGAGGGCCTCGATGGCCTCTTTGCTCCTGCGGCGCGGGATGCAGAACCCGCTGCAGCGCTTGACTTTGATGTCTCCGCGCCCCTGCCGCTGGATCTGGACTTTGACCTCGGTCTGGATGCCTTCCCCGATGACCACGCCAGCGATGCCGACACCACCACAGAACCGGCCCCCCTGGAGGTGTCAACGCCGGAGCAGCAGGGCGATCGTGTGCTGGTGCTGGAAGCAGACCTGGGGGCACGCCTCTACCTCCGCGCCAAGCTGGCCAACGCCGGGCTGCTTTTTGTTGATGAAGCTGTGACCGGCGCCGAGGCGCTGGCTTTGCTGGCCGGGCATACCTACGTTCTCGCCATGATCGACGTTGGCGTTGCCGACATGGATGGCTGGAAGCTGGTGAACCAGGCCAGTGACAGACTCGAAGGCACTGGCCACGTGGTTGCCATGCGCGAGAAGCTCTCGTTTCTTGACAAATGGCGCGCCCATTTTGCAGGCGCCAACCGGGCGCTGGCCAAGCCCCTGCACCCGCGCGACCTCAAGCACCTGCTTGCAGCCATCGGGCGGCCCCTGCGTCGCTAGGCTGCGCTTTTGCGCGCCGCCCGGGCATGCGTTTTGCTATAAATTCAGTAGCTGCTCACGCACGTATTCATTAGCCTGGAGGCACTTTTAGCCTGTGAAAATGGCCTTTTTCAGGCATTTTGCCGGTCTCGTGAGCCCCTGGTGGGCTTCGTCTGGCGCAATTTAAAAATAATGCTTCATAAATGAACCCTTATCGACTTAAGGGGTTATTTATGACTCATTAAGTGCGCGCCGACCACCTTGGCCAACCTCAGCTCCAGCGGCAGGGGTTCGCCGTGAAGGCGCGCGGCCATCAGTTCTGAACAAAGGTGTGCAAAGCTCAGGCCGCGTGAGCCCATGCCTGTGCAGAGCCAGACCTGCGCATGCCCTTCATAGGCAATTGGCGACAGCACCGGCAGCCTGCCGGGTGTGGCGCAGCGCATACCCGCCCAACCCTCAAGCCCGGCTGATGGGGAAAGGTCCAGACCCGGCAGCAGTTCTTTCAGGCGCGTCAGGTTGTCGCCATGGTCCTGGGGTTTGATCCCGGCGGCATCTTCGTCCCGCTCAAACGTCGCGCCAAAAATGGCCGCCAGGCCCTGCGCCAGCGGCACGGCAGGGATAAAACTGCCGTGGCCGTTGACCGGCATCCGGCCTTCGCCAGCCCGCGCTTCCGTCCACGACACCTGGCCACGAATGGCCTGAAGGGCAGGGGGCTTGTCCGTCACGCCTGTAGCCAGCGCCAGCGAGCCAAAGCCTGCTGCGATGACCACCAGATCTGCTTCTTCCAAAGTTTGCCCGACTTCATCCTTGAGATGCCAGCTTCGGTTGCCTGAAACAAGGCTGGCCACTTTGGTGTTGCCGCGCCAGGTAACGCCCGGCGTTGCCAGCCAGGCTTTGACAAGGCTGGCCGGTTTGACCCACGCTGCTGCTGAATGCCGGAAAGCCTTGTCGTCCTCGGCAAGGCCGCTGGCTGCGAGTTCTGAGGCATCCGCCATGCGGCTCCAGTCGGCCGCTGCTTCGGGCCAGGCTTGTGTCAGCTCCAAGGGCAGATGTTTGTCCGCGTCAGGCATCACGCGCTGCAGCACGCCGGACTGCTCCCAGTCTTCCCTGGCGGTGAGCATGGTCTGGCACTGCTGCAGCGTCATGCGCACACCGCTGCGCGAGAGGCGCGACAGCAGGCTGTCGTCTGGCGACACATGCGGCGCTACCAGTCCGGCAGGCAAACCGGATGCACCTGCGGCCGGGGCATCGGCTTCATCGAGCACAACAACCTGCCAGCCGCGCCTCGCCAGGCTGGCCGCCATGGCTGCGCCTGCAAGGCCGCTACCTACGACCACACACCGACCCGGCTGGGCGATGGTGGCCGGTATTGATTCCATGGGCGTTTTGGGCTCCCAGGCCGGGTTGTATTGCCCCTGCAGGTTGTCGCGTTTGGGCGGGATACCCGGTGTCTTGTGCACCACAAAGCCAGCCTGCGCAAGGGCATCGCGCACGGCGCGCGCAATCGTCCAGGTGGCAATGCGGGTGCCGCGCCGGCAGCAGCGTGCCACCGCCTTGAAGGTGTGGATGTCCCAGATGTCGGGGTTTTTCTGGGGGCTGAAACCGTCCAGGTAGACCGAATCGGCTTCAAACTGCTGCTGTTTCAGCATGGCTTTGGCATCGCCGATGCAGAGCGTTAGCAACACTCGGCCTTCTTCAAATGACAGCCGGTGAAAGCCCGGCAGCAGGCCCCACAGCTGCGCATGCAGTTTGGTCGCAAACGGAACAAGGTCGGGGTGAGCCTGCGCGCTGCGCAGCACGTCGTCAGCACTGGCCGGGAAGGCTTCTGTCGATACGAAGTGCAGCATGCGCGGCCGGTCGGGGTCGGCCTTCCAGGCTTGCCAGGTCACCAGAAAGTTCAGGCCCAGCCCAAAGCCGGTTTCAAGAATTCGCCACTGCGGCTGGCCTTTCCAGGCAGCGGGCAAACCGCAACCGGCCAGAAAGACATCACGCGCCTGCTCCAGACCGCCCAGTTCACTGCGGTAGCGGTCGCCAAAACGCGGGCTGTAAGGTGCGCCGCTGGCCGTGCCGTCATCCAGCCAGTCGATGCGCTCCATCTATCCGTGGGAAATCAGGCGGCCGGTGGAGGCACGAAGCCTTGTACCGCATCGGCACCCTCGCCGAAAAAGTGCTTTTCCATCTGACGCGCCAGGTACTGGCGGGCACGCAGGTCGGCCAGGTTGAGGCGATTTTCATTGACCAGCATGGTTTGCTGCTTCATCCACTCTGCCCATGCAGGCTTGCTGACCTCTTCCCAGATGCGTTTTCCGAGGGCACCGGGATAGGGCGGAAAGTCCAGTCCTTCGGCTTCTGTGCCGAGCTTGATGCATTTGACCATTCGTGCCATCTGGGGTCCTTTTTCTGGGTATTTATTGGAATACCACCCTTGTAAGCGGTGGTCTTAGGATGATTTGGATATAAAGAACTGAATATTTATTCGTTCCAGTTTTCAAGTCTTGCTTTCAAAATCCAGCTTGTTCGCTAATAAACGTACCACTGCAAGAAAGAACAAGCCATGACTTCACGCCGCCACTTTATCAATGTTTCAGCCCAGACCGCCCTGGCCGCCGCTTTGGGCGCATCGCTGGCAGGGTCTGCCCTGCCGGTTTTTGCGCAGGCCAAGCCGCCTGTCACGCTGCTCAATGTGTCGTATGACCCGACCCGCGAGCTCTATGTCGAGTTCAACGCCGCCTTCACAAAATACTGGAAGGCCAAGGCCAACCAGGACGTGACCATCAAGCAGTCGCATGGCGGCTCGGGCAAGCAGGCGCGCTCCATCATCGACGGCCTGGATGCAGATGTTGCCACCCTGGCCCTGGCCGGTGATACCGACGCGCTGGTGAAAAACGGTGGCTGGCTGGCCCCCGACTGGCAAAAGAAGCTGCCGCACAATTCGTCGCCCTACACATCCACCATCGTGCTGGCCGTGCGCCAGGGCAACCCCAAGGGCATCAAGGACTGGGATGACCTGATCAAGCCCGGAATCACCGTCATCACGCCCAACCCCAAGACATCCGGCGGCGCCCGCTGGAACTACCTTGCAGCCTGGGAATTTGCCAAACGCAAGTACGGCAGTGACGCCAAGGCCAAAGAGTTTGTGGCCAAGCTGTATGGCAATGTCTCGGTGCTCGATACCGGCGCACGCGGCTCCACCATCACCTTTGCCCAGCGTAACCAGGGCGATGTGCTGATTGCATGGGAAAACGAGGCCTATTTGCTCGAAAAGGAATTCGGTGCCAAGTTCGACGTGATCGCACCGTCTCTGAGCATCCTGGCAGAGCCGGCGGTCGCCGTCGTCGACAAGAACGTCGACAAGAAGGGCACCCGTGCTGTCGCCGAGGAATACCTCAAGTACCTGTACTCCGAAGAAGGCCAGGATATCGCTGGCAAAAACTTCTACCGCCCTGCGGTGTCGCAAAAAGCGATTGCCAAGTACGCCAGGCAGTTCCCCAAGCTGAACCTGTTCACCATCGACCAGGGCTTCGGTGGCTGGGCCAAGGCCGACAAGGAACACTTTGCAGACGGCGCTTCCTTCGACCAGATCTACACGAAAAAATAAGCACACCCCGTAGCGGCCTCTGGCCGCTTCCCCCTTGCAGGGGCGCCAGCTGCGGCCCGGCGAAGCCGGTTCCGCGCTGGCACTTGCGAAGACGGGGAATCGGGAATGTTGATTGACGACAAGCCAGGCAAATCAGGGAGAACAATTAAATGAGTACGCAGCCCACCGTGCTGCTGATTGCAGGCAGCCCCTCCGAGCCTTCGCGCTCGGTGGCACTGCTTGATGCTGTCGGACAACGCTTGAGTCATGTGCCGGGGCTGGCGCTTGACCGCCTGAACATACGCACGCTACCGGCTTCGGCCCTGTTGCTGGCCGACTGGAAACACCCGGCCATCATTTCGGCGATTGAACAGGTGGCGAGAGCCCAGGTGCTGGTCGTGGCCACGCCTGTGTACAAGGCTGCGTATAGCGGCTTGCTCAAGGTGTTTCTCGATCTGTTGCCGCAAACCGCGCTGGCGGGCAAGACGGTGTTGCCATTGGCCACAGGTGGCAGCCCCAACCACATGCTGGCGCTCGACTACGCCTTGCGGCCGGTGCTGCAGGCCCTGTCTGCACGCCACATCCTGCCCGGCGTATACGCCACTGATACGCAGGTGCCGCAATCGGCGGACAAGATTTACGGCATCGGCCCGGATATAACTGCACGCCTTGACGATGCGGTTGTGAACCTGATATCCGAGGGCCTTCGTTTACCGGCCACAACAGGCTTTGAACCTGTGCCGTTTTCAAGGGTGCGATGTAGCGTTTAACGCTTCTTGAAAGGCACCCCGGTGCCTGCGCCACTCCCCATATCCCGATATTTTGCAAGCGCAAAAAAGCGCAGCAGGGCAGAGCCTTGGCGGCACCGATTGAAAACACATAGAGGAATCGAAAAAAATGACATATACATCTACGCCCACCACTCCGTCCGGCGAGGCATCTGCAAGGCGCACGCCACTCCAGGCCCTGAAAGACAGCGCACTTGCCGTGCTGCTCGTGGGCGCTGCGGCGCTGGCAGTCAGCCTGCTGTCCATGCCTGTCGCCCGTGCACAGGACAAAGTCGAGCTGCGCATCGGCTACCAGAAAGCCGCCAGCCTGTTTGTGCTGCAAAAGGCACAGGGCACGCTCGAAAAGCGCCTGCAGCCGCTCAATGCCACGGTGAAGTGGGTTGAGTTCCCCGCCGGTCCGCAGCTGCTGGAAGGCCTGAACCTCGGTTCTGTGGATGTCGGTTATGTCGGTGAAGCGCCGCCCATCTTTGCCCAGGCTGCGGGCGCCAAATTTGCCTACATCGGCTACGACCCGGCAGCGCCTGAGGCTGAGGCCATCCTGGTGCCCAAGGACTCAGCCATCAAGTCCGTCGCCGAGCTCAAGGGCAAAAAAGTGGCGCTCAACAAGGGCAGCAATGTGCATTACCTGCTGGTCAGACTGCTCGAGAAAAACAAACTCAAGCTCAGCGACATCAACGTGGTGTACCTGGCACCTGCCGATGCCCGCGCTGCGTTTGAAAGCAAAAACGTCGATGCATGGGTGATCTGGGACCCGTTCTCTGCCGCAGCTGAAAAAGCCATTGGTGCACGCGTACTCGCTGACGGTACCGGTGTGGTCAACAACTACCAGTACTACCTCGGTGAGCGCAACTTTGTAGCGAAGAACCCCAAAATCATCCAGGCCTGGTTTGAAGATTCGGTCGAGCGCGGCAAATGGCTCAAGGCCAACCTCAAGCAGGCGGCTGCCCAGATTGCGCCCCTGCAAAGCCTGCCGGTCGACGTCGTGGAACTCAGCCTCAAGCGCTACGAATTCAACGTCAAGCCCGTCCCAGACAGTGTGATCGCCGACCAGCAAAAACTGGCCGACACCTTCTTCGACCTCAAGCTGATTCCCAAGGCCATTGCGGTCAAGGATGCGGCTTACAA
>JAZKHN010000395.1:0-2263 GCA_040385325.1 Pseudomonadota bacterium
TTCAGGTCGGCGCACTTGCCGCCCAGGTTGCCGGTTTCCAGCATGGTCTTGATGTCGCCTTCGCCGCAGCCGCGCACCTTGGGTTCGCGGTAGGTGTTGGCCACGATCCAGTCGTAAATCTTCTGCGTTTTTTCAACGTCGGTTTTGGCATTGCCGATGGCGCCCAGTGCGGTCTTGCGCACGATGCCGTCGGTTGGCACCCATTTGGTGGCGCGGGTGTAGTAACGCAGCGTGTCTTCGCTTTCGGCCTTGGCGGTCTTTTGCGACCAGTCGATGGCGCGGCCCTGGGTCTGCACACGGCTGGTCAGCTCGACAAACGGCTTCTTCTCGGTCGCAGGGAATTCGGCGTACAGCATCTTCGCGCCGTCCTGGCCGTCCTGCGTCATCAGCGTAGTGCCGTTGCTTGAGAAGCTGTTGTCCAGAGACTTCTGGTAGTCACTGTTGACCGAGGGTACGGGGATCCACACCCTGGTCACGCCTTCAGGCTTGAGGATGTCGATGCGGGTGGTGACATCAAAGGTGCGCCATGCGCCGCTCTGCGGGGCGAACAACGTACGTGTGGGGGCGGTTTGGGCCAGCGCCAGTGTCGGCAAGGCAGCAGTCGCTGCTGCTGCAGCGCTGGTTTTAAGAAAGGTACGGCGTTGGGTGGTCATGTGGACTCCGGGAGGTTCAAGAAAAGAGGGGTGTGCCAGCCATGGCGGGCGATGTCGTGATTATCGGCTCAGCTTTAACCGGGCCTGAGAAGCGGCGCGACCAGCTTTTCAGCCGCTGCGCTGGTCCAGTCCACCTCGCCCATCACGCGCTGGCGCGGGCGGCCCCGGCTGTCGATCATCAGGGTTGTCGGGAAGACCTTCACGCCCCACTGGCGCGCCGCCTTGCCGTCCAGGTCCAGCAGCACGGGCAGCGTCACGCCTGTGGTTTTGGCGAACTGAAGCGCCCGAGCTGCGGGTTCCTTGAAGTTGACGGCCAGCACCAGCAGTTTCTCCGGGCCATAAAGGTCGGCCAGTTGCTGCAGGGTGGGCATCTCGGCGCGGCAGGGTTCGCACCAGCTGGCCCAGAAGTTGATCATCACGGCACGGCCGGTTATGTCGGCCGGGCGCCAGGTTTTGCCGCTGGTGTCCACCAATGAGAAAGCGCCGACCGGCCCGGCCCAGGGCGATGCCTCAAAGGCCGGCCCGGTCAGCCCTTGGGCTGTGGCGGCGCCAGCCAGCCAGGCGGCGGTACCTGCCAGTGCGCTGCGGCGTGAAAGAAGGTGCTTGGACATGGAAGTCAGGGTAAGAAAAATGCTTGGGCCGAGACTAACAGCAGTTGAAGGCAAGGTGTTCAAAGCTCTGCAATGTCCGCTTGCGCTCAAAGCGATTCAGTCCTACAAACAGGTCTGGCGACTGCTTTTAAATTGGTTTATTACAAAAACAGCTAACAGACAACCCCTTAAAGAAGCGCATCTTGAACCTCCCCATCAATTTCTCTGCCCTGGCAATTCCCCTGCCACCGGCCTCCCCCCAGTTCATCAACCTTTATGACGACAGCTCACCCGGCCAGCAGCCCGGCGTGGCGCAGGAACTGAGCGACGGCATTCTTGCCCAGGCCGCCAGCCTGAGCCCCAAGTTTCTCTACAACGAGCTGGGCTCCAAACTGTTTGAAGCCATCACCCAGCTTGACGAGTACTACCCCACACGCACCGAAGCCGCCATTTTTGAGGCTTCTTCAACGCAGATTGCCGAAACCCTGACCAGCGTGGGCATACGCAACGCCTGCCTCATCGACCTGGGCGCGGGCAACTGCGCCAAGGCATCAAGGCTGATTCCGTACCTGCAGCCGCGCCAGTATGTGCCGGTCGATATTTCGGTCGACTTTTTGCGCAGCGCCGCCGACCAGGTGCAAAACACCTTCCCGGCACTCGACATCGTCGGCCTGGGCATGGATTTTTCAAGTGGGCTCGTGCTGCCCAAAGAAGTACAAAGCCAGGATCGCGTGTTTTTCTACCCCGGCTCCAGCCTGGGCAACTTCCACCCGCATGAAGCGCTGAAGTTTTTGAAACACATCGCCGACCCGGCGCAAGGCAAGGCGCGTGGCCTGCTGCTGGGCATTGACCTGGTCAAGGACAACGCCACCCTCGAAGCCGCCTACGACGACGCCCTGGGTGTGACGGCGTCGTTCAACAAGAACATGCTGCTCAACGTGAACGAGCTGATCGGCTCCGACTTTGACGTGCGGCAGTGGAAGCACATCGGGCTCTTCAACGAAGAGAAATCCCGCATCG
>JAZKHN010000396.1:0-7888 GCA_040385325.1 Pseudomonadota bacterium
CCGCAACCTTGTAACCAGACGTGATGCCCGCAGGTGGGGGAGGTCGTCTTCAACCGCTATCATTGCCGCATGCTTGAACAACGTATCGAACAGCACTTCATTGACAGTGCCGACCTGAAGTACCAGGCGGCCCAGGTTTTGTCCAAGCCCATCGTGGCGGCCGTGCAGGCCATCCTTGCCAGCGTGACCAGCGGCGGCAAGGTGCTGGCTTGCGGCAATGGCGGCTCGGCCGCCGACGCACAGCACTTCGCCGCAGAATTTGTCGGCCGCTACGAACGCGAGCGGCCCGAGCTTGCCGCGATTGCGCTGACGGTGGACACCTCCATCATCACGGCGATTGCCAACGACTACAACTTCGACGCGATCTTTTCCAAACAGGTGCGTGCCCTCGGCGGTGCCGGCGATGTCCTTCTTGCCCTGAGTACCAGCGGCAATTCGGCCAACGTGCTGGCCGCCATCGAGGCCGCGCATGAACGGGAAATGACGGTGGTGGCCCTGACCGGCCGCAGCGGCGGAAAAATCGCAGGCGTGCTGCGCGAGACCGATGTGCATATCTGCGTGCCCCATGAGCGCACCGCCCGCATCCAGGAGGTTCACCTTCTGGTGCTGCACTGCATCTGCGACGGCGTGGACGCGCAGTTGCTGGGCGACCCGGACTCTTCGGCCTGAACATTCTTAGATCAACATGAAACAGGGAATACAAATGAAGATGAAAAAACTGGTTTTGGCGACAGCCGCTGCGGCCCTGCTCACCGGCGCGTTGACGGCCTGCGTGCCTCTGGTGCTCGGCGGCGCAGCCGCTGGCGGCTCACTGGTCGCGACAGACCGCCGCACCTCGGGCGCACAACTTGAAGACGAAGGCATTGAACTGCGCGCATCCAGCCGCCTGCGCACGGCGCTGGGCGAGCGTGCCCACGTGAACCTGACCAGCTACAACCGCCAGGTGCTGCTGACCGGCGAAGTACCCACTGCCCAGGACAAACAGCTGGTCGAGCAAATCGTGTCACGCGTCGAAAACGTCTCGTCCGTCGTCAACGAGCTGGCCGTGATGGGCAACACCTCTCTGACCAACCGCTCCTCAGACGTGCTGGTCACCGGCCGCATCAAGGCCGCGCTGATTGATGCCCCTGACCTGTTTGCCAACTCATTCAAGGTGGTGACCGAGCGCGGCACGACCTACCTGATGGGCCGCGTCACCCAGCGCGAAGCAGACCGTGGCACAGCCGTGGTCCGCTCAACGCCCGGCGTGCAGAAAGTCGTGCGCATTCTCGACATCATCAGCGAGGAAGAACTGGCACGCCTGTTGCCAACACCTTCGAAACCGGCGCCAGCCGGCGCCAAACCAGCGTCGAACTAGGCAGGCCCTATTTCAGTCTCTTTATGAGGCTCGAAGTATCCCAGCGCTGGCCGCCCATGGCCTGCACATCGGCATAGAACTGGTCGACCAGCGCCGTGACCGGCAGGCGCGCGCCGTTGCGCTTGGCTTCGTCCAGTACCAGCCCCAGGTCCTTGCGCATCCAGTCCACTGCAAAACCAAAGTCGAACTTGCCTAGGGCCATGGTTTTGCCGCGGTTGTCGAGCTGCCAGCTTTGCGCCGCGCCCTTGCCGATCACGTCCAGCACCTGGTCCACGTCCAGCCCGGCTTTTTGTCCAAAGGCCACGGCCTCGCTCAGACCCTGCACCAGCCCTGCAATGCAGATCTGGTTGACCATCTTGGTGAGCTGGCCCGCACCGCTCTCACCCATGAGGGTGAATGCTTTTGAAAACGCCATGCCGACTGGTTTGACCGCATCGAATGCGGCGGTATCGCCGCCGCACATCACGGTCAGCGCGCCGTTTTGCGCACCGGCCTGTCCACCCGAGACGGGCGCATCGACAAACTGCAGACCCAATTTTTTGGCAGCGGCATAAAGCTCGCGCGCCACATCAGCCGATGCCGTGGTGTGGTCCACAAAAATGGCACCTGGCTTCATGCCGGCCAGCGCGCCGTCTGCACCCAGCACCACACTGCGCAGGTCATCATCGTTGCCGACGCAGCAAAAAACAATGTCGGCACTGGCAACTGCTGCTTTTGGTGTGAGGCCGTGGGTGGAGCCCTTGAACTCCGCGCAGAATCCAGCGGACTTGACAGCCGTACGGTTGTAAACGCTCACCGCGTGGCCTGCGAGTGACAGGTGCCCTGCCATCGGGTAGCCCATCACGCCGAGGCCAAGAAAGGCAACTTTGGTGGAGGGTGCGGGTTCGTAGGTTTTGGCGTTGGTGCTCGGCATGGTGTGTGGTCCTGTTTTCTGGATGAATGTGGATTTCTCAATGGAAAACGGGCAGCTCTCGCCGCCCGCTGCAAAAAGCGCTGTGATGCTCAGACGATGGCAAAACCTTCGGTGCCAGCGGCCAGGTCAAGCGATTTGGCGCGCTGTGAATTGAGCTTGATCTGAAGGCGCAGGTCATTGACCGAGTCGGCGTTGCGCAGTGCGTCTTCGTAAGTGATCATGTTGGTCTCGAACGCATCGAACAGCGCCTGGTCGAAGGTCTGCATGCCGAGGTTGCGGCTCTTCTTCATGATTTCCTTGATCTCGGAAACCTCGCCCTTGAAGATCAAATCCGAAATCAGCGGCGTGTTAAGCATGACCTCGACCATCGCTGCGCGGCCCTTGCCGTCCTGCTTGGGCACCAGGCGTTGCGAGATCATGGCCTTGAGGTTGAGCGACAGGTCCATCAGCAGCTGGGTGCGGCGCTCTTCAGGAAAGAAGTTGATGACGCGGTCAAGTGCCTGGTTGGCGCTGTTGGCGTGCAGCGTGCACAGGCACAGGTGGCCGGTTTCGGCGAAGGCGATGGCGTGTTCCATGGTCTCGCGGTCACGCACCTCACCCATCAGGATGACGTCGGGCGCCTGGCGCAATGTGTTTTTCAGGGCGGCTTCCCAGCTGTCGGTGTCCAGGCCCACTTCGCGCTGCGTGACGACACAGTTTTTATGCATGTGCACAAACTCGACCGGATCTTCAATCGTGATGATGTGACCGTAGGACTGCTCGTTGCGCCAGTCAACCATGGCCGCCAGCGTGGTGGATTTGCCTGAGCCCGTCGCACCGACCAGAATGGTCAGACCTCGCTTGGCCATGACGACTTCCTTGAGCACCTGCGGCACACCGAGACCGTCAATCGTCGGCAAGGTGGCAGGAATGACCCGCATCACCATGCCGACCTTGCCCTGCTGGATAAAGGCGTTGACGCGGAATCGCCCCACGCCGGGTGGCGAGATCGCGAAGTTGCACTCCTTGGTGCGCTCGAACTCCGAGGCCTGCTTGTCGTTCATGATGGCCCGGGCCAATGCCATCGTGTGGCCTGCATTGAGCGGCTGCGGCGACACCTTGGTGACCTTGCCATCAACCTTCATGGCGGGCGGGAAGTCGCCTGTGATGAACAGATCACTGCCATTGCGGCTGATCATCAGCTTCAAAAGGTCGTTTATGAATTTACTGGCCTGGTCGCGTTCCATTTGCGACTCCTTTTCAAACAGCTAGCCGGGAAAGGCAGGTATTAATTAAAAATGTGGTGTTGCCGGAAGGGCAAAAGCGAAGGCGCAAGGCAGACGGCCGCAGCGCAGGGCCGCCCCAAGCAAGGCCAGCCCCCTCGGGGGGCAGCGCAGTACACGAAGTGACAAGCGTGGGGGCCATATTTAGCCGGGGAAGTTCTCGGGAATCTTCGCCTTGCCGCGTGCTTCAGACGCCGAGATGATGTTGCGCTTCACAAGGTCGGTCAGGTTCTGGTCCAGCGTCTGCATGCCGACGCTGTTGCCGGTCTGGATCGACGAATACATCTGCGCGACCTTGGCCTCACGGATCAGGTTCCGGATGGCGCCTGTGCCCAGCATGATTTCATGCGCTGCCACACGGCCCGCGCCGTCCTTGGTTTTGCAGAGCGTTTGCGAGATCACGGCTTGAAGTGATTCGGACAGCATGGCGCGAATCATTTCCTTTTCTTCTGCGGGGAAGACGTCAATGATCCGGTCGACCGTCTTGGCCGCGCTGGAGGTGTGCAAGGTACCAAACACCAGGTGACCGGTTTCAGCGGCCGACATGGCCAGGCGAATGGTTTCAAGGTCGCGCATTTCGCCGACCAGGATGGCGTCCGGATCTTCGCGAAGCGCGGATTTCAGCGCTGCGTTAAAGCTGAGCGTGTGCGGGCCGACTTCACGCTGGTTGATCAGGCACTTTTTGGACTCGTGCACAAACTCGATGGGGTCTTCCACCGTCAGGATGTGGCCGTATTCGGTTTCGTTCAAAAAGTTGACCATGGCGGCCAGTGTGGTTGACTTGCCCGAGCCCGTGGGGCCGGTGACCAGTACCATGCCGCGCGGCTTGAGCGCCAGTTCGCCGAAAATCTTAGGCGCGTTGAGCTGCTCCAGCGTCAGGATCTTGGAAGGGATGGTCCGCAACACGGCGCCGGCACCACGGTTGTGGTTGAAGGCGTTGACGCGGAAGCGCGCCAAGCCGTCGATTTCAAAAGAGAAGTCGACCTCCAGGAATTCTTCGTAATTCTTGCGCTGGGTGTCGTTCATGATGTCGTACACCATGGAGTGGACCTGTTTGTGGTCCAGCGGATCGACATTGATGCGGCGGACGTCACCGTGCACGCGGATCATCGGGGGCAGGCCTGCGGACAGGTGCAGGTCAGAGGCCTTGTTCTTGACGCTGAAGGCCAGAAGCTGGGTAATGTCCATCCCGGGAGATCCTTAAAAACAGTGCTTGATACCGGATGCCGCGTGAGGGCAGGCGTCACATGAGCTTACAGTTGGATTATGACCATGATTGTGCGCAACCTCCAGCAGGTCCGTGACCGGATTACCACGGCCTGCATGGCCGCAGGCCGACTTCCCGACAGCGTCCGGCTGCTTGCGGTATCCAAAACCTTTGACGCTGCTGCTGTCGCTGATGCGGCCAGCGATGGGCAGCAGGCCTTTGGGGAAAACTACATCGCTGAAGGCGTTGAAAAAATCCAGGCCCTGCGTGAACTGCAAGCCTCCCGCCAGGGCGTGCATGTCGGCGCGCTGCAGTGGCACTGCATAGGCCCGATACAAAGCAACAAGACCCGGCTGGTGGCCGAACACTTTGACTGGGTGCAGTCGGTAGACAGGCTGAAAATTGCGCAGCGGCTGAGTGAACAGAGACCCGCCGGACTCCCGTCGCTACAGATCTGTATTCAGGTCAATACCGATGGGGGCAGCAACAAATCGGGCGTGGTGCCGGAAGAGGCGCATGCACTTGCCCGCGATGTCGCGCAACTGCCGGGGCTCACCCTGCGCGGCATCATGTCCATCCCCGAGCCTGCTGTTGACTTTGTCAGTGCCTGTGCCGTTCATGCCCGGGCCAAGGCGCTGTTTGACGAGATCAATGCAAGGGGCGACCTGCCTGCGCCGCTGGATACCCTGTCTATGGGCATGACGGCCGATCTGGAGGCCGCGATTCACTCGGGCAGCACCATGGTGCGCGTCGGAACCGCCATCTTCGGGGGCCGTTAGCCCCCAAGGGTTTCAGGCACCAGCATCTTTCCTGGATCGATAACGCAGCGATGTCCGTGCAAGTCAAGCCGTGGAACCGGTTTTGCCGGGCCACAGGCGGGCAGCACCCTCGGGTGGGCAACTGGTTTTTGGGGTCAGAGTCCAAATTCGCCAAGCCTCTGGCTTGCCCCGTGGGTTGCCGTGCTGGCACCGCAGCGAAATTGGCGTCTGACCCCAATAACCAGCGTGGGGGCCTTACTTGGGCATCACCATCGGCTTGATGGCGCCGCAGTCTGCCGCCAGCCATTTAGCGCTGGTGTCAATGGTGGTCGTTTTGGGAGCGCCCTGAGCGGTGCTGTTGACCTTCATCTTCATGGTGTAGGCGGTATCGCCTGCGAAGGTGAACCGTCCTTCACCCTTTGACGGCGGGTTGGTGCAGGTGAAGTTGATCTTCATGCCGGCCCGGCTTTTCTCCGAGGTCGTGGTGATGCAGCTGCCTTGCTGCTGGACGGGGAGCTGGTTGCGCTCAGCCATCTCCCTGGTGATGCACATCTTCAGCACCATGCCGTCGGCGCTGGCGCCACCCATGCCTACGCCCTGCTTCGCCAGCATGTCCTCCATGGCCTTGCGCTGTGCAGGCGGCAAGGCGGCCATCTGCTGCTGCATCCGCGCCATGGCCTGTTCGTTTTCAGGGCTGCCGCCTATCTTGTTGGTGGCCTCCCACAAACCTGGCTTCATGGTTTGCGCGCAAGCCGACAGGCCCAGAGTGGCTATAACTGTCGCCACAACGGTGTGGCAAAAAATACGGGTGGGCATGGTGACTCCTCATCGGGGGTGAATACAGATGTGAATTATTGACCGTGACGGTGGTGCGGGCAATTCCTGAAGACATGCCAGCCGGACCCGGCATGAGACGCTACACCCCCAGCGCCAAGTGAGTGGTATTTTTGACTTCTTCCATCACTGCATAGGTACGCGTTTCACGCACACCCGGCAGTTCCCAGAGCACGGTGCCCGCAAAGGCGCGGTAGGCCGCCATGTCGCTCATGCGTGTTTTGAGCAGGTAGTCAAAACCACCGGCCACCATGTGGCACTCCATGATTTGAGGGTAGACCTGTACCGCAGCCTTGAAGGCCTCAAATACGTTCGGGGTGGTGCGGTCCAGCAGAACCTCCACAAACACCATCATGCCGGCGCCCAGCTTGAGCGGGTTCAGCTTGGCTTCATAGCCCAGGATGTAGCCATCGCGGCTCAGCCGCTGAACACGCGCGAGCACAGCGGTAGGCGACAGGGCGACACCTTCTGCCAGCTTGAGGTTGGAGATGCGCCCGTCCTGCTGCAGAAGTGTCAGTATTTTCAGGTCGAGACGGTCCGGATCATTCATGACTTTTGATGGAAGTTAGTGAATTATTTCGAATGCAGATTAAATTTAGCGGGAAATTCATCATTTTTCAAGTCAATATTGCGTAACTCACATACACCGGGTTTTCGCATGACTACATACCTGACTGATAGGCCTCAAGCGTGGCTCCAGCGTCTGCCTTCTCCCTATCGTTCTGAAGAGGCCGTCACCACCGCCCTGTTGGCGGGTCTGGAGGGCGTACTCGACTGGCCTGCCGTCATCCGGGCCGCCAGGCCGTGGGTTCTGGCGGTTCGCAGCAACCCGCCGCCCTTCTGGGCAATGGAAAGCTTGCTGAAGGAATATCCGATTGCCAGCAGCGAGGGCCTGGCGTTGATGCGGCTTGCAGAAGCGCTGTTGCGTGTACCGGATGTTGAGACCGCGATTGCCCTGACGGCTGACCAGCTGGGCCGGGCTGATTTTGCGGGAGACGCAGACAAGGTCATGGCGCGCCTGTCGTCGAGTGCGATCGCCCTGTCAAAAAATTTTCTGCCGCATTCGGGGCCCACAGGCACCGCAGAGTCAGGTCTTTTTGGCAGGTTGGGCGCACGCACAGTTGTGGCAGCGACGGTACGCGCCGTCCAGCTGCTGGGGCGGCAATTCGTGCTGGGCGAGACGATTGCCGGGGCCATGGATGAGGCGCGGGCCGCCCGGCGACAGACCACCGGGCTGCGCTTCAGCTACGACATGCTTGGTGAAGGTGCGCGCACACAGGCAGATGCCATGAAATACCTGGCGAGCTACCGGCATGCCATGGCGTCCATCGCAGCCTCTGCAGACCCAAAGGGCGTCACTGAAAGCAACGATGGCATTTCCATCAAGCTCAGCGCGTTGCACCCGCGTTATGAATATGCGCAGCGCGAGCGCGTCATGTCTGAACTTGTGCCGCGCGTATGGGGGTTGTGCGAGGTGGCTGCGTCCGCCAACATCAGCCTGACGATTGATGCGGAAGAGGTGGACCGCCTCGAACTCTCGCTTGATGTGTTTGAGGC
>JAZKHN010000396.1:7988-22104 GCA_040385325.1 Pseudomonadota bacterium
CACAACGCGGGCACGATTGCCGCCATTGTTCAACTGGCCGGCAACACTGGTGGGGCGTTTGAACTGCAGCGATTGCACGGCATGGGCGAAGGGGTTTTTCGCGAAGTGCTCAGGAATCCCGACATCCGGTGCCGTGTTTACGCACCTGTCGGCTCACACCGTGAACTGCTCGCCTATCTGGTGCGGCGCCTGCTTGAAAATGGCGCCAACTCTTCGTTTGTGCACCAGCTCGCCGACGAGTCGGTGGGAATGGACGATCTGCTGGTCTCACCGCTGCGGTTTGAGTCCGGGCAGCCATTCCCCCTGCCGCCCGACCTCTATGGCGCCGGCAGAAAAAACAGCAGGGGTCTGGACCTGACTGTTGACAGCATGCGCTCACCGCTTCTCGATGCCCTTGCGCAGGTCGAAGTACCCGACGTGCCTGCCTTCGATGTCAGCTTGTTAGCTGACGCGCTCAAGGCCGCGACTGACGCGCAGCGCATCTGGGCCAGCGTGCCGGCAGGCGAGCGTGCAGGCATATTGAGGAAAGCTGCTGACGCACTGGAAGAACAAATGCCGCGTTTTTGCGCGCTGCTGGTCAGCGAGGCATTCAAAACCTGGGCTGACGCGGTTGCTGAAGTGCGCGAGGCGGTGGATTTCCTGCGCTATTACGCAGGTGAGGCTGAACGCATCATGCGGCCGCTTGCCATGCCGGGGCCTACCGGCGAGACCAATGAATTGCACTTGCGGCCTCGCGGCGTGTGGGTGTGCATCAGTCCCTGGAATTTTCCGCTTGCCATTTTTACCGGGCAGGCAGCGGCCGCGCTGGTCACAGGTAACTCTGTGCTGGCCAAACCCGCCGAGCAGACGCCAGGTGTGGCACTTGAAGCGGTGAAGCTGCTGCACCAGGCCGGCATTCCTGCGGCCGTCCTGCAACTCTTGCACGGACCTGGCGAAACAGTGGGTGCGGCGCTGGTGGCCGCAGAGGGCGTTGCGGGCGTCGTGTTTACCGGCTCGACGCAAGTAGCCCAGATCATCAACCGTGCGCTCGCGGCGAAAGACGGCCCTCTCACCCCGCTGATCGCGGAGACCGGCGGCATCAATGCCATGCTGGTGGATTCAAGTGCCTTGCCCGAGCAGGTTGTTGACGCTGTGGTTCAAAGCGCTTTTCGCTCCGCTGGCCAGCGCTGCTCGGCACTGCGCCTGCTGTGCCTTCACGACAGCGTTGCGGACCGCATCATGGAGATGATCAGGGGGGCAGCACACGAGCTTGCAGTGGGCAACCCGGCCAGTATGGCCACTGATGTGGGACCGCTGATCGATAGCGAAGCTTGTGACGCAGTCACGAGACATGTGCGGGACCTGGGTACGCATGCCGAGGCCGTCACGGCTGCTTGTCACACTGCAAATCTGCTTGCACCCTGCATTGTTGAAGTTGCAGAACTCTCGGGTATGAAGCAGGAAATTTTTGGCCCCGTATTGCAGATTGTGCGATGGGGCAGCGGCGAATTGAAAACCGCAGAGGCCACCATAGCCGCCATCAACGCACTGGGGTATGGCCTGACGCTGGGCCTGCAGACACGCATTGACTCGCGTGCGCACGCGCTGGCGCACCGGGCGCATGTCGGCAACATCTACATCAACCGAAACATGACTGGCGCGGTTGTGGGCGTGCAGCCGTTTGGCGGTGAAGGTTTGAGTGGCACCGGCCCGAAAGCGGGGGGGCCGCATTACCTCTACCGCTTTTGCAGCGAGCAGACAATCACTGTCAACACCGTTGCAGCAGGGGGCAATGTACAGCTGATGGCACGCTCATGCTGACAATCCATGCATAAAAACTTCCAGTTGATCAATGGGCAGTGCCGGGCAGAAGAGGTGGCCCTGGTAATTCTCGCAGCCGAACCATTCCAGCCAGGCGCGCTGGGCTTCGGTCTCCACCCCTTCGGCCACCACGTTGAGCCCGAGACTCTGCGCCAGGCCGATGATGGTGCGGGCAATCGCGGCGTCGTTGGGGTCGGTGAGCACATCCTTGACAAAGGTGCGATCAATTTTCAGCTGGTCCAGCGGCAGGTACTTGAGATACGACAGGGCTGAATAGCCCATGCCAAAGTCGTCGATCGAGAGTGTCAGACCGGCTTTTTTGAGGTCAACCATTTTGGCCACCGTGACGCCAACGTCGCTCGCCAGCAGGCTTTCTGTCAATTCCAGTTTCAGGCGGCTTGCCAGAATGCCGGTCCGGCTGATCAGGGTCATGACCTCATCGACAAAATCCGGGTGACGAAACTGTCGTGCGCTGACGTTGACCGCAATGCTCAACTCTGCAGTGGCCGGTGACAGTGCCCAGCGCGCCAGTTGTGCACAGGCAGTTTCAAGCACCCATTTGCCCAGCGGCATGATCAGGCCGCTTTCCTCGGCCTGGGGGATGAAGGCATCAGGAAACACGAGGCCGCGTGTGGGGTGTTGCCAGCGGACCAGTGCTTCCACGCCGAACATGCCCTTGTGGCCCACTTGCGGCTGATAGTGCAGCACAAAGTCACGCTGCCGCAGGCTTTGCCTGAGCTCGGCACCCAGCGTGGCATTGGCTGTGGCTGCTGCCTGCATTTCCGGATCAAAGAAACACAACCCGTTACGCCCCGCCGCCTTGGCCTGGTACATGGCGAGGTCGGCCTGCTTGAGCAGGTCGCCTATGCTCTGTTCGTGCTTGCTGAAGAGCGTGATGCCAATGCTGCAGGTGCTGTGATGCTGGTGGCCCGCAAGCTCATAGGGCTCGCTCAGCGCCGCAAGAATGCTTTCACCAACAGCGCGGGTTTGCGCCACCGCGCTTGCCATGCTGTCACCCAGGTCGTCGAGCATCACCACAAACTCATCACCCCCGAGCCTCGCGACGGTATCGCCGGGCCGTGAGCAAGTGGCCAGCCGCAACCCGGCCTGGATCAGCAGCAGGTCGCCTCTTGAGTGACCCATGGTGTCATTGAGAACCTTGAAGTTGTCGAGGTCGATGAACATCAGCGCCCCAACGGTATTGCTGTCTTCGCATTGCGACAGGCTTTTTTTCAAGCGGTCCATCAGCAGCTGGCGATTGGGCAACTGCGTCAGTGCATCGAAAAAAGCCAGGTGCTCGATCTTGTCTTCAGCGGCCTTGCGTTCGGTGATGTCACGCGCAATCGACACCCAGTGCGTCAGCCCGCGGTTGAAATAATCAACGGGCGCAATCTCAAGCTCCATCCAGAAAAGCTCACCGTTCTTGCGGTAGTTGATGAGTTCCGCGCGCACGGGCTGCGAGTAGTTCAGCGCCGTGCGTATGCGGTTGAGCTGTGTCCGCTGTGTCTGGCTCCCTTGCAGCATGCGGGGCGTTTTCCCCAGTGCTTCCGCACGGCTGTATCCGGTATGGCGCTCAAAGGCGTCATTGACGAACACGATGCGCGGGCCAGGCGCGTCGACGGGTCCGGCTTCGGTGATGATGACGATGTCGTTAAGGCGCGAGATGCTGGTTTCCAGCAGCAGCAACTGTTCCTGAGACCGGCGCGAGCTGCTCACATCGCGAAAATACACGGCCACGCCTTCCTCAAACGCATAGGTGCGCAGCTCCAGCCACTTGTCTATTGGCGCGCAGTAGTGTTCGAATTCCCGGCCCGATCCTTCGGCCACCATCGCGTTGAACTCCTGCCTGAGAAGGCCGGTGTCCTGGGCGTCCAGCTCGTTCCAAAGCGTACGCCCAAGCAATTCATCGCTTTGCCGCCTGAACAGGTTTTCACTTTCGCGGTTCACATAAGTGAAGCGGCCCTGCTGGTCAACCGTGACAAAAGCCTCACGGATGCTGGCCAGTGTGGTGCTCAACCGCATGGTGATGCCCATGGCCTCGTTTTGTGCGCGCTTTTCCCCCGTTATGTCGTGTAGCACACCGTGTATTCCGATGATGTCGCCGGTGTCGCCCGCCGATGATTCGCCAACCGCGCGCACCCACAGGCGCTTGCCTGAGGTGGTACCCAGCTGTAGTTCCTGGTCGAAGGCATGGCCGGTGGCCATGCATCTGTCCACGCTGGCCGCCATCAAGGCACGTGAGTCATCCGTGAAGAAATCCAGCATGTCGCACAGGCGGATTTGGTGGGAAGCCCTGGTTTCTCCGCAAGTGCTGATGTCCAGCAGATCTGCAAGCGCAGCGCTGACTGTCACATGAGCGGCGCCTGCTTCAAGGATCCATACCCCGGAGCTGTGGGTGCGCTCAAGGAGATTTTGCAGTGCCGAGGGGAATGGCTCTTTTGCCGGCCGAGTTGCCATGTTGAGAAATGCTGGATGTGAAAGATGGCGGCACCCCGAATCTGATTTTCAGTCATGCGGGCACCGCAGCCCGGGGTCGAGCTTAAGCGTGGGTCATTGCGTGAATCGACATCACCGGCGATGTCCTACATGACGCGGAGTAATTTACCCGGGAGACAGACACCTGTGCGTATAGCCAAATCGGTTTCAGCCAAAGGCAGAGTAGTTCCGTGCATAAGCGGGCCCAGACCAAATACCTACCTGACCCCAGCCACTTTAGGATCACATGAACAAATTACTTGAAACCCTTGAGGGATGCGACGATATTGACCAGTTGCGTCCTGCCTTGGGCGCGCTATGTGCCCGCTATGGCTCCATTGCCCGCCTTGACATATTGCCTGCCAGCCATCTGGGCAAGCGCCAGGCACTGTGTTTTCTGCGAATGGATACCCAGGAGCAGGAAGACAAAATAGTCCGTGAACTTGGTGTCGGGCGCTTCGGCGGTGACCTGATTCTTGTTGTTGATCTCGTCCCGCTCGAAGCGGCCAACGCAGAGCGGATGTTTTCCGGAAATTCAACATCCCGCTGGGGCGACGACCGCCGGCAAACAGCGATGTAGTTTTTTGCTTGATCCCGGGAAACCGGGGCAAGGTTGATCTCCGGTCATCCATGACTCTTTCACGATGCTGTCGTGCGGCTTTTTTACCCCCTTACTCATGAACAACATACTCCTTGTATCCGGCACCCGTCCGGAAATCATCAAACTGGCCCCTGCCTATCACGCCCTTAAAGCGGCTGGCTGGGCCAATGTGGAATGGCTTCACACAGGCCAGCACGACGACATGGCCACGCAGATTCTTGACTGCTTTGATATTTCTCCGGACATCACGCTGGAGCGCGGCGGTAGCAGCCTGCTTGAGTTCAGCACGGGATGCCGGCAACAGCTCGATGCCGTGATGGCGTCGCGGAAATGGTCGCTGGTGCTGGTGCAGGGTGATACTGAGAGCGCATTTCAGGGTGCCCTCGCGGCGTTCTACCACCGTGTGCCACTGGCGCATGTTGAGGCAGGACTTCGTACCGGTAACTTGGACCGGCCTTTTCCGGAAGAAGGGCTCAGGCAAATGATCAGCCGAATCACACGATTCCACTTCCCGCCGACGGAGCGGGCCCGGGTGGCATTGCAAACAGAAGGCATTGCAGACGAGCACATACATCTGACCGGCAACACCGTCATTGATGCGCAGCACTGGACCTGCGAGCGCCTCGGCGTGAAACGCCGGGTTGATGGCAGGGGCCATCTGCTGGTCACGGTGCACAGGCGCGAGAACTGGGGCCGTGACGTGGATGAAATCTGCCATGCGATTGCAGACATCGCAAGGCAACAGCCCTCACTTCAAATTCTTTTTCCGGTTCACCTGAACCCGGTGGTTCAGGGTCCGGTGCATGCCGTGCTTGGCAACATCGCCAACGTTCGCCTGACAGCGCCGCTTGATTACACACAAATGCAACAGGCGCTGGCAGATGCCTGGCTGGTGCTGACTGACTCTGGCGGGTTGCAGGAAGAGGCGCCTACTTTTGGCGTGCCGGTGCTTGTACTCCGTGAGGAAACAGAGCGGCCGGAAGCTGTAGAGGCCGGGTGTGCCCTGCTGATAGGCGCAACACGTACTGCCATCGTTAACGAGGTCGCGCGACTGACCGATGACCAGGCTGCATGGGGAAAAATGTCCCGGGCCGGCAACCCGTTCGGAGATGGCAAGGCGTCGCAGCGCATCGTTGGCGTTGTCGCAAACCACTTTGGCATCACGCATTTGCCCGAGGCGGCCATTGCGGTGCCCGTCTGATGCTCCCAATCAAAGGCCAAACAACATGACCTCTCACGAACCCTCACAGCTGCCCCAATCGTGCATGCACGGGAAGTTATCTTTTGTTTCAGTGAAAGCACGGGCGATGGGGTACTGGAAGGCTGTTGCGCTTTTGCCGGTTGTGTTCGCGGTGTGGGCGACAGGCGCCCTGCCGGTGATGGCCCAGCCCACCCGCATTGGTAATCCTGACGATCCGCTTGCGCCCGTCCTGCCGGTCTCGCTGGTACCGACTTTCAAGGACTATCCGGTCGCTGCGGTGATGGCGTCACTGCTTTGCCTTGTGGTGGTCATCATGGCCTTGTATGGTGTCCGGCATTTCATGTTCACCATGAACCGGCTGACGGGTGCCCAGCGCCACCCATACATTGATATTTCTGTCGCCAACTGGCCCATGATCACCGTATTCATCGCTGCCCACAACGAAGAAAAGGTAATTGCCGGCTGCATTGAGGCGCTGCTGAATACAGATTATCCGGCGGACCGATTGAAGATCATCCCTGTGAATGACCGCTCTGGTGATCGCACGGCCCAGATCATCGACAGCTATGTGAACCGGTTTCCTTCACGAATATCTCCTTTCCATCGGAAGGATGGCAAGGCCGGGAAATCCGCAGCGCTCAAGGATGCGCTGCAATTCGCAGAGGGTGACATTGCCATCATTTTTGATGCCGACTATGTGCCGGGCCGGGGGCTGCTCAAACAGCTGGTCGCGCCGTTTTTTGATCCCGAGGTGGGCTCTGTGATGGGCCGGGTTGTGCCCGTCAACAGCGGCGCCAATCTACTCACGCGCATGCTGGATCTCGAACGCTCTGCAGGCTACCAGGTCGACCAGCAGGCGCGCATGAACATGAACCTCATGCCGCAGTATGGGGGTACCGTTGGCGGCGTGCGCCTGTCTGCGGTCAATGCCGTCGGGGGCTGGCACGATGACACGCTGGCCGAAGACACTGATATCACCTACAGGCTCATGTTCAACGGCTGGAAAACGGTTTACACAAATCGGTCAGAGTGCTACGAGGAGGTGCCCGAGGAGTGGAGCGTACGTATCAAGCAGGTGACACGCTGGGCCAAGGGCCACAACCAGGTGATGGCACGCTATCTCTGGAAATTTGCCACCAGCCCCTACCTCACGATGGGCCAGCGCGTTGACGGACTGCTGTTGCTGTTTGTGTTTGTGATTCCGCTCGTCATGCTGCTGGGATGGGGTCTGGCTCTGGGTCTTTACTTCCTGAATGCAGGCTCGCTGCTGTCGCAGGTCATACCGATCTTTGCGCTCATGGTGTACGGCACTCTGGGCAACTTCGCCGCCTTTTTCGAAATTGTGGTGGCCGTGCTGATTGACGGAAACCGCAAGCGCCTGCGTTTGCTGCCCTTTAACCTGCTGGGCTTTTTTGTCAGTCTTTTTGCCATTTCCGGTGCAGTCTGGAGCCTTGTGCTTGACGGCATTCTCAAGCGCGAGATGGTTTGGGACAAGACGATTCGTTATCGCGAAGGAGAAGCCAAATGATGACGCCGGGCTACTTGACGTATTTTACTTTTGCCCTGGTTTGCCTGCTGCTGCTCACGCTGCCTTTTGTGCCGGCCTTCAAGGAGTGGCTGTACCCGACCGACTCGGGCGCGCTCCCGATCTCCTCCGCTTACACCAGCGATATTGACCACTTCGCCCGCCGCCTGGATGCCGATGCGCGGGCTAGGCTGGGAACAGGCTCGCCAACCGGCTTTGAAGATTTTGAACTGGTGGCGCATCCTGCCGGAGTTGCCGATCTTCGCGACGCACGCAAACGCATGATCTCTCCCGACATACAGAGCGCTGAGGCCCTTCAGTCGGCACAGCCTCTGTATGTGAATGGAAGCATTCACGCGGGCGCAGGTTCGGTTTTTTCGGCACTGTATGCCACTGGCAGTGTCGCGCTTGGTGCACAGAGCGAGATCAGGGACTGGGGCCACGCTGATGGTGTGCTCGTTCTCAACAACAACAGTGTGGCCATGCGGCGTATTTCGGCCGGCATGGCCGTCGAGCTGGGCAATGAAACATGGTTTGAACGTGTACAGGCACCCGTTGTGCATTTCGGCTCGGGCAGGGCTCCCGCGGCTTCCCACAGCCAGGAAGGCCTGGAGGAATCCAGCTATGGCGATCTGCCCGATGCAGTCATGCAGACCCCACTGCTCTACATCGTGCGGGGAAACTGTTCGTTGCCGCCCAAACGGATGTACAAGGGCTCCCTGGTCGTGACCGGCTTTCTCATCGTCGGGCCCGGTACAACAGTGGTTGGCGATATCAAGGCGCGCGAGGGCATCAGTATTGCAAGGGGCGCCCAGGTGCTGGGTGCCGTGACCTGTGAAAAGCGCGTGTACATGTTTAACGATTCGTCGGTGATGGGCCCGGTCGTATCGGAGGCCGACATTCTGATCGGCGCCAACTCGGTGATTGGCAGACCCGATGCGCCCACGACCATCAGCGCACGAAACATCATTGTGGAAGACGGCGTTGTGGCGCATGGTGCGATCTGGGCGCATGAGATAGGAATGGTCAAAGCCGCATGAAACGCCTGTACATCTACTTCACATTCGTCATGTCCCTGCTTGCGGCTTCGGGTTCCGCGATGGCTGCAACTCCGCTGGATCTTTCTTCCTACTCGGATGCCGACGGTGCCATCACGGTACTTTCTCGGGGTGAATCTGCAGACCCGTACTTCGCAATGCAGGCGCTGTTGCTCGCGCATGAAAACGGGCTGGACATTTCCACGCCAGCGCAAAAATTTGCCCAGTGGCTGGTGCCAAAGCAAAAGCCGGACGGCACTTTTGACAGGTTTTGCCGCACCGGCAGTACCCCGTGGGTGTCCTGCAAAACAGCCGATGCCGATGATTCCCTGCTGGCCATCTGGATGAAACTTCTGGAAACCATGCCGGCCCATGTCAAGGCAAATCCGGCGCTTGGCAAAAGTTATGCCATCAGCAAGAACGCTCTTGAACACCTGTTCCAGCCATCTCGGGGCATTTACATGGTGTCCCCGGTTTATCTGCACGGCCTGTTCATGGACAACCTTGAGGTATGGTCCCTGAAAAGTCATCTGAAGCAGCCTGGGCAGAGGGCCGAAGCCGACAAACTCGCGGGTGCAATCAAGGCGACCTTCTGGGAGCCGGTCAACAAACGGTTTCTGGTGTCAACCCAGCTGGAGCAGCGCTCGGAAAAGGCTGCGTTTTACCCGGACCACGTGGCCCAGATCTTTCCCATGCTGGTTGACTTTCCTTTATTGCCCCAGGACGCCGCGGCCTACTACGGCAACTGGATGCGCCAGCACCGGGCCGAGTGGCTGGTGCAAGGCAAGGCAGATTACCCGTGGGGTCTGCTCGCGGTGCTCGCACTGCGCCAGAACGACAAGGCAAGTGCCGGCTGCTGGCTGCGTGAGTCAAAAGCGCTGCGGCATTCCGCAAGATGGGCGGTAACCGATGAAGCGGCCTATCAGATCGTGACCGCCAGGGGCGTCACGCCGGCTTTGCCGGGCGCTGGCTGCCTATGAGCGATACCACACATACTGACTTCGTTAAAAGGTTTAAAACAAGATGAAATTACATGCTGGAGGGATTTCAATGACAGGAAAAATCGCGTGGCTGGCTTTTATGGCCTTGCTGGGCGCTGGATCGGCGCTGGCGCAAGTTTCCAGCACCGGGCAGGACATGACCGTCGCTGTGCCCACCCCCAAAACCACAGACGCGGCGAAGCGCAGCCTGGAGCTCAGTGCCGGTGCCCAGAACCTGACGGCTGGTTATGGAAGCTGGAGGGATGTGACGCTGCGTGGAACCTATGGCACCGGGCCTCATGTCCTGCAAGGCGAGTTGTCGGCGCAAAACCGGTTTAACAAGAGTGGCACCTTTGTGGGCATCAGCGACACCTATACCTTCGACGAGGATTGGTACGGCTCACTGGCGCTGGGCGCAGGTGATGGTGCGTTCTTTTTGCCGCGCTACCGACTGGATGCCACGCTGTACCGGAAGTTGCTGGCTGATCGCAGCCTTGTGAGCTCCGTAGGTGTAGGTTATTACAGCGCGCCTGACGGGCATACCGACCGCAGCCTGTCTTTGGGCCTGGCGTATTACTTTGATTCGCCATGGATAGCAGAAGGCGGCATACGCCTGAACAGCAGCAATCCGGGTGGCATACGGACGCAGCAGCAGTTCCTGGCACTGACGTACTCGCGCGACAAGCAGGATCAGGTGAGTGCGCGTTATGGCTGGGGCGGTGAAGGTTATCTTGCGCTTACGGCGAATACGCAGCTCGTCAACTTCAACAGCAATGAAGCCAGCCTGACCTGGCGTCACTGGGTTAACCCCAGCACCGGCATTCTGGTCGGTGTCAATCGCTATTCAAACCCCCTGTATCGCCGTAGCGGCATCACTGTTGGCCTGTTTCATGACTTTTGATTGCGCACCATGAGCTTTAACAAAATATCCCTGTCTGAAGAGGCCCGTGAGCATGACCGCAATTTTCATGCGGCGTTTTCGGCGGTCCGTGAGGCAAGGGCAAAGCATGTGCGTGTCAGGCCGCACCGGGCGATCACGCCGTTGAAGGTCACGCCCTGGCTCATGGCCCAGGCGATTGTTTTGCCAATATTGATTTGCGGCTTGTTGTTGTGGGCCAGACCCTTGTTGCTGGACTTCTGGCGCGGCTGTATTCTTTTCTGGTCGGCTGGACTTGATGTGCCTTTCTTTCGTTCCACACAGCTCAATGAAGCGGGTCAATACGCCTTGCTGCTGTCCGGTGCGGGAGAGGCTGCGCCGCTTCCAACACCCACCATCATGCTGGTGACTGCTGTCGTCACGCTGGCCGCCTTCCTGTTGTCCTTTCGCATGAAGAAAGAATCGTTGCCACTCAAATATCCGGTGCGTATCGTCTGCGTCGTGCAGTTTGTGGCGCTCCTTTATTTCTGGCTGACGCCCGGCGTCTTTCCGTACACCATTGCGCGTCATAGCGAAGAGCTTCTGACCATAGGTTACGTGGTGATTATTGCCACGCCTGTGATGCTGGCGATGGGGTATTACATCCTCAACCAGAGCCTGATGGCGAAGCTGGGTTATACCTTGCTTATCCTGGGTTTTCTGGCATTGATGGTGCCGCACCAGGTACTGGTGCAGGCACTGATCATGCAGCACCTCTCAGTGCTTTTCATGCCTGTGCTCTACATCTGTTTTGGCGCAGTCTTTGATGCGCTGGTATTCGTGGCGCTCTATTCGTGGGCGGCCAGTAACGCGCCCGCTGACGCGACGATTTGAGCCGTGACGCTTGTGTGGGGCTGTAGCGTCAGTACCTGACGCTACAGACCTCCAGGGCATTCAGGCCGAGATCAGTAATGGTGTAGCCCCCGTTCTTGTCCAGCTCAAGAAAGCCGTGCCTTGACAATGAGGTGACGGTTTTCAGACCATGAGCGCGTGTTTTGTGGGGTTGCGGCATGTTCCGCTCGGTCGGTGGCAGGCCAACAATGCGAAAGCCGTAGCGCGCATCTTCCAGGCATTCATACTGTTTGTAGGTCAGGGTTTTGACCCGCAAGCTACCGTCGCTGTTGCCACTCCATTCAAACTGTGGTGGCGCGTAGCTGACCTGATATCCGGCGTCATCGGAGGCAGGAGCAATCGGACTGGCAGGTGCGGTCCCGGCGGCGATGCCAGGCGAGATGGCCAAACCCGCTTTGCGTTTGGCAAAACGATATATGCCCAGACCACCAAAACCCAGAACACCCATTCCCATCGATAAAAAAACGATTGATTCCGCCTGCAAAATCCTGTTCCTCCGGTTATGGGCGCAATTATCCGGAAAACGCTGGTTTCTGCTGTACCCCAAATGGGCTACCCGAGCCCTGAAATGACCGTTTAACAACGGTTTCACCGGGTATATCGCCAAAAAAACTGAGTTACAGCTTTTTTGAGGTCCAAGGGCTTATTTCAAATTCCGCGTCACCCATATATCGCTCTGTCCCAAAAGCCGCTTGCGTTGCGGCCAGTTCTGCGGCTTCCCATTGGTCAACCAGCAACTGTTCTTCCGCACTGAGTGGCCAGGGGCGTTGATGGTCTGCGTAAGTTTGCAGAAGCCTCAGGTAGGCCTGGTAGACCGGCCAAACAAGACCGCCGTCACCCAGTGAGGCTTCAAGCGCGTCGCGAAAGCGGTACTCGGCCTGTGCCCGATCAGCAGGACTCACATCATCAGCGGTAAAAATTTTCAGTGAGTAAGCCATAAGTCCGGACTATATCGGCTCGCACTTTAGCGCCATGGAACCCGTCAGCCAGAAATTAATTTGGTTACCTTTCTTGCAATGCACAGACGTTTAATCGAGGATGCAGACGTACCATGCGCTCTCTTTTTAAGGAAGTCACATGGCAACACCCTTTTTCGGCAAACGCGATAACGAACCCCTTGGCGGACCTGGCACGCTGCGTCAACATGGCAACAGCTCCAGCGGTTACAACGTCAACGGCGGTTCTGCCACCTCCAGTGGCTCAGCTGCAAGCGCCAGGACTGCTGCAGCGCAGCCCGAGACTTTGGCAACGCAGTCTGCTGCCGTTCCATCTGCCGCTGTGGAGGGCGGCAGCAAGCTGACGGTAGGCCCCAACATCAAGCTCAAGGGCGTAGAAATTACCGATTGCGACACGTTGGTCGTCGAAGGCACTGTTGAGGCCACCATGGATTCGCGCGTCATCCAGATTTCAGAACAGGGTGCCTTCAAGGGTTCAGCTGAAATCGATGTGGCCGAAATACGCGGGGAATTCAATGGAAACCTCACGGTCCGGCAGAAGCTGGTGATCTATTCCACCGGCAAGGTGACGGGCACCATACGCTATGGCAAGCTGGTCATCGAAGAGGGTGGGCAACTGGCCGGAGAAATTTTGTTCGGTGCGATTGCCAAGGTGCCGGCCATTACAAAAGCCGTGCAACCGGTCTAAAAAAACCTGAACACCAGCGGCATCAGCAGCGATGCCAGCACGACTTGCAGGCCCAGTGCCAACCCCGCGTAGGCGCCAGCATCGGCATTGACCTGCAAAGCTCGTGCGGCGCCCAGACCATGGGCTGAGGTGCCCATCGCAAATCCACGCGCCGACCAGCCAGTGCTGTCAGTGGGAATACGCAGGGCAGCAAACAGGTACTTACCCAGAAGGGCTCCCACCAGTCCTGTGATCACCGCGAATACGGCCGCAAGCGCAGGCATGCCACCCATTTTTTCGGCAATGCCCATGGCCACAGGTGCAGTGACGGATTTGGGTGCCAGCGACAGCGTGACATCCAGCGGTAAACCCACGGCCCAGGCCAGCAATACAGCAGAACCACTGGCGACAGTTCCGCCGAGCAGCGCCGCCAGCAGCAACCGGCCCCAGCGCCGGCGGAGCTCACCACGTCGCTGCCACAGTGGCCATGCCAAAGCCACAACTGCCGGGCCCAGCAGAAAGTGTATGAACTGCGCCCCCGCAAAGTAGCTTTCGTAGGGTACGCCGGTAGTCAGCAAACCGCTGGCCAGCACGACAACTGTCCACAGCACCGGGTTGGCCCAAGGGGCCTGGCCCAACTTTGCGTAGGCCGCCTGCGCAAGCACATACACCACCAGGGTGGCGGTCAAGCCAAACAGCGGCGTGGCAGAAAGATAGACCCAGAGCTGCACAAAAACCGACATCTTCAGTTATCGCTTTCGGGGCGTTTAAACCATTGCAGGCTCAAGACAGTGACGCTCAAACCGGCCAGGGTAGAGAGGACGATCACCGCCAGAATACGCAAGCCGTAATGGCTGACCAGTGAAAGATGGGTCATGACCCCCACGCCGACGGGTACAAAGAGTAACGAAAGGTGTGACAGCATGAAGTCTGCGCACACATTCACGGGCTCACGCACCAGCTGCCAGCGCAGTGCCGGCAACAGCAAAATCATGCCAATGACGGGGCCTGGAAATGGCAGGTGCAAACCCTTGGCAAGCAGCTCGCCTGCGGATTGAAATGCCAGCAGCCAGGCCAGTCCGCGCAAGGCCTGCATGCTAGGGCCT
>JAZKHN010000397.1:0-4256 GCA_040385325.1 Pseudomonadota bacterium
TGCGCGACCTGCGCATCAGCGTCACCGACCGCTGCAACTTCCGCTGCAGCTACTGCATGCCCAGCGAGGTCTTCAACAAGGACTACGCCTTTTTGCCGCAGACCTCGCTGCTCAGTTTTGAAGAGATCACCCGGCTGGCAAAGATTTTTGTCGCCCATGGTGTGGAGAAGATCAGGCTGACAGGCGGCGAGCCGCTGCTGCGCAAAAACCTTGAAGTGCTGATAGACATGCTGGCGAAGCTGCAGACGCCCGAAGGCAGGCCACTGGACATCACACTGACCACTAACGCATCGCTGCTGGCAAAAAAAGCCCAGGCTTTGAAAGACGCCGGCCTGCAGCGTGTCACTGTCAGCCTCGACGGGCTGGACGACGCGATATTCCGCCGCATGAACGATGTGGACTTCCCGGTCGCCGATGTACTCAGGGGCATTGAAGCTGCGCAGAAGGTTGGCCTCGCGCCCGTCAAGATCAACATGGTCGTCAAGCGCGGCACGAATGATCTGGAAATCCTGCCGATGGCGCGTTACTTCCGCCACACCGGCACGGTCTTGCGTTTCATCGAATACATGGACGTGGGTGCCACCAACGGCTGGCGCATGGACGAGGTGCTGCCCTCCGCGCAGGTGATAGAACGTATCAACGCCGAACTCCCCCTGCTGCCCATCACCGCGAACTACGCCGGGGAGACCGCCGAGCGCTGGCGTTACGCCGATGGCGGCGGCGAGGTCGGCGTGATCAGCAGCGTCACCAAGGCCTTCTGCGGTGACTGCAACCGCGCCAGGCTGTCGACCGAAGGCAAGCTGTTTTTATGCCTGTTCGCCAGCCAGGGGCACGACCTGCGTGCCCTTCTTCGGGGAGAGTATTCGGATGAGCAGCTGTCCGCAGCAGTTGGCCATATCTGGCAGCGCCGCGATGACCGGTATTCAGAACAGAGGGCTGCCATGTCGCCCGACACCAGTCAGCCGGAAAGCAATGCCAGGCGCGTCGAGATGAGCTACATCGGCGGCTAGAGGACCGCAGCTGCCATGCTGGTCTTCACCCGTAGCGGGCCAGAAGATTGGTGCGTGGGCAGCCCGACACAAGGCGGTTAGCGTGCCGTTCACCCGGGGTTCATATGATGTGATGGCGTTCTTTAATGCCAATACGCTTGGCTGAGTTGCACGCGCCTGGATCACGCCAAGCCTGAGACCTGGCGGCGGAAAGCGGGCTGGTTGGGCCGGCAATTTCAATGCTATATATTTCATAGCTTCCCACGCAAGTATCTATTGGCCTGCAGCCGATTTGATGCCTGAAAATGGCCTTAAATCAGGCATTTTTAAGCTATTTCGGCATTTTCAGCGGCGCTGCGGACAATCAAATAACTTAATGCGTCATGAATAAAGCCTTAAGCCATTAAGGACTCATCCATGACGCATTAACTACCCAGCCAAGGCGCCGGGCAAGTTACTTGGCGATGTATTCAGGCTCGCCGTGATGGCCGGTGGCGGCGTCTTTCACTTCGGTCTTGTTCGCGCCCGGAATGGCCTTGCGCGCAAACAACGTGTACATGGTCGGCACGACAAACACCGCGAGCAAACTGCCCAGTGACATGCCGCCCACGATGACCCAGCCGATCTGGGTGCGGCTCTCAGCGCCTGCACCGCTGGACAGTGCCAGCGGCAAGGCGCCCAGCACCATGGCGCCGGTGGTCATCAAAATCGGGCGCAGGCGCTGCGCCGACGCCTTGACGACGGCATCGATCATGTCCATGCCCTGCCCGCGCAACTGGTTGGTGAACTCGACAATCAGAATGCCGTGCTTGGTGATCAGGCCGACAAGTGTGATGAGGCCGATCTGCGAATACACATTGAGCGACCCCCCTGACCATTTCAGCGCAATCAGCGCGCCCAGCATGGACAGCGGCACTGACAGCATGATGACCAGCGGATCGACAAAACTCTCAAACTGCGCGGCCAGCACCAGGAAAATAAACAGCAGCGCGAGCGCGAACACAATGGCCAGCGCGCCCTGGGAGTTGCGGAACTCACGCGAGGTGCCGTTCAGGTCGGTGGTGTAACCGGTCTTCAAGACCTTGGCCGCTGTGGCGTCGAGAAACTTCAGCGCCTCTCCCAGCGAATAATCGCCGCCCAGGCTGGCCGTGATGGAGACCGAGCGGCGCTGACCGAAGTGGTTCAGCTCGCGCGGGGAAACGCTCTCGCGCACCTTGACCAGTGCCGAGAGCGGGATCATGGCGTCGTTGCGGCCACGCACATAGATGCGGTCGATGTCGTCAGGCGTGCTGCGGCCGCTGGCTTCGGTCTGCACCACCACGTCGTATTGCTCGCCGTCGCGTTTGTAGCGCGTGACATTGCGCCCGCCCAGCAGGGTTTCAATGGCCTTGGCCACGACCTCGACACTCACACCCAGGTCAGCCGCCTTGTCGCGTTCGACCTCGATACGCAGCTCGGGCTTGTTCAGGCGCAGGTCAATATCCGTTGAGACGAAGCCGGGGTTTTTGGCGATCTCGTCAAGCATCTGCCGCGTCACCGCGTTCAGGTTCTGGTAGCTGTCTGAGGTCTGGATGACGAAGTTGACCGGGCGCTCGCGAAAGCCCTGGCCCAGCGACGGCGGCGTGATGGTGAACACATTGACACCGGGAAGCGCCGCAAACTTGGGCTGCAGCTCGCGCGCCATGTCTATGGTCGAGCGTTTGCGCTCATCCCAGTCAACAGTGCGGTACACCACGCTGGCCTGCGCCACCGTGGGGTTGCCGACGTTGGCAAATATGCGATCGAACTCCTTGAAGGGCTGGCCGATCTGCTCGATCGCCCGGGCGTAGCGGTTGGTGTAGTCCAGCGTGGCGCCGTCGGGCGCGGTGACGTTGGCCAGAATCACACCACGGTCTTCAATCGGCGAGAGTTCCTGCTTCATGGTCGGGAAGATCAGCAGGATGGCCAATGCGCTGGCGATCATCACACCCACCACCATCCAGCGCGGCTGCAGAAGCCATGTACGGACGCGGCGCCCGATCGGCAGACGCTCGCCGCCGGCGGTGGCCTGCGGCGGTGTGATGAACCAGCGCAAGGTGTTGCCGTAGCTGTCAGACAACGCGGTCAGCCACTTTTCCATGGTGCGGTCAAAGCGGTTGGGCTTGGGGTTGTGCTTGAGCAGCTGGGTACACAGCATGGGGGTGAGCGTCAGCGCCACAAAGCCCGACACCACCACCGCGCCGGCCAGCGCCAGTGCAAATTCGACAAACAGCCGCCCGGTCCGGCCTGGTGTGAAGGCCAGCGGGGCATAAACGGCGACCAGCGTGGCCGTCATGGTGATCACGGCAAAGCCGATCTCTTTCGCACCCTTTATGCCAGCGGAAAACGGGTCCATGCCCTCCTCGATGTGCCGGAAGATATTCTCCAGCATCACGATGGCGTCATCGACCACCAGCCCGATGGCCAGCACCAGCGCCAGCAGCGTCAGCGTGTTGATGGTGAAGCCCGCCATGGCCATCAGCGCAAACGTGCCGATCAGACTGACGGGAATGGTGATGATGGGAATGATGGATGCGCGCATGGTGCGCAAAAACACAAAAATCACCAGCGCCACAAGGCCGACAGCTTCGGCGATGGTGCGGTAGACGTTGCGCACCGAACGGTCGATGAACACCGAGTTGTCGTTGGCGATGTCGATGATGACGTCGGCCGGCAGGTCGGCCTTGAGCTTGGGCAGCACGTCGCGCACACCCTTTGAAAGGTCGAGCGGGTTGGCCGTGGCCTGGCGAATCACACCGACGGCAACGGCTGAGCGTCCATTGAGGCGGACGGCCGTGCGTTCATCGGCAGCGCCTTCCTGAACACGCGCCACATCGCGCACCTTGACCGAATAACCGTTGACGGTGCGAATGACGATATCGCTGAACTGGGCTGGACGCACCAGGTCGGTCTGCGAGGTCACGCTGAACTCTCGCTGCTGCGATTCAATGCGGCCGGCGGGCAGCTCAAGATTGCTGCGGCGTATGGCGTCTTCGACGTCCTGAGTGGTGAGGCGGTAGGCGGCGAGTTTGTCGGTGTCCAGCCAGACGCGCATGGCGTATTTGCGCTCGCCAAAGATGCGCACATCGGCCACACCGCTGACGGTCTGCAGGCGCGGCTTGACGATGCGGTTGACCAGGTCATTGATCTGCAGCTGCGTCATCGACTCGCTTGAAAACGCGATCTGCACCACCGGGAAGGCATCGGCCTCGACCTTGGCAATGACGGGCTCTTCAATCGCCTGCGGCA
>JAZKHN010000398.1:0-2262 GCA_040385325.1 Pseudomonadota bacterium
GCTGTTCGACGGCACGCCCTTTTGACAGCACGCCGCCGTTGGAGCCCATCATGTAAAAAGCGCCTTTAAAGCCCCTGTCGCGCAGGCGCTGGTCGAACGTGTCGACGTAAGACGACATGCGCGAGCCGACATAGGCATTGGCCGCCGCCGTGGAGGCGCGCTCGTATTCAAACCATTCGCGCGTCAGCACCGTTCCGGAGGTGACATAAACGCGGGGCAGAAGTTCTTTGAGCAGGGCGACGGTCTGCTCTTCATGGTCAGGGTTGGCATAGGCGTTCATGAAGGACACGGCGACGGCTTCAAAGCCTTCGGCCTCGAGGCGCTGTGCGACCTGCCTGACCTGCTCGAGGTCCAGCGGCACCAGAACCTTGCCGCCTGAGTCCATGCGCTCATTGATCTCGATGCGGTTGCTGCGTTCGATGAGCGGGCGCTCGCGCCGGTATTCCATTGCAAAAGGCACCGGACGGTTGCCGCGGCCGATTTCCAGCGAGTCACCAAAACCTTTGGTGGCGATCAGCGCGGTCTTCGCACCCGAGCGCTGGATCAGCGTGTTGATGACATGGGTGGTGCCGTGCTTGAAGAGCAGTGCTTCTTCAAGTTTTGCATCAGTGGTCTTCAGGCCTTCGAGCACACCATCGATGAGGTTGGTGTAGTCGGTCAGCGTTTTGCCGTAGGTGACTTTTTCAGTCTCGCGGTCGTAAACGGCCACGTCGGTAAAGGTGCCACCGGTGTCGGTGGCGACAAGAAATCGCATGTTGCGTTGTCCTTTTTGTTGTGGGGCAGCTTTGTCTCTGACCGGATATTCCGGCATCCAGTGCTGAAGAAAAAGGCCTGTTTTGGTCCAGCACCAGTGCATAAAATGCACTAATAACCAGAAACCGCAGCCGCCAGACAGCGGCAAGGAGACACCCGGCATGCGCCTCAAACCATCCACCAGCCAGGAGTTGCTCGAACTGTTCACGCTGGTGGCGCAGCACGGCAGCATTGCCGGCGCAGCGCGCCACATGAACATCGCGCCGTCGCTGGCCACACGCAAGATCGCCCAGCTGGAGGACGGCCTCAACGCCCGGCTCTTTGAGCGCACCACACGCAGCATCAAGCTGACGGAGGCGGGCGAGATGGCGCTGCGCTGGGCCTCGCAGTCGCTGGAGTCGCAGGCGCAGCTGATCGACGACCTTTCCGCCCTGCAGGGAACGCCCTCGGGCCTGATCCGCATCATGGCGGTGCACTATTCGGCGGTGGCCTACCTGCCCGTGCTGCTGGCGAAATTCTGCGGGATGTACCCGCAGATACGGCTGAGCATCGCCACCAGCGACAGCCCGGTCAACATGGTCGAGGGGCACTACGACCTGGCCATACAGTCCGGCCGCATACCGGATTCCAACGTGATCGGGCAGCGCGTGCGCGAGTACCAGCGCATCCTGTGTGCGACACCTGCCTATATCGCCCGCAAGGGTGTGCCGTCCACACCGGATGACCTGGTCACGCATGACTGCCTGACGCATTCCACCAACGAGACGCGCAACTGGTTTTTCCTGCGCGGAAAAAAACTGCTGTCGCGCGCCATCGACCCCTTTATCGAGGTCGATAACTACGCGCTGCTGCTGGAGCTGACGCGTTCTTCGCTGGGAATTTCAAGGCTGTCGCGCACCCTGGTCAAACACGAAATCGCCAGTGGCACGCTGGTGCCGTTGCTGCCCAAATATTCCTGCGTGTACCCGGACGGCGAGTTGCCGGGCCTCTGGGTGCTGTACCCCAACCGCCGTGTGCTTGGGCGCACGCGGCTGCTGATCGATTACCTGATTGAGCACCTTCCGGGCGTGATGGATCCGCCATGAGGTGGCTTAATGCATCATAAAAAGCACCATAACGGATTAATGCTTCATTTGTGATGCATTAAATAGTTGTTCACCGATTTGCAACGGCCGAAATGGGAAAAAAGGCCGCAAAACCCGGTTTTGCGGCCTTTTTTTGGGGCCTTTTAGGCCTCAAGCCCTTTAAATACGCACATGGGAAGCTATAAATTCAATAGCATCGGCAGGCTGGAATTTACTGCGCCACCCAGCCGCCGTCCATGTTCCAGGCCACGCCGCGCACGTTGTTGCCGGCGGGCGAGCAGAAGAAAACGGCCAAGGCCCCGAGTTCATCCGGGGTGGTGAACTGCAGTGAAGGCTCTTTCTCGCCAAGCAGTTCCTTGTTGGCCTGCTCTACCGTGATGCCTTCGCGGGCGGCTCGGTCGTCGATCTGCTTTTGCACCAGCGG
>JAZKHN010000398.1:2362-7775 GCA_040385325.1 Pseudomonadota bacterium
TCGACCGGGAAGTCCTCGACATTGGCGACGTGCTGTATGCCGGCGTTGTTGACCAGGATGTCGACGCGGCCGAACTCGCTGGCGGCGTATTTCATCATCTCTTCAATCTGCGCGGGCTTGCTCATGTCGGCGCCGTGGTAGCCGACCTTGATGCCTGAACCGCCTGCAGCGATGATTTCTGCTTTGGGCGCTTCGACATCGCCAAACCCGTTCATGACAATATTGGCGCCCTGCGCGGCCAGCGCCTTGGCGATGCCCAGGCCGATACCGCTGGTGGAACCTGTGACGAGTGCTGTCTTGCCTTTGAGCATGGATGTTTCTCCGGATGATTTACGATGGTTGGCCTGAAGGAAGGGCAAGCATAAAACCTGCCACTCCGATGAATTTTCAACCTGATTATCAGCCTTCGATTCCTGACAAGCCGACCATGACCCAACCCAGCCTGAACTACGTGAATTGCCCTGATGCCAACGGGGGCCACCGCATGGCTTACTGGCAATGGGGCAAGTCTGATGCCGGGCACCTGATCGTCTGCGCCCATGGCCTGTCGCGACAGGGACGGGACTTCGATGTGCTGGCGCAGGCGCTCTGTGATGCGGGTGCCACGCTGGAAGGCGGACTGCGCGTTATCTGCCCGGATGTGGCAGGCCGCGGCGCCAGTGACTGGCTTAAAGACCCCATGGGCTACCAGGTACCCGCCTATGCCGCCGACATGCTGGCCATGCTGGGCCAGGTGCATGGCCAGGCGCCCATCACCAAGCTCGACTGGGTGGGCACCAGCATGGGCGGGCTGATCGGCATCATTCTTTGCGGCCAGCCGGGGTTGCCTTTGCCGGCGCCGGTGCGCAAGCTGGTGCTCAATGACGTGGGCCCTGCCATCCAGTGGCAGGCGCTTGTGCGCATAGGCCAGTACCTGGGAATGGCCGGCGAGTTCGAGTCTGTCCAGGCAGCGGCCGATGCGATGTGGGCTGTCTCCACCGGCTTTGGGCCACACACGCCTGAGCAGTGGCTGTCGCTGTCGCAGCACATGGTCAAGCCGGTATCCGATGTGCCGGGCAGCAAATACCGTCTGCACTACGACCCGGCCATGGCGATTCCGTTCAGGCAGTCGACTGAAGAGGCGACGCAGCAGGGCGCAGCGGCGCTTTGGCAGCTTTACGACAACATCAAGGCGCAAACACTGTTGATACGTGGTGCCAATTCAGACCTGCTCAACCCGGAGACGGCGCAGGCCATGACAGAACGGGGCCCACACGCAAAGCTGGTGGAATTTGCAGGCGTGGGCCACGCGCCCACGCTGATTGCCGACGACCAGGTGACCGCAGTCACAGGATTTTTGCTGGGCTGAAACCTGAACCCAGGCACAACACCGACGCCAAAATATCGCATTTGAGATCTCATGAAAAGTAACGCGCAGGGGCCAGGGGGGCCGGTAGAACCCGTCCATGGAGACGATGCGGTGACGTCCATCGCCATTGCAACATCCGGCACTGTGCCTGACCAGCCTGACGCGCTGGCCCGGGCCCGCGCCTTTGCCAAACCGCTGATTGCCGGCGAGCATTTTGATACCGGCGAAAACATCCTCGCACATGCCGACGCTGTTGCAGCCATCCTCAAGGCCATAGGCCGCACTGAGGCCTTGCAGGCGGCGATTTACCTGGTGCATTCGTGTGAACACCTGGCCAGGCCGCTGGAATCCATTACCAAGGCCTTCGGCGCCAACTATGCGGCGCTTGCGGTTGAAACGACCAAGCTGGTTAATGTGCAGAAGCAGGCCCGCGCGGCCGCCCCGGGTACCCATGAGCCAGAAGTGCAGGCGGTACAAACCGAGAACGTGCGCAAGATGCTGCTGGCGTTCTCGCGCGATTTGCGTGTGGTGCTGCTGCGCCTGGCATCGCGCCTGCAGACCCTGCGGCATTACGCCGCCACCCGGCAGGCCGCACCCGCCGCGCTGGCTTACGAATCGCTGCACGTGTTTGCGCCACTGGCCAGCCGCCTCGGCATCTGGCAGCTGAAATGGGAAATGGAAGACCTGGCCTTCCGTTTTCTCGAACCTGAGACCTATAAAAATACCGCGCGCCTGCTCGATGAAAAGCGGCTGGAGCGTGAGCAGTTCATGGAATCGCTGCGCAGCCAGCTTGAGCGTGAGTTGAACAAGGACGGTATTGCCGCGCTGGTTTATGGCCGGCCCAAGCACATCTACAGCATCGTCAAGAAGATGCGCGGCAAGTCACTGGACTTCGACCAGGTGTTTGACATCCGTGCGCTGCGCGTGATTGCCGCTGATGTTCAGGGCTGTTACGCGGCGCTGGGGTTTGTGCATTCGCGTTTCACGCCGGTGCTGGGCGAGTTCGACGACTACATCGCCAAGCCCAAATCCAACGGCTATCAGTCGCTGCACACCGTGGTGCGCGACGAAGCGGGCAGGGCCGTCGAGATCCAGATCCGCACGCAGGCCATGCATGACCATGCCGAGCACGGCGTGGCCGCGCACTGGGCCTATAAAGAGGCTGGAACCAAGGGTTATGCAGGCGTGTCGGCCAGCAGTGAATACGATGCCAAGATTGCCGTGTTACGGCAGTTGCTGGCCTGGGAGCGGGATCTCTCGGGGCCTGCTGCAGCCCGTGCGCGTGAGGCCAACAAGGGGTTGTTCGAAGACCGCATTTATGTGCTGACGCCCGATGCCGCGATTGTTGAATTGCCGCAGGGCGCGACGGCGGTGGATTTTGCCTACAGCGTGCATACCAATGTCGGCCATCGCTGCCGTGGTGCGCGTATTGATGGCGCGATGGTGCCGCTCAATACGCCGCTGCAAAACGGCCAGACGGTGGAGATCATCACGCTGAAAGAAGGCGGCCCGTCACGCGACTGGCTGAACCCCGAGCTGGGCTTTCTGACCAGCCACCGCGCCAAGTCAAAAGTGCGCGCCTGGTTTAACGCACTCGACATGGCGCAGACCGTGGCCCGCGGCCGTGAAGCGGTTGAAAAACTGCTGCAGCGCGAAGGCAAGACGTCGATGAAGCTTGACGACCTGGCGGTGCAGCTGGGCTTCAAGGCGGCAGACGATTTGTTTGAGGTGGTGGGCAAGGACGAACTCTCGCTGCGGACGATTGAAAACATGCTCAGGCCGCCTGAGCCCGTGCTCACGCAGGATGACTACGTGCTGGCTAAAAAGCCGCGTGCTGTATCCAGCTCAAAAAGTGGCGGTGTGCTGGTGGTCGGCATGGGCTCGCTGCTCACGCAGCTTGCGAAATGCTGCAAGCCCGCACCGCCTGATGAGATCCTGGGTTTTGTCACAAAGGGCAAGGGCGTGAGCATTCACCGCAGCGACTGCAGCAATTTCCGCAACATGGCATCGGGCAGCCCTGATCGCGTGATCGAGGTCGAGTGGAATGCCCCCAAGTCTGCGGATGGTTCTGTGTACCCGGTTGATGTGTCCATTGAAGCGTCGGACCGCCAGGGCTTGCTGCGCGACATTTCAGAAGTGTTTGCGAAAGAAAAAATGAACGTCATCGGTGTGCAGACGCAGTCGGTGAAAGACAACCGTGGCGGGACCGCGTGGATGACGTTTACGGTGGAGGTCGCGCAGTCAGGCAGGCTCAAGCAGGTTCTCGGCATCGTCGGTGAAGTGCCGGGCGTTAGATCCGCGCGAAGGCGCTGAGAGTACAAAACGCAGCGATGTCTTTGCAAGTGGAGCCGCGGAACCGGCTTCGCCGGGCCGCAGGCGGACGGCCCCCTCGGGGGGCAGAGAGTTACGCGAAGCGAACGAACGTGGGGGCCATTTCCAGTGCTATAATTTGAGGCTCCAGGCGGTTAGCTCAGCTGGTTAGAGCGCCACGTTGACATCGTGGAGGTCGTTGGTTCGATCCCAATACCGCCTACCAAAATTTTCCAGTCCCTCCCTTTTTTGTAGTCAGCCCTGCGGCGGTTGGCGTACAGGGTAAACCAAGGGGATTGTGATCAAGCATACTTCCTAGAATGTGTCGACTCAGCTAACGCATTTCGTGTCTGCAGCCGGTATTCAGAGGAGCCTTCCGTGCCAAAAAGCAAATCCACCAGCGCCAGCGCAGGCACCGCCTCCGCAAAAGCTTCCTCTGCAGAAGACTCGTTTGAGACGCCATCAAGCGCCAAAGATGCAGCAGACATAAAAAACCGCGTCATTAAAAAATACCCGAACCGTCGTTTGTACGACACCGAAACCTCGACCTACATCACACTCACCGAAGTACGCCAGCTGGTCATGGACAGCGCGCATTTTGTGGTGCGCGACGCCAAGACCAATGAGGACCTGACGCGCGCCATCCTGCTGCAAATCATTCTTGAAGAAGAGTCTGGTGGCGCACCGATGTTTACCGAGCCGGTGCTCGCCAACATCATCCGTTTTTACGGCAATGCCATGCAGGGCTTCATGGGCGCCTATCTTGAGAAAAACGTCCAGAGCTTCATGGACCTGCAGGTCAAGATGGCTGAGCAATCCAAAACCCTGAGCCCGGAAAAATGGGCCCAGTTCATGAATGCCCAGTCGCCCATGATGCAGGGCATGATGGGCACTTATGTCGAACAGTCCAAGACTGTTTTCACGCAGATGCAGGAGCAAATGCAAAAGCAGAGCGAACAGATGTTGGCCGCTTTAGGGCTAAAACGCTGAGGGAACTCATAAATCCAATTTTCGGGCGCATGGCTGCGTTGCGCGGTGCTCGGAATCCTTTGGTTATTGGGGTCAGACACCAATTTCACTGCAGTGCGTGCACTGCACCCAAACGGCTCGGTGAATTTGGGCTCTGACCCCAAAAACCAATCTGCGCTCCGTGCGCCTTTCCCTGCATCCCGACAATCGAATTTCTGAACCCCCTCAGAAATCCGCCATGTCTGAGACAATCAACCCCATGAGCGAAGTCCTTTCCCCACCGATACAAATTGCCAGTAAGCCCGCGCCACGCGTGGGTTTTGTCAGCCTGGGTTGCCCCAAGGCCCTTACCGATTCCGAACTGATCCTCACGCAGTTGAGTGCAGAGGGTTACCAGACCTCCAAAACCTTTGAAGGCGCGGACCTCGTCATCGTCAATACCTGCGGGTTTATCGACGATGCGGTCAAGGAAAGCCTGGACACCATCGGCGAGGCACTGGCCGCCAACGGCCGTGTCATCGTCACGGGTTGCCTGGGTGCCAAGGCGGGCGAGGATGGGGGCAACATGGTGCGGCAGATGCACCCCAGCGTGCTGGCTGTTACAGGCCCGCATGCCACGCAGGAGGTCATGGATGCGGTGCACCTTAACCTGCCCAAGCCGCATGACCCGTTCGTTGACCTGGTGCCCAATTCGTTCGGCATCGCCGGCATCAAGCTCACGCCCAAGCATTACGCCTACCTGAAGATCAGCGAGGGCTGCAACCACCGCTGCACCTTCTGCATCAT
>JAZKHN010000399.1:0-4090 GCA_040385325.1 Pseudomonadota bacterium
CCGCACCGGCACTGCGCAGCTACCTCGGCGAATTTTTAAGCGACCACCGCGTGGTTGAAATTCCCAAAGCCATCTGGTGGCTGATCCTGCACGGCATCATCCTGCGCGTGCGACCCAAAAAATCCGCCGCCAAATACGCCAGCATCTGGATGGAGCAAGGCTCGCCGCTCAAGGTCTGGACACAAAAGCAGGCAGCCCTGCTGGGCGAAAAGCTGGCCGCGCAAGGCCACGCCGTCGAAGTGCGTTACGCCATGCGTTATGGCAATCCGTCCATCGCGTCGCAGCTTGATGCTCTCAAGACCGATGGCGCGACGCGCATCCTCATCCTCCCCGCCTACCCGCAGTACAGCGGCACCACGACAGCCAGCGTGTGTGATGCCGTCTACACATGGGCAGCGAATGTCCGCCACCTGCCGGAGTTCCGTTTCGTCAACCGCTACCACGATGACCCGGGCTACATCAACGCCATTGCCGACAAGATACGCGCGCACTGGGCCACCCACGGCCAGGCCGAACAGCTGGTGATGAGTTTTCACGGCGTGCCAGAGCGCACACTGCATCTCGGCGACCCCTACCACTGCGAGTGCTACAAAACCGCGCGCCTGCTGGCTGAGAACCTCGGCCTCGAAAAGGGCCGATACAGGCTGACCTTCCAGTCACGTTTCGGCAAGGCGAAGTGGCTGGAGCCCTACACCGAGCCCACGCTGGTAGAGATGGCCCAAGGCGGTGTAAAAAGCGTCGACGTGGTCTGCCCCGGTTTCACGGGCGACTGCCTGGAGACGCTGGAAGAGATCAACATGGAAGCGCGCCACGCCTTTTTAGAAGCCGGCGGTCAGGCCTTCAACTACATCGAATGCCTGAACGACAGCCCGGCGTGGATCACGGCGCTGGCAGACTTCAGCGCAACACAATTGGGCGGCTGGCCAACGCAGCCTGTTGAGCCGGGCAAGCTGGCCGCGTCCCGCGCAGCCGCGCTGGCGCTGGGCGCAGCGGACTAGGGCCTGTCAATAACAGGCCAGGCGCTCTGCACGCTCGCTGGCCTCAATAAACGACGACACCTTTTCAAGCTGCCCCAGCACATTCAGCGCGGGTGCATGGCCGCAACCCTCTACCTCGCTCACACGCGTCAGGCCCAGGCTGCCGGGGCCGCGGCGCAGCATCTCTGCGGTGGTCTCACGCAGCACCAGGTCTGACTCCGCCCCGCGCAAGCACAGCACCGGGATGTTGATGGCGTCGTAGTGGTCCCAGATCAGGTAGTCGTTCGGGTGGCTGGTGAACTGCTGCACCATGGCTGGGTCGTAGTGCGGCGTCACGCGGCCGTCTGGCAGGCGGCGGGTTGATGTCTCTGTCAGCCGCTGCCACTGCGCATCACTGAGCCAGCCATAAGGTTTGTAAACCACACGAAAGAAGGCTTCAAGCTCGGCCACCGTTGCAAAGGTCGGCGGGCTGCCGGCATAGGCCTTGATGCGGGCGATGGCCTCGTCGGCAAGTTGCGGCGCGTTGTCGTTGAGCGTGAGGCTTTTGATGCGGCCCTTCATCGCCGGCTGGTACAGGCCCGACGCGCACACCGTGCCTATCGCGCCACCCATCGAGGTACCCACCCAGTGTGCTTTTTCGATGTTGAGCTGCTCGAACAGCGAGGCCGCGATGCGCGCATAAAATCGCAGGCAGTACTCATGCGTAGGGCGCGGGCTCCACTGGCTCAGGCCGCGGCCTATGGTGTCGGGGCAGATCACGCGGTAACGCGCGCTCAGGTAGTCGGCCAGTTCGTCCATGTCACGGCCGGTGCGGGCAAGCCCGTGCCAGGCGATCACCACGTCCTGGTGCTGCGCGCCCCACTCGGTGTAGTGGATTTCGCGTCCTGCGCAGCTCAGGTAATGCGAGGTGAATGACATGGGCGCTGGCTTCCTGTATTGCGGCGTGAAGGGCTTTTTATTTCAGCAGCTTGCCGGTGCTGCCAATCACTGTCACCTCGACATACCGCGAGCCGACGCGGTTGCTGGGTGAAAAACCGACCGTGATGCCGCCGGTGTCAAAACTGCCCATCGATTCAAGCGCCTTGACGACCTTGGCACGTGTCGGATTGGGTCCCGCGCGGCGCAAGGCTTCAACCAGCACCTTGGCACCGACGAATTCTTCAAAGCTGGTGTAGTTGACCTGCTCTTTTGGTGCGTATTTTTTCAGCAGCGCCTGGTACTCGCGCACCACCGGCAGGTTGGCCATGAAGGGGTAAGGAACCACCTGACTGATGCCCAGGCCGTGGGCATTCTTCAGGCCAGCCAGCTTGACGAGTTCTGCCGGGTCCACCACCGAGATGTTGTACATCTGCGCGCCGCCGCCGCTTTCGCGGTACTGCTTCATGAAGGCTGCGGTTGACTTGTTGACCGACACCATGATGATGGCCTGCGCATCGGATGCCTTGATCTTTTTGACGGCGTCTTCGACCTTGTCGGTGTTGCGCTCGTAGCCCGCAGCCACGGCGAGTTTCAGGTTGCGTTTGGCCAGCGCATTGGTCACGCCCAGCAAACCCGCCTTGCCAAAACCATCGTCCTGGTACATCACGGCAATGCGGTTCATGCCCAGCGTCGTCAGCTGCTGCACCATGTGCTCGGCTTCATCGGCGTAACCTGCGCGCACGTGAAAGATCCACGGGTTGAACGGCGTGCGCAATGCCTCGCCACCGGTGTAGGGTGCGACCAGCGCGGCGCCGCCTACATCCAGAATGCCGTCTTCGAGCAGCTTGCTGACATTGGCCGTGCCGGCAAAACCAAAGAGTGCAATCACCTCGGGCCGCGCCAGCATTTCGCGGGTCAGGCGTGAGGTTTCTTCAACCTTGTAGGCATCGTCCACCACCACCTGTTTGATCATGGCGCCGTGAATACCGCCCTGCTCGTTGATCGCATCAAAGTAAATCTTGCCGCCCACCACCATCTGGTGCCCGGTGCTGGCCAGCACGCCCGAGAGCGGCGCCACCTGGCCTATGACCAGATCGGCTGCGGACGTCAGCCCCGTCGCGCAGCACATGGCCAGCGCTGCGCCGGCCTGCAAACCCCATTGTTTGAACGTTCTCATTTTTTGTCTCCTGTGATGCCTTTTCAGGCCTTGCCGGTTGTTCCCTGAACCCCTGCGGCCCTGAGCCGCCCCACAACGCCGGTGGGAAAGTAATAGACCGAAAGCACAAAAAGAACACCCAGCCAGAGCAGCCAGCGATCGGGCGACAGCAAGGCGGCAAGCCAGGGAATGGAAGAAGAGGCCTCGCTGCCAAGGCGCAGCAAATCCTGCAGGTAGCTTTGCGCCACGAGGAATGCCGCAGAGCCCAGTGCCGCGCCGTAGATCGTGCCCATACCGCCAATCACAACGATGAGCAGCACGTCCATCATGATTTCAAATGACAGCGAGGTGTCTGGGCCGTTGTAGCGCAACCAGATCGCCAGCATGGCGCCGGCCAGGCAGGCGAACAATGCGGAGAGAACGCTGGACAGCGTGCGGTACACCACCACGCGGTAACCGATCGCCTCGGCGCGAAACTCGTTCTCGCGAATCGCCTGCAGCACACGGCCGAACGGCGAGTTGACGATGCGCAACATGGCGAGCAGCAGCACCACTGCCACCACAAACAGCAGGTAATAACAAAGCAGCCGGCCATCCAGCGTGACGCCGAGGAAAGGCGTTTCTGAAAACTCAAAGCCCGGTGAGAGGATTTCAGGCAGCTTGAAGGTCAGGCCGTCTTCACCGCCCGTGATGTCCGACAGCTGCGAGGCCAGCGTCAGGAAGGCCGATGCAACAGCCAGCGTGATCATGGCAAAAAAGATGGCCCGCACACGTAGCGAGAACAGCCCCACCAGAAGGGCCAGCACAAAAGACAACAGCAGCGAACTTACAAGGCCCACACCCAGTGCAGTCCATGTCGGCCCCATGCGGGTCGTGGCAATCGCAATGCCGTAGGCGCCAATGCCGAAGAACATGGTGTGCGCAAAACTGACGATGCCGGTGTAGCCCAGCAGCAGATCAAAACTGGCCACCAGCACGACAAAAATCAGCACCTTGGCAGCGACATTGAGCGCCTTGATGCCCGGAAAGATAAAGGGCG
>JAZKHN010000400.1:0-6023 GCA_040385325.1 Pseudomonadota bacterium
ATGCGGCTGCTCTTTCTTATCATTTATGTCCAGCAATCTACACCCCATGCTCAACGTGGCCATCAAGGCTGCGCGCGCCGCCGGCGCCATCATCAACCGCGCCGCGCTTGACGTTGAATCGGTTCGCGTTTCGGTCAAGCAGACCAATGACTTCGTCACCGAGATCGACCAGGCCGCAGAGGCCGTCATCATCGAAACCCTGCTGACCGCCTACCCCGGCCACGGCATCCTGGCCGAAGAATCGGGCAGCGAGCATGGCGCCAAAGACTCCGAATTCGTGTGGATCATCGACCCGCTGGACGGCACCACCAACTTCATTCACGGTTTTCCCGTTTACTGCGTCAGCATTGCCCTCAGCGTCAAAGGCAAGATCGAGCAGGCCGTGGTGTATGACCCGACCCGAAACGACCTCTTCTGTGCCACCAAGGGCCGCGGCGCCTACCTCAACGACCGCCGCATCCGAGTGGCCAAACGCACCCGCCTGCAGGAATGCCTGATCGCCACCGGCTTTCCTTACCGCCCGGGCGACAAGCTCAAAAGCTATCTCAACATGCTGGGCGAAGTCATGAGCCAGTGCGCAGGCGTGCGCCGCCCCGGCGCCGCGGCGCTTGACCTGGCCTATGTCGCCGCCGGTTACAGCGACGGCTTTTTTGAAACCGGCCTCCAGCCCTGGGACATCGCAGCAGGCTCGCTGCTTGTGACGGAAGCCGGCGGCCTGATTGGCAATTTCACCGGCGAATCTGAATTCCTCGAGCACGGTGAGTGCGTGGCAGCCAACCCCCGCATCTACGGCCAGCTGGTCACCACACTGGGCAAGTACAGCAAGTTTGCAGGTGCGGGCGACAAGGCCACCGTGCGGCAGGCACTGGACAGTACGACGTCCGCCATGGCGGCAGAAGGCGACAGCGCACCGGCAGATACCCCACCCGCCGCCAAACCCACGCTGAAGGCCAAACGCGTCAAGGCCGGCAGCGACACGCCGCCAGACGCACCGTTCTAGTCCGGCGCATCCGGACTGGCAAACAATGGCCCGGTTTTATTCGGGCGCGGCCCCATCCATCGTGGCCTGGGCAGCTTTATTGGCGTGTTGACCATGACTTGCGTTTGCCACGCAACCGGCCACCCCATACCCGCTCCGGATGTCCGGCACGGCAAGGCACGAAAGTGGTCAGTCTTGTTACATTTTGAAATTATAAAAAACCTGGTTTCCTAACAAAACTTCGAAGGCTAAATTTAATAAGTCTTATAAGAATAAAAAATTTATGCGCCTGAAATGTGACTAACCGCACAATTTTTTAATCCCATAGCGCAAACTACCTAGCCTTTTATCCTTGTCAACAAAAAACACCCGGCGCCAAATGCAACTGTCTGTACCTGATTTCGGTCGCTCCTTTACAGACTGATTTCAGGCCGCCTGCAGCGTTATTCGGGCACTGCTCGCGGGCCAATTGATGGGCTACGGTCCCTGCCGCCACAAGCGACTCGACAGTTGATTTGCAAATTCCTCGAATGTTGATTTATTTAACTTCTGGAGTTTTTATGCGTACTGGTAAATCTTTCAAACTCGGCGCAGCAGCACTTGCTCTTGCCTCTCTGGGCACGGCACCTGTAGCCGTGGCCGCCACCGCAAACGCCAGCCTGGTGGTCTCGGCAACGGTTCTCGCGACCTGCATAGCGGCCGCCACGCCCGTCGTCTTCGGCAACTACTCACTGACAGCGCTGGACAACACCGGCATCATCACAGTGACCTGCACGCCGGACGTGACGGCCTACACGGTTGCCCTGGACGCCGGCACCGGCACCGGGGCCACCACGTCGGCGCGCAAGCTGACCTTTGGTACCAACACCATGACCTACACCCTCTTCAGCGACAGCGGGCGGACGCAGAACTGGGGCAACGTGCAGAACACCGACACGGTTGCTGCCAGTGCAGCCACCACCACCATCGGGGCAGTGAAAACCTTCACCGTCTTCGGCCGCCTGCCGGCCAATCAGACGGCCACGGCGGGGGTTTACTCCGACACCGTTCAGGTCACCGTCACTTATTGAGGAGTTCCCATGCACAAGGCCCGCCAGAAATGGCGCCTTGCGTGCATGGTGGTTGCAGCCATGATGCCTCCTGCTTTCGGGCAGGGGACGGCCAGCACCCCCATTGCCGTGGCGCCTGTCGTGGTCCGGATGGACACCCAGACCGAATTTTCTTCAGTCGAGGTGAGCAACCGCGGTGACCGTCCCACAAGCGTGGAGATCGAAGTCGTGCGGGTGAGGTGGACGGATGGACGTGAGCAATACGAGCGTACGGGGGACTTCACTGTGTCACCGCCGGTCTTTCGCATGCAGGCCGGCAAGAGCCGGGTGATCCGCTTCAAGTTTGGCGCGCAGCGGCAGGAGACTGAAGGCTTCTACAGACTGTTCATCCACCAGTTACCCGAAGAAACCGCAGCCAGCCAGGTCAGCATGGTCTTCAAGCTCGGCGTGCCCATATTTATTGCCCCGCTCAGTCCGCGCCCATCGCTCATGCTGGTTCGCAGTACGGGTCCGGACCGGCCGCCTGAATTGCACAACACCGGCAACGTGACGCTGACCGTCGTGGAGCTCGATGGCCAGGGATGCCCGGCCGGTCCTCAAAAGGTGCTGGCCAGGCTCTCGCCCGAACAGAAACTGGTACTCCGGGACAGCGTGATGTCCTGCACGACCAGCGCACGCACGGACCTCGGTGTCGTACAGCTGACCGCGAGGTAACAGCAAGGCACACCGGCACTGCTGTGGCAGCCCAGAAGGTTCACTACAAAAGCCCATGCGCACCCAGTTGCTGTCACGTTGCGGGTTTGCAGCCATTGGCCTGTCGGCCATGAGTGTTCCCGCAGGACAGGCGTGGGCGCAGAGCTGCGTCGAGGCCGGCCTCGCCCCGGCATCCGGCAATGTGGTGCAACTGCGGGAGGCGCCGCAGGACGACCGCACCGCTGTGAGCTACCGGGACCGTGACGACCGTGCATGGTTTGTACCGCTACAGGGCAGCCACCCCGGCCGCACGTCATGTGCTTACAACAACGCCCGCTACGTGAGGATCCCTGACGGCGATCCTGCCCTGACGCATGACACAGAGCGCGACATGCTGGTCTTTCTGGACATGCAAAACGCCACCGGCATCATTGATGCGCGCAGGGCAGCCGCATCGCCGGATTCCGGCGTGCTTGACAGCCTCGGGCTCAACTACCAGCTGGCACTCAACTACAGTGCCGGCCGCCTCAACCCCTCGGCCAATGGTGATTTCCACGCCTATACCCATGGCTGGTACTTCAACACGGCCCTGGCATGGAACAACACCGGCCGAATCGCCCGCTATGAAAGCTATGCACTCAGGCAGTCGCTGGAAAGCGGCACATTCCTGAGGCTGGGCGATGCCGTCACCAGCCCGACGGCCATGGGTGAATCAGTGCAGTTCGCGGGCCTGTCATGGGGTACAGACCGCAACTTGAGGCCCAACGACTTCGCACCTGTGCTGCCCACGCTGCGAAGCGGCAGCGCGCTGCCGGGTCCGCTGGAAGTCTTCATCAACGACACCCTGCAGTTCCAGCAAACGCTGCAGACCGGCGTGTACGACCTGCGCAACATCCCCGCACAGCAGGGATTCAACAGCTACACGGTCAGGACACTGGATGCACAGGGCAATGCGGTCACGGTGCGCAGGGAAATCTACCTGCCATCAGCCCTGTTGCCACCAGGCATCAAAAGCTGGCGCGTTGATGCCGGGCTGCAGCGGGAGAATTTTTTCAACGCGAATGCGAAGTACGGTGCGCCCATTGTTGCCGGCAGTTACGCCGCGGGCCTCGACCACGACTCGACTGTTGGCGCACAGGCCCTGATGAGCCGCATCGCGACCGTGGCGAGTGCCTCCTACGACAGGCGGCTCTCCGCGCTTTGGACCGGCCACATCGGCCTCCTGGCCGCAAAAAGGGCTGCCCGGCAGGGCAGTGGCATCGAGGTGCGGCTTGATGGGGCCAGCCGTCTCTGGCGTGTGCTGATGGACTGGACCCACGCCTTTTCTCCCCTGCCCGGCCTGGGCGAGCGCCCTGCCCTGGTCGCACAGCGGCTGCTTCGCGCGCAATGGAGCGGCATACCCGGAGTCAGCCTGGGCCTGACGCTGGCGCAGTAGCGCCGGGAAGCCGGTGGCACGGAGGAAGTGGCAACGCTCAATGCCACGAGCCGGGTGTTTGACACCAGCGCTGTCGTGAGTGCCGGCCTGACCAGCACCCGTGCCAGCGCGGTGCGTCAGCAAAACGTGACGGTGTCGCTCATCGTCCCGCTGGACACCAGCCCTGACCAGCGAAGCCGCTCCCTGTATGCCAGCCAGAGCAGCGTTGATGGCGCGCAGCTGAGCCGCGTGCAGTACGCGGACAACGGGCCGGTGCCTGCAGACGGCAACTGGGGTGTAGGCCTCACCCACGACTCACGGCAATCCATGACATCCGTCGATGCCAACTGGGCGCGCAGCACCGACCGCTTTGATCTCGACGCCAGCGCCCGCGCGGGCGGCCAAAGCCGTGCCGCCCAGGTTGCCCTGCGCAGTGGCTTTGTCTGGACCGGCGGATCCCTGTTCAGCACGCGTCCCGTGACAGGGGCTTTTGCCATGGTGTCGACCGGCCAGAAGGATGTACCGGTGCTGTTTGAAAATCGCCCGGCAGGGCGAACCAATGAACGCGGACTTTTGCTGGTACCAGGCCTGGTCGCCACCGGTATCAACCGCCTCAGGCTGGACCCGGCCAGCTGGCCCATCAACTGGACCTCGGGAGAGGTAGAGAAAGAGGTCGTTCCGCCGCTGGGGGGCGGTGTTCTGGTGTCCTTCAGAATCAATGCGCAGGCCTGGCCGGCACAGACGTTTGTCAAGCCCCTGCAGCCCACCGGCCAGTTGTTTCCGGCAGGTACGCTGGTCGTGGCATCAGTCAATGGCGACAGGCGCGAGACAGCCATAGACCGCGAAGGCCAGTTGTGGATAGGAGAGCTGATTCCCGCCACATCGTTCAGCATCATTTATCAGGGACGACTGTGTGAATTCAGCCTGCAGCCATCCGTCACAAGCGGCGAGGTGGCGGCCGTGCGGCCCGACAAATGCGGGGAAAAGGCATGACTACCGCCAATGCCGTGGCAGGCCTCCTTACCCCTTTTGGCATCAGCTGGCGTACCCTCGCAGTCACCCTGTTATTGCTGGTTTCCGGCCACGCCGCAAACGCCCAGATCTGCACGAGCAGCGTCACCACACCGGTATTTGCCAACTACCGCGCCGCCGGAGCCGATACCGCCGCGAACGGCTCGGTCAGTGTGTCATGCGTGGTTCTGGGGGTGACAGGGCAGAGCGTCTCCTATACCGTCAAACTGGAACTCGGCGCCCAATCCCTGGGCACCCAGCGGCGCATGCTGTCGGGGGGCCAGTATCTGCGCTACAACGTCTATTGCGACAGCGGCCTTCAGAACATCTGGGCCGACGGCGGGGCCTCGACCTGCGTGCAGACCGGCGGTCAGGCCGGCCTGCTGGGAACGCTGCTGACCGTATTCCCGGTGTATGGCAACATCCCGGCCGGACAGTTTGTGCCCGCCGGAATTTACACCGACACCATAGCCGTCCAGGTGCTTTATTGAGCCCCGATAATGGTGGTTTATGTAGCCGGCACCTGCCCGGACGACGCCACCAGCATGAGCGAAACAACCCGGTCCCTCCCAGAACAGGCCGCCAAAAACGGCAAGGCCAGACAGGCTGCGCCCGCGCCGGGCGGTCACACGCCCATGATGACCCAGTACTTCGCCATCAAGGCGGAATACCCCGACACGCTGGTCTTCTACCGCATGGGCGACTTTTATGAGGTTTTTTACGGAGATGCCGAAAAAGCCGCGCGCCTGCTCGACATCACGCTGACACGGCGTGGCCAGTCGGGGGGCGAGCCTGTGGTCATGGCCGGTGTGCCTTTTCATTCGCTGGAAGGCTACCTGGCCAAACTCATCAAGCTGGGCGAGTCGGTCGCCATCTG
>JAZKHN010000401.1:0-2124 GCA_040385325.1 Pseudomonadota bacterium
GACACATTGGACTCTGAGACGAGGTCAATCAGGGTCTTGAGTTTTCTTAAATCCATGTGGTCTCCAACGACGGTAGATGCCAGCGCGAACAAGTCGCTTGCAATGCTGGTCAGGCTTTTTGAATTTGCATGCCACTGATGAAGTGATATGACTGCGGATGTGACCGCGAAGAGAAGTCCGGCGCAAGACCATTCTTCACTAACTTTCGCTTACTTTCAGCTTTTACCCTTTAAAGCAATTGAAGGTCTTCTAAACAGCTGCAAGCTCGTGGAGCCGCGGCATCAGACCTGACCGGGAAAGCGCAGAGTGTACATCATGCAAGAGGATGTAAATCACAAAACCGGTGTTGTTACGATTTTTGCGATAACTGTAATTAGATAACTTTTAAATTACTTTTGATGTAATTTAAGGTCCATACGCTTCAAAACTCATACACCAACAAACTGAACTTCAGGTGGACGCCCAGATTTTCAGTTCTTCAGGTGAGACTTTCCCGATTTTGCGGTGCCGCACCTGCCCCGCCGCATCAAAAACAACCGTAAATGGCAGGCTGCCGGCCGTGTTGCCCATCGCCTTGCTGAGCTCGGTACCGCCCAAACCCGCCATGCCGACCGCAAAATCCAGCGGTTTGGCCTGCAGCCACTTGCGCACCGCACTCGGCTGGTCGACTGCCAGACCCAGCAACTGCCAGCCACGTGCCTTGTTGGCGCCATAAAAACTGTTGAGCAGTGGCAACTCTTCAATACAGGGTGGGCACCAGGTGCCCCAGAAATTGACCAGCAAGGGCTTGCCGCGAAAGGTATTCATGGCCAGTGGCTGGCCATCCGGCGTGTCGAAGCTCAGGCTCCAGAACGGGTCGGCACCCGACACAGGGGAAGCCGCCACCGCAGGCACGGACTGGTGCGGCTGGATCTTCCACCACGCAACGCCAGCCCCGGCTGCGGCGGCGAATGCGGCAGCACCGCCGTAAAGCACGTTTCTGCGATTCATTTGGGGGGGTCCGATCCTGATGGCATGGCCAGCAATTTTTGCACGGCAGCGATATCGCCCCGCGGCGTGCGGCCTTTGGCGTCAGGTTTGAGCGCACCGCGCAGGTCATCGTGGTCATAGACCATGAAATGCACACCGACGTTCTCATTGAGCCGCTTGCACAGGCTGCTCAGACTTAAAGCCTCAACGCTGCCGCCCGTAAAACTCTTGACGGTGCGCGGCTCGTAATCAACGTTGTGTTCAATCAGCGCTATTTCCGCAGATTTGGGGTCATCACAAAACAACTGTATATATATGTCGGACAACCTGGTGGCCGTGCCGTGCCAGACCGCACCGGCGAGATAAGGCCTGAAGCCGCTCATGCGCTGCATCCAGACCAGCGCCAGTTCGCGCAGGGCGGCCAGTTCAACGGGCTGGGTGTCGGCGCAGAAGATGGCGATGTATTCCAGCACTGCATCCTCAATCAGGTCATTGCCAGGCAGCTCGGTGCGCTGCGGCAAGCCCATCTGCTTGACGGCGCGGCGTTTGGCCTGACCGTACTCCAGCCCTTCTTCGACGACCAGCGCAGCGGCTGTGGCGGCAATTTCGGATTGGAGGGTGGTCACTGTTTTGAGCTGAATATCGGGCGAAAGAGGAGTTTAGGCCACAGCCGCCAGCGTGGAGCTGCCTTTTAGAATACCCGCCATGCACATACACATTCTGGGGATTTGCGGCACTTTCATGGGTGGCCTGGCGGCACTGGCTCGTGAGGCCGGCCACAAGGTCACGGGTTGCGACACCGGCGTCTACCCGCCCATGAGCGACCAGCTCCGCGCCCTGGGCATAGAGCTGATCGAAGGCTACAGCGCCGACCAGATGGCGTTTGAGCCGGATGTGTTTGTGATCGGCAACGTCGTCTCGCGTGCGCGTTTGCCCGATGGCAGTGCGAAGTACCCGCTGATGGAGGCCATATTGAACAGCGGCCTCCCCTATACAAGCGGCCCGCAGTGGCTGTCCGGCCATGTGCTGCACCACCCGACTCACCATGCGACCGGGCCGCGCCATGTGCTGGCTGTTGCCGGCACACACGGCAAGACGACGACGACAGCGATGCTGACCTGGATTCTGGAAAGCGCCGGCCTGAAGCCGGGTTTC
>JAZKHN010000402.1:0-6806 GCA_040385325.1 Pseudomonadota bacterium
CGCCTCAAGAACCCGAAAAACAAGCCACCCATGGTGGCGTTTTATTCGGCGCTCAGCGGTGAGGGCGGGCTGGAGTCTGACCGCCCGCAACTGCAGATGGGCGATGCGGACATCGAACGCAGCCTTGAGGAACTCGGCCTGCAGCGCGGCGGGTACTACGTCTTTGCGCCTGGCGCCGAATACGGCCCGGCCAAGCGCTGGCCTGCGCGGCATTTCTCAGAGCTCGCGGCGCAACTCGACAGACCGGTGGTGCTGCTCGGCTCAGGCAAGGAAGCCGCGCTCTGCGACGAGATCGCCGCGCCCGTTAACGCGACGAAAGCCGGCCGGTGCATCAACTTCGCAGGCCGCACCTCGCTGCTGCAGGCGCTGAGCCTGATTGCCGCAAGCAAGGCCACCATCAGCAATGACTCCGGCCTCATGCATGTTGCGGCAGCATTTGGTGTGCCGCAGGTGGCGATTTTTGGCTCATCAAGCCCGCTGCACACGCCGCCGTTGAGCAGCAACGCGACGGTGCTCTGGCTCAAGAACGACCCCGGCTACCAGCCGCCGCTCGATTGCGCCCCTTGTTTCGAGCGGGAGTGCCCGCTGGGCCACACACGCTGCCTGAATGACATCAGTGCGCAGCGCGTTCTCAACGCACTGACTCAATAGTTCAGCCCGGAAACGCCGCCAGCGGCGCAAACGGCACGTCGCCCTGCACCGGCAATGCAGGCGTACGCGCCACATTCATGGCCCAGCAGATCATCACGAAGTAGCCGATCAGGCTGGTGAGCTCCATCACGCCTTCCTCGCCAAGCGAAGAGATTGCCTGTGCATAGGTTGCGTCGCTGACGCCGTGGTTGCGCAGCAGTTCGTTTGTGAAGTCAACTGCAAAAGCTTCATCGTCCGGCAGGCCGCGCGGGCATTTGCCGGCGGCAATCGCATCAAGTGTGGACTGCGCCACACCCGCCTTGAGCGCCAGCGGCGCATGCATCAGCCACTCAAACTGGTTGGACACATGGCGTGAGGCCACGCAGGTCACCAGCTCGCGGATGCGCGCATCGAGCTTGCCCTGAAAACGCAGGTACTCTCCGACCCTGCCGATGCGCGCCATCAGCTCGGGGCTGCGCATCAGCGGTACAAAGGGTCCGAACACCGCCTTGCGCGGTCCGGCGATCAGCTCGTCTGCAGCCTGCTGTTGTGCGGGCGACATCTGATCGCGCGTCATCAGCGGCATGCGTTCGGTGTTGGCAGGTGAAAAACCCTGGGGGGCGTTGAAGGGTGTGGTCATGGCAGGATGTTGTGGCGGAAGTGATCAATGCCGCAAGGGTATCAAACCGGTGCTCGCCATTAAAAAAGCCGCCTTGCGGCGGCCTGATATGTGCACATATGTGCACGCGTGCGGGCTAGGCCTTGTGTACCGGCAGCTCGACCACAAACGAGGCCCCACCGCCGGGCCGGCCTTCGCAGCGCACGGTGCCGCCATGGCGCAGGCTGATGGACTTGACCAGCGCCAGGCCCAGGCCCACCCCGCCTTCACGCTCGCTGGCACCGGGCAGACGGTAGAAGGGTTCAAAAATACGCTCGCGCTGGGACTCTGGCACACCAGGACCGCGGTCGTTGACCTTGATGACGGCGAGCTCGGTGCCACCCCGCCTGATCTGCGAGAGCTCCAGGGTGATGTCCCCATTGCTGTACCGTCTGGCGTTCTCCAGCAGGTTGCGAATGAGGCGGCGCAGCAGGCGTGGTGAGCCCTGAAGCGTCAGGCTGCGGCTTGTTGCGTTGACACCCAGGCTCGTGCTGACCGGTTGGCCCTGCGAGGCCGCGTCCAGGTCTGCGCTCAGTTCGGCATTGACGCGTGAGCACTCTTCAGCGGCAAGGCCGGTCAGGTCCAGGCGTTCAAAAGGCTCGGCGTCAGATTGGCGCGCATCAAGGCGGCTGGCCAGCAGGATCTCGTCAATCAACTGGTCAAGCTCGCTGATGCTGCGCGAGATTTCTTCCTTTTGCTTGCTGAACATGGTCGGAGAGGCCGACCGCTGCGCCGGGCCGCCCCAAGCAAGGTCAGCCCCCTCGGGGGGCAGCTCGGACACGCCAGTGCCGGGCGTGGGGGCCATAAGCTCCAGCCCCATGCGAATGCGCGCCAGCGGGGAACGCAGCTCGTGCGAGGCATTGGCCAGCAGCGACTTGTGCGAGTTCATCAGCGTTTCAATGCGCTCGGCCGCATGGTTGAAGCGTGCAGCCAGAAAAGCCACCTCGTCACTGCCTTCTGCGCTGACGCGTGCCGAGAGGTCGCCCTCACCCCAGCGTTCGACACCGCGCTGCAGCGATTCAAGCCTGAGCGTGAGGCGGCGCATGACCGGGTAGGCGCCGACGGCGACTGCCAGGCCGACAACAAACAGCATCCAGCCAAAATCAAAAGGCGGTTTGCCCCAGGGTGCCGGTGGCGGGCGCTTGGGGCGCGGCAACAGCAGTTTCAGGTTCTGGCCGTCTTTGGTGACCACATCAAATTCGAGGTCATCGCCCAGCTTGCGGCCCGGCTTGGTCTGTGCCGTGCCGATGACGTCGCCATTGGCGTTGTGTACCAGCACCTCACGTATCGGCAGTTGCGGGGGGTCTTTGGTAAAACGCCAGGCGGCACCGACCAGAAAGGTCAATACCACCACGGTGGCCACCACGGCCAGCCAGATGCGGACATACAGATGCGAGGTGAACCGTGTCCACATATGGAGCTCCTATAAATCCAATTCTCGGGCGCATGGCGTCGTTGCGCGGTGCCCGGAATCCTCATGCACCGAGGTGCATTCCGGTGTCCTGCGCTCCGGGCGCCTCGCCCTGCATCCCGACAATTGCATTTCCAGAAGCTCCACAGCCATTCTTCAGTCTTGTTGTTTGGCGAAGACGTAACCTACGCCGCGTACCGTCAGTATGCGTTTCGGGTCTTTCGGATCGGCCTCAATCGCGCTGCGGATGCGGCCCATGTGCACGTCGATGGAGCGGTCAAACGCCTCGAGTTCCCGGCCACGTACGGCTTCCATGATCTGGTCGCGGCTCAGCACGCGGCCCGAGCGCTCGGCCAGCGCCACCAGCAAATCAAACTGGTAGGAGGTGAGCTCGCAGGCGTTGCCGGACACGGTCACGGTACGCGCATCGCGGTCAATTTCAAGTGAGCCGAAACGCATGACTTTTTGTGTGCTGTTGCTGCTGCTGGCGGTAGCGCCTTCGCCGCCGCGGCGCAGCACGGCACGTATGCGGGCCAGCAGTTCGCGTGGCTCAAACGGTTTGGGCAGGTAGTCGTCGGCACCGATCTCGAGGCCGACGATGCGGTCCATGGGGTCACCCTTGGCGGTGAGCATCAGAACGGCCGTGCCGGCCTGCTCGCTGCCCTGGCCCTTGATGCGGCGGCAGACTTCAAGGCCGTCCATGTCTGGCAGCATCAGGTCCAGGATGACGAGGTCTGGTGTGCTGGATTGCAGGGCCGTGAGGCCGCTGGCCCCGTCGGCTGCGTGGGTAAAACCGTAGCCAGACTGGCGCAGGTACTCACCCACCATATTGGCCAGGCGGGTATCGTCTTCAATCATTAAAAGTTGCTGTTGAGCCATGAGCGAGTCCTCCGTGACGCGGCGAGCGCGTGAATCGCGATGTGTAAATGGTGCATCGGACGCAACAAGTGCGCTTGTAGGCACCGTAAAGTTGCGGTAAACCGGCAGTGGACCATTACCTTATACCGGCCGCAGCGCAAACCCTGTAAGACAAAAACACTCCTCAGCCCAAGCATCTCCGGATGCTTGTACCCGCGTCATGTCGCCTGAAGCCCTTTCACGCCCCTTCAGGCTTTTTCATGCGCGATGCCAGCCACACCAGAATCAGCACCGGCAAACCCAGAATGGCGGTCGCCGTGAAAAAGTGCGTGTAGCCGAAGGTGTCGACATACACGCCCGAATAACCGGCCAGAAATTTGGGCAGCAGCAGCATCATGGAGCTGAACAGCGCGTACTGCGTAGCCGAATAGTTGATGTTGGTCAGGCTCGACAGGTAGGCAATGAATGCCGCCGACGCAATGCCGCTGGAGAGGTTGTCGGCAGAGATCACGAAGATCAGGGCATTGACGTCATGACCGCGCGAACCCAGCCAGGCGAACAGCAGATTGCTGCCGGCGCTCAGGGCGGCGCCCAGCATCAGAACCTTCATCACGCCGAAGCGCATGGCCAGCGCGCCGCCCACAAAAGCGCCAGCCAGCGTCATGATGACGCCGTAAATTTTGGTGACGGCGGCGACCTCATCCTTGGTGTAGCCCATGTCCACATAAAACGGGTTGGCCATGATGCCCATGACGACATCGCTGATGCGGTAGATGGCGATCAGCGCAAGTATCAGCACAGCCTGCTTGCCGTAGCGGCGCAGGAAGTCGGCGAAAGGTTCGACCAGCGCGCTTCGGAGCCATTCGGCTGCATTGCGTGAGGGCGCAAGCGGCCGCGCCGCAGGTTCGGGCGACAGAAGCACGGTGGCCACGCCGAGCAGCATCGATACCGCCATCACCAGGTAGGCCGTCTGCCATGCACCCTGCTGGTAGCCCGTCACGCCTACCACTTCTGCGCGTGCGGCAATCCACAGCGCACCTGCACCGGCCCAGATCATGGCGATGCGGTAACCCGTCTGGTAACTGGCGGCCAGCGCGGCCTGGCGCTGCATGTCGGCTGATTCAATACGGTAAGCGTCGAGCGCGATGTCCTGTGTGGCCGAACCGAAAGCCACGGCGAGCGCGCACCACACCACAGGCATCAGCGCCAGCCGGGGGTCGGTCAGTGCCATGCCGACGAGTGCGGCAATGATGGTCAGCTGCGACAGCAGCAACCAGCTGCGGCGGCGGCCCAGCAGGCGTGTGAGAAGGGGAATGGGCAGGCGGTCTACCAGCGGTGCCCAGACCCACTTGAAACCGTAGGCCAGGCCGACCCAGCTCAGAAAACCGATGGTGCTGCGGTTGATGCCGGCTTCGCGCAGCCAGAAGCTCAGGGTTCCGAATACCAGCAGCAAAGGCAGGCCGGCAGAAAACCCCAGGAGCAGCATGCGCAGGGTGGCCGCTTCGGTGTAGACCTTCCAGACATCACGCCATCCCGGCTTTGCTGCAGGCGTTTCGGCGGCTGGCGTCACAGGCGTGGCCGCCTCAGGGAAAGAAGGGGTTTTTTCTGACATGACTCTTTCGGTTTGTCACTATTATTCACGCATGTGCTATCTATGTGAGGCCAAAAATTCTGCCTGGGCTGGCCGCCGGGGTTTCATGCTGGGCGCTGGCATTGTTGCCGCGACTGCTGCGGTGCCCGCGCTGGCGCAGGTCGAGGTCGGTCCATCGTCCAACTTCCGCAAACTGATTCCGGCTGAAGACCTTGAAAATGCCGCCACGCAGGAATACGCCAAGATGATCGCTGAGGCCAGAGCCAAAGGCGCGCTTGCACCGGCCGGCTTCCCGCAACTTCAGCGGCTTCGCAACATTGCATCAAAGCTGATACCGCAAACCGCGCAGTGGAATGACCGCGCCAGGCAATGGAACTGGCAGGTCAACCTGCTGGGCAGCAAGGAGCTCAATGCCTTCTGCATGCCTGGCGGCAAAATTGCCTTTTACACCGGCATCCTCGACCAGCTCAGACTGACTGACGACGAAGCCGCCATGATCATGGGCCACGAAATGGCCCACGCGCTGCGTGAACATGCACGTGCCCGCATCGCAAAAAGCCAGGGTACGGGCACGCTGCTCTCGCTTGGGGCGCAGTTGCTGGGCCTGGGTCAGGTCGGTGATCTGGCTGCCAACGTCGGCACGCAGCTGCTCACTCTGCGTTTCAGCCGTGAAGACGAAACCGATGCCGATCTGGTCGGCCTGGAACTGGCCGCACGTGCCGGCTATAACCCTCAGGCGTCTGTAAGCCTGTGGGAAAAAATGGGCCAGGCCGGCGGCGGCGCTGGTGGCCCGGGCTTTTTGTCGACGCACCCGTCCGGCCCTGACCGCATTCGCCAGTTGCAGGCGAATGTGCCCAAGGTCCAGGGCCTGTACCAGCGCGCCCGCGGCTAAAAGGGCGCGGCGCAATGCCGTTCATGTGAGACGCGGCAGGCTTGCTGCGGCGCTGCCCTAAACTCACGACGGTGAGTTCCCCCTCCCCAGACGTTGACACCCTCGCGGTGCCAGCACGTTCATACCGCGTGCTGTCACGCAACTGGTGGCGTGCTTTTCTTCCTGGTCGTGCCGGCGTCAATGCGCGTGAGGGCCTGAGGCTTGTCGGCGGTGCATTCCTCGGCATAGTGCTCACCGGATGGCTGTGTCACCTGCTGGGTGTTTCTGCGACACCTTCCCTGCCCTGGCTGGTCGCACCGCTGGGTGCCAGCGCCATTCTTGTTTTTGCCACCCCCGCCAGCCCCATGGCCCAGCCCTGGGCAGTTGTGGCGGGCAACACAGTGTCGGCACTGGTAGGCATTGCCTTTGCGCATGGCATGGGCTTTCCGGTCTTGCCTGAACTTGCTGCGGGCCTGGCGGTCGCGACCGCCATCGTTGTCATGCTGGCCTTGCGCTGCCTGCACCCGCCCGGTGGCGCGATGGCGCTGATGATGGTGCTGGGCGGCATTGGCAACCCCGCGTTCGCCTTCTATCCCGTCATGCTCAATTCGGTGTTGCTGGTACTCACAGGCATTGCCTACAACAATGCCACGCGCAGGCCGTATCCGCATATGCAGCTTGCGGCCGAAGGGCAGGCATTGCCCGGCCATGAAGGCCAGCTTGATGCCGACCTCGACGCCGTGCTGGCGCGCTACAACCAGGTGCTGGACATCAGCCGTGACGACCT
>JAZKHN010000402.1:6906-9425 GCA_040385325.1 Pseudomonadota bacterium
AACTGCTCGATGCTGGTGCGGCCCTCGCCGGCAAAACCAACCTGGACCAGTTTGCCTGCGGCCTGAACGGCACGCGCTCGCCTTATGGTGCGGTGCCCAACGCCATCAACCCGCTCTATGTATCGGGCGGCTCCAGCTCGGGCTCGGCCTATGTGGTGGCCACGGGCCAGGTTGACTTTGCACTGGGTACCGACACGGCGGGTTCGGGCCGGGTGCCAGCGGGCCTGAACAACATCGTCGGCCTCAAGCCGTCGCGCGGCCTGATCAGCACGCGCGGTGCGGTACCTGCGGCGCAAAGTGTCGATTGCATCTCCATCTTTGCCCTGACTGTCGGCATGGCGGTGAAGGTGCTGGAGGCTGCCATGGGCCATGACCCGCTTGACGCGTACTCGCGCAAGCTCGCCATGGCCAGCAAGGCCTTTGGGAGCAGCTTCCGTTTTGGTGTGCCTTCAACACTGACTTTTGCCGGCGATGCGGCGGCGCAAGAAGCTTTTGATCTCGCCATCAAAAAACTTGAAACCCTGGGCGGCACGCCTGCGACCATAGACTTCGCACCGCTGGCAGAAGCCGCCGCACTGCTTTATGAAAGCGCACTGGTGGCCGAGCGCTACACAGCCATACGCAGCTTTTTTGATGCGCATGAGGCCGAGGTCATGGAGCCCGTGCGCAGCATCATCGCCGCTGGCCGCAACTACAGCGCGGCCGACCTCTACGAAGTGCAGACCAAACTGAAAAGTCTTGGGCAGCAGGCCGATGCCATGTGGCAGGGCATCGATGTACTGCTGGTGCCGACCGCGCCCACGCACTACACGATTGCCGCCATGCAGGCCGACCCCGTCGCGCTCAACCGCAACCTCGGCGCATACACCAACTTCGTCAACCTGCTCGACTACGCCGCGCTATCCGTGCCCAGCTCGATGCGTGCCGACGGCCTGCCCTTCGGCATCACACTCATAGGCCCCTGCGGCAGCGACTGGCAGCTTGCAGATCTGGGCCAGCGCTACCACCACGCCACCGGCCTCACGCTGGGCGCTACCGGCCAGCCCCTGCCTGCGCAATCGGAGATCGCGGGTCTCAAACAACAAGCAACCGTGCGCGTGGCCGTCGTCGGCGCACATCTTTCGGGCATGCCGCTCAACACCCAGCTCACCGAGCGCGGCGCATCGCTTGTCGGCGAGACCAGAACGTCAGCCGACTACCGCCTCTACGCCCTGCCCGGCACCACACCCCCCAAACCCGGCATGCTGCGCGTCGCACCCGACCAGGGCGCTGCGATTGCACTCGAAATCTGGCAGATGCCTGCAACGCACTACGGCTCTTTCGTTGCACTGATTCCCTCGCCGCTCGGCATAGGCACGCTGGTGCTTGAAGACGGCAGCAGCGTGCAGGGGTTTGTCTGCGAGCCCGAAGCCCTCAAGGGCGCAGAAGACATCACACAACACGGCGGCTGGCGTGCCTTCATGGCATCGCCCAAAAACGCAAAAGCCTCCATCACCTGAGACATCTTTTCTTTTTCAACCCTCACGTCTTTTCAATGCTGTTAACCAGGAGCCTTCCATGACCAAGCCAGTCCAGACATCCGCCCCCGCTGCAACCCGCAGAAAAGTCCTCCAGACCGGCGCCGCCGCGCTCGGCGTGATGGGCATGCCCGCCATCGTGCGTGCGCAAAGCGGCCCCAAGATCCGCATCGGCTTCTGGCCGGTGGCTGCAGGCCTGCCCTTCTTTGCTGCAATTGAAAAAGGCTACTTCAAGCAGGCGGGGCTGGATGTTGAGCCGCTGAAGTTTGCTGGCGCACAGCAGGTGATGGAGGCCATGCTCTCGGGCCGCTCAGATGGCAGCTCCAACGGCACAGGCTCGGCCAACCTCGGCATCGGCGAGATCGCCCAGCCGGGCCTCTTCAAGATCTTCGCCACCAACCCCAGCAACGCGAAGTTTGTGCTCGACGAATTCATCGTGCCCAAAGACAGCCCGGTCAAAACCATGGCTGACCTGAAAGGCAAAAAAATCGGCTCCGGCCCCGGCATACAGAACGTCACCCTGTGCAAGACCATGCTGGAGCGCGCCGGCGCCAGCGGCACCACGGTGATCGAGCTGCCGATTGGCCAGCACGTCGCCTCGCTGGTGGCCGGTCAGGTCGATGCCTGCTACACGCTGGAGCCCACCGGCACCATTGGCCGCATGAACGGCACCACAAGGGTGCTCGAAGCTGGTGTGGTGGCCAAATACATCCTGGGTGATGCGATGGCCCCATGGCATGGTGGTGCCGCCAGCCTGACGACGGAGTTCATCACCAAGAACCCCGACGTTGCGAAAAAATTCATCGCCGCCTACGCCAGGGGCATCGAGCTGGTGCGCACGCAACCCGCCGAGGCCCGCCAGTTCATGAAAGGCTACACCGCCATCGAAGGCCCGCTGACCAGCGAAGTGCCGCTGGCATCCTACATGCTTTACAACGAGTTCAAGCCCAGTGACGTCGCCTACTTCCAGAAGTTCTACGACCTGTTCACTGAAAAAGGCAT
>JAZKHN010000403.1:0-6256 GCA_040385325.1 Pseudomonadota bacterium
TTGGTCATGCCGCAAGCGTAGTCAAAATCAGCTGTGAAGGCCGAGGATCGAAATCGCCGCCACACCCAGGTAAGGAACGCCGCCCAGGTTGTGCGTCAGGCCGATGCTGGGGCTGTTCAGCTGGCGCTTGCCGGCGCGGCCCAGCAACTGGGTGTACACCTCGTAGGCCATGCGCAGGCCCGAGGCGCCTATGGGGTGGCCGAAGCACTTGAGGCCGCCATCGACCTGGCAGGGCACGCCGCCGCCTTCGCGGTCAAAAAAGCCGTCCATCACATCGTGCGTGGCACGGCCTTCGCTTGACACAAACAGGTCTTCCATGGTCACCAGCTCGGTGATGGAGAAACAGTCATGCACCTCCATCAGGCTGAGCTGCTCACGCGGGTTGGTGATGCCGGCCTCTTCATAAGCCTTCTTTGCGGCGATGCGCGTGGTGCGCACATGACTGCCGTCCCAGCTGTCGGTGCCGGATTCGACGCCCGAGCTGGTGGCCAGTTGCAGTGCCTTGATGGTGACCATGTCCTTCTTGCCCAACGCGCGGGCGATTTCGGGCGTGGTGACGATGGCGGCGGCAGAACCATCACTCACGCCGCAGCAGTCAAACAGGCCCAGTGGTTCGGCAATCATGGGGGCATTGAGGATCTGCTCCATGGTGATGGCTTTCTGCAAATGCGCCTTGGGGCTGATGGTGCCGTTCTGGTGGCTCTTCCATGACACGTGGGCGATGGCGCGTTTCAGGTCGTCTTTGGAGATGCCGTGCTTGGCGCGGTAGCCCGCAGCCAGCTGCGCAAAACCGGCAGGTGCCGATCCCAGCGGCATCCACATGTCGTTGAGCGTGCCCTTGAAAGGCGTTGGCAGGCCGCCGTAGCCGGTGTCCTTGAGTTTTTCAGCCCCTATGGCCAGCGCGATGTCCACCGCACCTGACGCGACGGCATAGGTCGCGCCGCGCAGCGCCTCAGTCGCCGTGGCGCACATGTTCTCGACCCGGCTGACGGGAATACCTTCCAGCCGCAGTGCCATGGCTGCCGGGATGGACGAGTTGCCAACGTTGATGGCGTCCATGCCCGAGCCATACCAGGCCGCGTTGATCTGCTTGCGCTCGATGCCTGCATCGGCCAGCGCTTCTTCAAAAGCCTCCGACAGAAGCTCGGGCGTGCCTATGTCCCAACGCTCGCCAAAACGCGAGCAGCCCATGCCAATGATGGCGACCTTGTCCCTGATACCTGTTGCCATGATGTTTCCTCAAGCCGCTAAAGGCGTGGTTTTCCAGAAGTAGCGGCGGTAGCCGCGGCCCCTGTCGATTTCCTTGATGCGGAAGACGACACGCAAGGGCGTGCCGACCTCCAGCTGTTGTGTGTTGATGTCCACGGTTTCCATCAGCAGGCGCGCGCCGTTCTCGAACTGCACGAAGCCGACATACAGCGGCGGGGCAGGGTGGTAGGAGAGCCAGTCGGCGGTATAGGTCAGCACCTTGCAGGGCACGTCGCGCAGCGGCACCTGCTCGAAGCCGGTGGCGATTTTCTGGCAGGTGGGGTTTACGCAATAAGCCAGTTGCGGGAACTGTATGGTGCCGCAGTGCGGGCACTTGCCGGCGACAAACCCGGCAATCTGGTCGCGTGAACGGTATTGTTCGGTGAGTGCGGTCTTGGTGTTTTTCTCGGCGCGCATGCCCCATTCGAGTTCGACGCCGTCTTCGTTGGCCAGCAGGCGCAAGTAGCTGTCGAGTGACTGGGCATCCGCGAGCGCACCACTGACACCACGTGAAGGCTTGAACCCGGCAATCGCCTCGCCCACACGCAGCACCAGTGCATCGCAGCCCTGGCCAAAGCCAATCAGCAGGATCAGCTCGCCAGCTTTTGCTTTCTCAAGCACGTGGGCCAGCATCAGCAGGCCGTGTGCACTGCCCGAGTAACCACAGTTCTCATCCAGTGCATCAGCTTCGCAGCCAGCAGCCAGCCCGATTTTTTTGGCAAGTGCCGTGGCCACACCCTTGAATGGTGTGGGCATGATGAAATGATGGATGGCTGCGGCATCAACGCCGGCATCGGCAAGCGCCAGGGCGGCCGCATTCGGCACTATCTTGAGGTAGCCCTCGTCGCGAATCCAGCGCTCTTCCCAGAAGTAGTCGTATTTGTTGTCGCTGGAGCGGAAGTGGTCTACAAAGCTGTCAGTCACGCTGGCTGAACCCAGCAGTTCGGCAACGATGTTGTCGCTGCCGAGCGTGAAGGCGGCTGCGGCGGCGCCGAAGCCGATCTCCTGTGTGCTGGCGGGTTTGCCGCGTGGACGGTCGCTGGCGACCACCAGGGCGGGGCGGCTGCCGTCTGCCAGCGCCGCAAGCAGGGCAGAGGTGCCTGCCCGCTGTGTCTGGCCGATATCGAGTGCCTGAAGGTTCCTGGGCAATTCGAGTGCGCCGGCGATGACGGACGCATTGAGCATGTCGGCAAAGGGCATGGTGGTGGAAGCGAAAACCAGCTTTCCCATGTCTGCTGCAGCTTTGCCATTCAGTGCGTCGCGTGCGGCCTCTACGCCCATGGTGAGGGCGTCTTCGTCCCAGTTGCAGAAGGCCCTGCGGCCTTTGGCCGCCGAACGCAATGAGGGCGCCATCCATTTGTGGGCTGCAGCTATGGCGCTGCGCTCCATCCGCAGGCGGGGGATGTAGCCCCCAAAACCTGTGATGCCATAGGCACGGGTTGAAGACACTGGACTGCCTTTCCGGGTCCGTTGAAGGGCCCTATTTAATATGCATCAATACGATGTCGATGTTGTCTGCCTGCCCGTCGCAGTATCTGCTGCAAACAGGCCATTTTGTGGGGTCCTGCCGGGCTTTTTAAAAACTGTACCATGCAATACAATATGCAATCATATCAAATTGGAGGCAGACATGGCGGGACTTTATTTTGAACAGTTTGAAGTGGGTCAGACCTTCAGACATGACATACGCCGGACTGTCACCGAGACCGACAACGTGCTTTTCAGCACCATGACGCACAACCCGGCTGCCATTCATCTCGATGCGGAATACGCCAAAGAGACCGAGTTCGGCAAACCGCTGATGAACAGCGTCTTCACGCTGGGGTTGATGGTCGGCATCTCGGTCGGCGACACCACGCTGGGCACCACGGTTGGTAACCTGGGTTGGGACGAGGTGCGCTTTCCCAAGCCGGTATTTGCTGGCGATACATTGCATGTCGAGACTGAAGTGCTTGAAAAACGCGAAAGCAAATCGCGTCCAAAAAACGGCATTGTGGTGTTCCAGCACAGTGCATGGAACCAGCGCAACGAACTGGTGGCCACCTGCAAGCGCGTGGCGCTGATGCACCGCGTCCCCGCAGACAAAAATCAGGGCCTGTCAACACTATTTTCAGGAGATGCGTTGTGAGTCAAAAAGGCTGTGCGCAAGGCGCAAAACGCAGATGGGGTAGACCCCATCAAGGCTTTGCAACGCCGCGCACGGCCTTTTTGATCACAACCCGCAGGGAACGGGGTGAAAACAGCGCCACTCTGCGTTGCACTCCTAGGGCAGCCACGAGCCTGACCGTCGTCGCGCGCCTTGATTGGCGTTGTTTTCACCACGTTCGCATTCCTGAAAATAGTGTTGACAGGGCCCAGCCATGAACACACGGACACTTTTTACGCAAGAGCATGAGCAGTTTCGCGAAACCGCGCGGCGCTTCATAGAGGCTGAAATTGCCCCGCACCATGCGCGGTGGGAGGAAGAGGGCTGTGTGCCGCGCGAACTGTGGGCCAAAGCCGGCGCTGCGGGCCTGCTGGGCTGCTCCATTCCGGAAGAATATGGCGGCGCGGGCGCTGATGATCTGTTCAACTTTGCCTTGATAGAAGAGCTGGCGCGCTCGGGTTTCACCGGCCCTGGCTTTCCCGTGCACAACGAGATGGTCATGCCTTACATCCTGGCCTTTGGCAGCGAGGCGCAGAAGCAGCGCTGGCTGCCGCCCATGGTACGCGGTGAGGTCATAGGTGCACTGGGCATCACCGAGCCGCAGGCCGGCAGCGATGTGCGCGGCATCAGGACCCGTGCGGTGCGTGATGGCGATGACTTTGTCATCAATGGCCAGAAGGTGTTCATCTCCAACGGGCAGATCTGCGATGTGATCGTGCTGGCGACCAAGACCGACCCTGATGCCAAGGGTGGCGGCATATCGCTTTTTATAGTCGAGGCCACGCGTGCAGGTTTTGTACGCGGAAAGCGGCTCGAAAAGCTGGGCATGAAGGCGCAGGATACGTCCGAGCTGTTCTTTGAAAATGTGCGCGTGCCGGCCAGCAACCTGCTGGGCGAAGAGAACGGCGGCTTCAAGCTGCTCATGAAAAACCTGGCGCAGGAGCGGCTGACGCAGGCGGTGCGATCTGCCGCCGTGGTTGAAGCCGTGCTGCAGTACACCATCGACTATGTGGCCGAGCGCAGGATGTTCGGCCAGACGCTGGCGGATTTCCAGAACACCCAGTTCAAGCTGGCCGAGATCAAGACCGAAGCCGTTGTGGGCCGTGTTTTTGTAGACCATTGCCTCAAGCTCTTCATGGAGCGCAAGCTGGACGGCACCGATGCGGCCATGGCCAAGATGTGGATGTCCACGCTGCACTGCAAGGCGGTCGATGAATGCCTGCAGCTGTTTGGCGGCTGGGGGTATATGTGGGAATATCCGGTGGCACGCGCTTATGCCGATGCGCGCATCGTGAAAATTGCCGGCGGCTCGATGGAGGTCATGAAGCAGATCATTGGCCGCAGTTTGTTCAAACCGAAAAAAGATTAGTCCAGTGAACACTCAAACCAGCAGGGGCTTCGCACCCGACCCTTACGCGCCGCTTCGTTCCATGCTGTTCATACCGGCAGACAGCGAGCGCAAACTTGCCAAGGGCGATGCGACCGGGGCTGACGCGCTGATACTCGACCTGGAAGATGCGGTGGCACCGTCGCGTACCCACATCGCGCGCGAGATGGCTGTGGCGTATCTGCAAAGCCGTAGCCGCGATGGTGGCTGTGGCAAGCAGCAGCTGTGGGTGCGCATCAACCCGCTATCGACTCCAGCCGCCCTGCTGGACCTGGTCGTAGTCGCGGGTGCGCCGGACGGCATCGTGCTGCCCAAAGTCGATTCGGCGGACGACATCGTGCAGCTCTCGCATTACCTCGATGCGCTGGAAGTGCGCGAGAGCATAGCGCAAGGCTCTATCCGTATCATGCCGGTCGCCACGGAGACTGCGAAGTCGCTGTTTACGCTGGGCTCGTACGCAGGCTGCAGCGCACGCCTGTCGGCCCTCACCTGGGGCGCAGAAGATATCGCTGCCGCCTTGGGCGCCAGCACCAACCGCAGGCCGGACGGCGAGTACGACTCGGTTTACGAGATGGCCCGCACGCTTTGCCTGTCGGGCGCTGTCGCAGCGGGCGTGCAGCCGATTGACACGATCTGGGCTGACTTCAGCGATGAAGCCGGTCTGGTTCGTGATTCAGCTGCGGCGCGCCGGCGCGGCTTCACCGGCAAGATCGCCATCCACCCAGGCCAGGTGGCAGCCATCAATGCGGCCTTCTCGCCCTCGGCCGAGGAGCTGGCCTGGTCGAAAAAAGTGGTGGACCTGTTTGAAGCCAACCCGGGTATGGGCACCGTGGGGCTTGAGGGCAAGATGCTGGACATGCCGCACCTCAAGCAGGCCAGGCGTGTGCTGGAGCTGGCGCAGCGCTTTCCCGCATGAGTGGGCAAGCCGTTCTGTATGAAGTGCGCGGCAGGGTTGCGCTGATCACCATCAACCGGCCTGAGGCCATGAACGCCATCAATATGGATGTCGGCACAGGCCTGAGTGAAGCGCTGGAGAAGTTTTCAGCCGACCCTGAACTTTGGGCTGCCGTCATCACGGGTGCCGGTGACAGGGCCTTTTCTGCAGGCGCAGACCTCAAGGCCGTCGCTGCGGGCGAGATGACTCGTATCAGCGAAGCCGGCAAACCTGGCATTGCCGACCTGCTGCGACGCTATGTTGACAAGCCCGTGATTGCCGCAGTGAACGGTTATGCGCTCGGCGGCGGCATGGAGATAGCTTTGTCTTGCGACCTCATCGTCGCATCAGAAAATGCATCGTTTGGCCTGCCTGAAGTGAAGCGGGGGCTTGTAGCGGCCGGCGGCGGCATGCTCAGGCTGCCGCGCCAGATGCCACTCAAGACAGCTATGTATCACGTGCTGACGGGTGAGTTCATGAGTGCCGCTGATGCGCTGCACTGGGGACTGGTCAATCAGGTCGTGCCGCATGCGCAGGTGCT
>JAZKHN010000404.1:0-2197 GCA_040385325.1 Pseudomonadota bacterium
CCATCAACATCTCCACCGACCAGCGCCTGTTGCTGGTCGAGCCGCAGGAGTTTGTCATTGACGGCCAGGATGTGCGCGAGCCCATAGGCATGAGCGGCATCCGGCTTGAAGCAAAGGTGCACATCGTCACCGGCGCTCAGAGCGCTGCAGAAAACATTATCAAGTGTGTGCGCCGCTGCGGGCTTGAAGTCGACCAGCTCATGCTGAACCCGCTGGCTTCCAGCCTGGCGGTGCTGACGCAGGACGAACAGGAGCTCGGCGTGGCGCTGGTCGATATAGGTGCAGGCACGACGGATGTCGCCATCTTCACGGGTGGCGCGATTCGGCACACGGCGGTCATACCGATTGCGGGCGACCTGATCACCAGCGACATCGCGATGGCACTGCGCACGCCGACCAAGGACGCCGAAGACATCAAGGTTGAGAGCGGCTACGCCAAGCAGTTGCTGGCCGACCCCGATACGCAAGTTGAAGTGCCCGGCTTGGGTGACCGCGCACCGCGCATGCTGAGCAAGCAGGCACTGGCGGGTGTGATTGAGCCGCGCATCGAGGAAATCTTCTCACTGGTGCAGCAGGTGATCCGCGAGTCGGGCTACGAAGAAGTGCTGTCGTCCGGCATCGTCATCACCGGCGGCAGCGCCGTCATGCCGGGCATGGTCGAACTCGGCGAAGACATCTTTTTAAAGCCGGTGCGGCGCGGCATACCGCGTTATTCCAGCGCCCTGTCGGACATGGTGGCCCAGGCGCGTGCCGCCACCGTCATGGGCCTGCTTGAAGAAGCACGCATGGCGCGCATGCGCGGCTACAAGGTCTCGCAGAAAGCCGGCAGCGTCCATAACGCATTCGGCAAGGTCAAGGACTGGTTTGTCGGCAACTTTTAAATGGGGCATTGCATGAAACATCATTCAGCTTTGATTCGGGCGGCCCCACGATGTACGCGGTCAGGAGGCGCAGATCCCCCTTCATGAAAACACGTCAAGACTTGAAACAAACATCCATAAATTTTTGGCAACTGCAAATTACTGAAACGGAGGCTCCACATGAGCATCGAAATGATTGAAATCGAAGAGTTCAACCAGGGCACACAAATCAAGGTGATTGGTGTCGGTGGTGGCGGCGGCAACGCTGTCGAGCACATGATTGACTGCGGCGTACAGGGCGTCGAGTTCATCTGTGCCAACACCGACGCGCAGGCGCTCAGCCGCGGCAGCGCGCACAAGACCATACAGCTGGGCGGCAGCGGCCTGGGTGCAGGCAGCAAGCCCGACAAGGGCCGTGACGCAGCCGAGCTGGCCGTGGACGACATCCGCACGGCCATCGACGGCGCGCACATGCTGTTCATCACCGCCGGCATGGGCGGCGGCACCGGCACCGGCGCGGCACCCGTGATTGCACGCATCGCCAAGGAAATGGGCATTCTCACGGTGGGCGTGGTGACCAAGCCTTTCGAATTCGAAGGCGGCCGCCGCATGACAAACGCGGACCTCGGCCTGGCGGAGCTGGAAGCCAATGTTGACTCGCTGATCGTCGTCCTTAACGAGAAGCTGCTCGAAGTGCTGGGCGACGATGTCACGCAGGATGAAGCCTTTGCCCATGCCAACGACGTGCTGAAAAACGCCGTCGGCGGTATTGCCGAGATCATCAATGTGCCTGGCCATGTGAACGTTGACTTTGAAGATGTGCGTACCGTGATGGGCGAGCCCGGCAAGGCCATGATGGGCACTGCACGTTCAAACGGCCCTGACCGTGCCCGCATCGCGGCAGAGCAGGCTGTGGCCTGCCCTCTGCTGGAAGGCATTGACCTGTCGGGCGCCAAGGGTGTGCTGGTGCTGATCAGCGCCGCAAAAGGCTCGCTCAAGCTGAGCGAGTCCAAGCTGGCGATGAACACCATACGCGCTTACGCGTCGCCCGATGCGCATGTGATCTACGGCACGGCTTATGACGACGAGCTGGGCGAAGACATCCGCGTGACCGTGGTGGCCACCGGCCTGAGCCGTCAGGGCGTGCGCCGCACGGCCCCGCCGCTGCAGGTGCTGCGCACCGGTACTGACAACGTGCCTTTCAACGTGCCCACGCTGAACTCGGTGGCTGGCGGTGGCAGTGTTGTCCAGCCTTCCATGGGCAATGCCCAGCCTGACTACGGCAACATGGCCGTGCCCAGCGTCTGGCGCACCAACCGCACGCAGGCCGCAGCCAA
>JAZKHN010000405.1:0-5267 GCA_040385325.1 Pseudomonadota bacterium
CTGTCGGCTGAAAAGTCGGGCAAGAACTCGCTCGACATCGCGGGCCTCTTGAAGATTCGCGGCAGCGAGATCCAGCAGCGTTATGCAGAGTTGATGATGCTGGCCGCCGGCCCCTACAGCCTGCCCTTTATTGAAGAAGCAATGGAAGCCGGCTGGCAGGGTGAATTTCCAGGCGGTGCGCTGGGCAATGCGCCGTTGGCGTCCACTTACTTCAACATGCGCAAGACCACGATTTACGGTGGCTCTAACGAAGTACAGCGCAACATCGTCTCCCAGTTCGTACTGGGTTGAGCTGGTCAACAAGAATAAAGGAACACATCATGGATTTCGACTTCTCTGACGACCAGGAACAACTGCGCGACGCCGTCCGCAAATGGGTGGACAAGGGCTACGACTTTGAAAAGCGCCGCGGCATCACCAAGGCCGGTGGCTTTTCACGCGACGCCTACACAGAGCTGGCCGACCTGGGCCTGGCTGGTCTTTACATCCCCGAAGACGATGGCGGCCTGGGCATGGGCCCGGTCGAGGGCATGGTCGTGATGGAAGAACTGGGCCGCGGCATTGTGCTCGAGCCACTGGCTCAAACGCTGATCGCCGGCGCAGTGATCGCCTCTTATGGTGGTGCAGAAGTCAAGGCTGCCTGGCTGCCAAAAATCGCAGGCGGCGAAGCGCTGGTCGTGCTGGCTTACCAGGAACGTGCGGCGCGCTACCACTTTGAAAAGTGCGAGGCCACGGCAACAGCTTCCGGTGCGGGCTTCACGGTCAACGCCACCAAGAACGTCGTGCCTGCAGGTGACCATGCCGACGCCTTCATCGTGCCGGCAACGATAGACGGCAAGATGGCGCTCTTTCTCGTGGAACGCGCGGCCAGCGGCGTAACGACAAAGGGCTACCTGACGCAAGACGGTGGCCGCGCTGCCGACGTAACGCTCAAGAACGCGCCAGCCACATTGATCACCAGAGACGGCCTCACTGCCCTGACGCATGCCGTGGACATCGGCATTGCCGCCGCCTGCGCAGAAGCCGTCGGCGTGATGGACAAGACCCTGGCCGTCACCGTCGAATACATGAACCAGCGCAAGCAGTTCGGTGTGGTCATCAGCAGCTTCCAGGCGCTGCGTCACCGTGTTGCCGACATGAAGATGCAGCTGGAACTGGCACGCTCGATGAGTTATTACGCCTCGCTCAAGCTCAACGCCCCGGCCGATGAACGCAGCCGCGCCATGGCGCGCGCCAAGTACCAGTTGGGGCAGTCCATGCGTTTTGTCGGCCAGCAGGCGGTGCAACTGCACGGCGGCATCGGTGTGACGGACGAATACATCGTCAGCCACTATTTCAAGAAGCTCACACAGCTTGACATGACGTTTGGCGATTCGCTGCATCAACTGGGTGAAGTGAGTGCGCGCATGCAGGAAACCGCTGGCGTCTTTGCCTGACCCCTTACCCCTGCCGCTGACGGCGGCGGGCGGCATCAAGCCCGAAAAATCGCAAAAACAGACTGACAAATAACTGTCGGCCGGATCAAACGCGGCATTGTCTGACACGCCTCGTTACATTTGCCTGACTTTTTGGGTCAGAATTAAATGTTAGCGGACCAAAAAAACGGGCTTCGGGCGCTCCTTGTAACAAGTTCTTGCAACCTGTAAGCCATAACCCGCTCAATTCGGTCCGTGATTCGCGGTCAGGCGCGCGCTATAAAAACTCCAATCAGCGCGCCTGGGTACTCCCAACCGACATCGATTTTTATTGCTCACCATGCACGCTGCCCAAGACAACCCTTCCGCAATTTTCATCAGGGCATTGGCGCGCATCCGGTCGGTTTTGCCCATTTTTGCCCTGCTTTTTGCAGGCTGCCTGGCGGGTCTGCAGGTCCAGGCCCAGACGGTCTACGGCGTGGGGACCAACGGCGGCAACCGTCTCTTCTCGGTTAATGCCACGACGGGTGCGGCCACAGACATATGCGGCCTGGGCATTGCCAGCGCAGCAAATGGCGTCAGCCCGGTCAACGGCCTGGTTTATTACATAGAAAGCGGTTCGGCAAACCCTGACCTGCGTGTTATCAATCCCCAGACCTGTGCTGATTCGCTGGTAGCGGCCACCAACCTGGTGACCAACATCATCCGCATGACGTTTTGCCCTGACGGCCGGCTGTACGCAGCCTCCAATACGGGTACGGGCACGACCAATACTTCATCGGTTTATATTTGGGAAATCAGCCCTGCGACAGGCCAGCGCATACGCCGCATCACGCTGACAAATGTCCGCGTACAGGGCAGCGGCGACATGACCTGCGTGAACAACGGGGATTTGTACATTCTGGCCAACTCAACACGGGGCAGCACCGGCTACAGCCTTTACAGGGTTGCAGGTGCCACGCTACAGACGACGGCCAACAATGCTGCCGCTGCCACGACCAACCTTGGTGCGGTCGGCCTGACGGGCACACCCAACGGACTGACCGAGGTCTCTACCGTCGTGACCGGCTGCAACGCCACCATCGCCACCTATCCCTGCCTGATCGCCAGCACGGGAGCAACTGAACAGACCTGGGGCATCGACACCCAAAATGGCGACGCAGACGTATTGGGGGCAACCGGCGCGGGCTTTGTGGTCGCCGACCTGTCGCGCTCATTCCCGGTGGATGCCGTAGTCACCAAGTCGCGTACCAGCGCAGCCACCATCCAGCAGGCCAGCAACCTGACAATTACCTATGTTTTGACGGTGACCAACAGCGGCCCAGGCCTTGTCGGCGGTGGCGCTACAGTGACCGATGTGCTGGATCCAGCTATTTTTAATGCGGCCGCAGCCACCTGGGCCTGCAGTGTCACCACGGCCGGTTCGGCCACCACCATCACCACAGCCTGCGGCGCAGCCAGCGGTACAGGCAATATCAATCAGGTCGTGACGCTTTCGAAGGGCGGAGTGCTGACTTACAACGTCAGTGCGCCCCTGTGGGCCACCTTCAATGGTGTCGCCATCAACTCGGCCGCGCTGTCTCTGCCAGACAACGTCACCGACACCACACCGGCCAACCTGACCGGCACCGCGCCCGGCACCACCGTGACAGCAGCGACTTCTCTCACGGTCTCCAAAACCAACAACAGCAACGCGGTGGTCGCGGGCACCACCACCACCTACACCATCACTGTGGCCAATACCGGATTTGCCGATGCAGACGGCGCTGCGCTGCGCGACGCTGACGTCAATGGCCTGAGCTGCACCCAGATTGCCTGCACCGGGGCTGTCGGCAATGGCATAGCATGCCCGGCCCCGGGTGGGGTGACGGTGGCCAGCCTGCAGGACATGTCACCCACCGGCGGCATCGTGATTTCAGACTTTCCCTACGGAAGCACCCTGACCTTCGCGCTTACCTGCGGGGTAGAGGCGGACGGCCTGCCCTGAATTTTTGTCTTGCCCGTTTCCGGCCAGTTTGTGATTTCGGGCATACAGGCGTCGGCGGACAACAACAAGTGCATCCAATGCCTCTTTTGACGCGTAAACCAGGACATGGGCTATGTACAATTAGTAGCACTTCCCCCCTACACTCCGATGCCAAGCCGCCCCTCCTCCGTACTAACCGCCTGCAGGTCGTGGTTGATGGCGCTGGCGCTGGTTTTGGTGGCGTTGGTGCCTTCGGTCTCATTTGCTTCAGCCTGTACGGCCATGTGGGGACTCATCGGCACGCCACTGACGCCTACGGCCTACCAGCTAGGCTACTTCAACACCACCAGCAATACCTGGGTGACCCAGACCACCGCGTTGACGGGATGCGGTGCCAACTGCAATGCCCTCGCAGGACGTAACGATGCCAGCGGCCTGCTCTATTTCGTTGACCGCACATCACGCGGGCTGTTCACCTATAACCCAAATACCGGCGTCCAGTCCGCGTCGCTGGGTACGATCCCAGTACCTCCAGCTCCGGCAGCTGCAGGCAACATTTTGGGGGCTTCGTTCGACAACAACGACCGCCTGATTGTTTACGCTACTGAAGGTGGCGCCAATCCCATCAGGTATGTTGCGATGGCCGAAATCAATCCTGCGAATGGGGCGTTGATCGGTGCCTGGACGCAGGTGAGGACCACAGCCGGGGCGACACCGACCCTTGCGGGTAGCGGTGACATGAACGTGGGCAACGACAACGTTGGCTACATGATTTCCAACACCAACCCGCCCACATACCACCAGGTAAACCTGACAGCTGGCGCCTCTTTTGCAGACACAAACTCACCTCCCCTGACGATCACCGGGGCCAACGGTGTGCAGATCGGCGGCGTTGCGGTCAATCCTGCGACTCAACTGGCGCAACCCAACCTGGTTTATTTCTCGTCGGGTACCACCAACTCGACGACGTACAGCCTCGATAGAACAACCGGCGTCGCGACCAGACTCTTTGGCACCACCGGCTTTGTCATTGCCGACATGGGCAATTGCCCCATACCACCGGACACCCCAACGGTGACTAAAACGTTCAGTCCAACGTTCGAGGCTGGCGGCATTGGCAACACGACGACAACACTGACGCTGACTTTTGGCAATACAAATACAGCCCCGGTGTGGCTGCTGTCGAATTTTTCAGATGTATTTCCTGCCGGAATGGTAGTGGGCCCCATTCCATCGCTCACCACAACCTGTACCGGGGTTCCGTCGCCGACCGTCACCGTCGCCAGCACAAGCATGACCTGGGCAGCGGGAGGAAGGATTCCCGCAGGGGGATGTTCAGTCAGTTTCGCTGTATCTGCCACCGCCTCGATCACGCCTTACGTCAACACCATACCGGCCGGAAGCCTGAGCACCACGGCAGGCAGCAATACCGCCCCTAGCCAGGCAACGCTGACGGTAGGCACTGACTTTGCCGTCGCCAAGCAGGTCCGCGCGGGCACCACCGACCCCCTGACCAACACCGCCACGCTGGGTCTCTCGCAAACCATGCAGTACGTGTTGACCATTACCAATTCGGCAAGCGGAGGCACAGGGTCGGCGACATTCACAGACACCATACCGACTTTGATAACCCCGGTACTGACAGTGACGGCGGTTCAGGTGGGAGGGGGCAGTTGTTCAACAGCTACAGCCGTGGTGGGAGGGCGAACTCGGATCACGGGCACGTTAACCAATGTGCTGGCAGGGTCAACCTGTACGGTCACGGTAACCGCACTGGCAAATACCAATACAGTTGGCACGTTTGCCAATACGGTGACCATAGGTGCGCTAGCCGGCACGGTAGACGTTGACGCCACAGACAACAATGCCACGGCCACCGTCACACT
>JAZKHN010000405.1:5367-8883 GCA_040385325.1 Pseudomonadota bacterium
ACTGCGGGATCGGGGTTGGGTATCCAGATCAACACCTTTGCCGGCGCCCAGACCTTAACTTTTGCCGTAACGTGCGGTGTGACGGCGACAGGCCTGCCGTAGCGGCCTCAGCTGGAAAAAAGACAAAAAAAGCCGCCAGATCAGGCGGCTTTTTTCATGGCAATGCAGATATTCAGCTAGATGAGCAGTCGGGAGGTTCGTGGCACGTGCGCCATCAAAAATTGCATCTGGTCGGCCAGAATGCGGCGGTTGCGCAGAATGAAGTCTTCCCACAGGCTGGGCACATAGGGCGTGTAAAGCAAGGGCATTCTGGCCTGCTCGGGCGTTCGGCTGCTTTTGCGGTGGTTGCAGGCACGGCAGGCGGTGACGACGTTCATCCAGGTGTCTATGCCCTTTTGAGCAAAGGGCACGATGTGCTCGCGCGTCAGGTCTTCTTCATGAAAATGCTCGCCGCAATAGGCGCAGACATTGCGGTCGCGGGCAAAAAGCTTGCTGTTGGTGAGCCCGGGCTTCAGGTCAAACGGGTTGATGTTGGGCACGCCCTTGGTACCGATGATGCTGTTGACGGTGATGATGGACTGGTCGCCGGTGATGGCGTTGTGCCCGCCGTGAAAGGTTGCCACGCGTGCGCCCATTTCCCAGCGCACTTCGTCTGCCGCGTAGTGCAGCACGGCTTCTTCAAGGCTGATCCAGGATTGCGGCAATCCCTGCGCAGAGAGCTTCAAGACCTTCAAAACAGACCTCCATCATGGTAAAAAACACATGGGAACGGGGCGTTCAACTGTTGGACTGACTGTGTATCAATATACAGTGAAATCGTGACAAACAGGCCCGGGCGGGCTTTTTAGCGGCTGGCGGCGCTATAAAAACGATAATCGGAGCATGAAAGTTTTCCGCGGATACCGCCAGCCGGGGCTCGCAACCGAATGCGCCCTGACCATTGGCAACTTTGACGGCGTGCACCGTGGCCACCAGGCCATGCTGGCCCTGCTTAAAAATGAGGCGCAACATCGCGGCGTGCCCAGCTGCGTTATGACCTTTGAGCCGCACCCCCGCGACTATTTCGCCGCCCTGGCGCGCAAGCCGGAACTTGCACCAGCCCGCATCGCCACCCTGCGCGACAAGCTCACCGAACTGAACCGCTGCGGCATCGACCAGTGTGTGGTGCTGCCCTTTGATGCGCGGCTATCGAGCCAGCCCCCGGAAGCTTTCATCAACGACGTGCTGCTGCAGGGCCTGGGTGCGCGTTATGTACTCGTCGGTGACGACTTCCGCTTCGGCAGCAAGCGCGCGGGCGACTATGCCATGCTCGACGCCGCTGGCGAGCGCCTGGGTTTTGATGTGGCGCGCATGAACAGCTACGAAGTGCACGGCATGCGTGTCTCCAGTTCTGCGGTACGTGAGGCATTGGGCAAGGGTGAGATGGACAAGGTCGCAGCGCTGCTCGGCCGACCCTACAGCATCTCCGGCCATGTAGTGCACGGCCGCAAACTGGGCCGCACGCTGGGTTTCCGTACCTTGAACCTGCGGTTCTCGCACTGGAACCCGGCAGCCAGCGGTATTTTTGCGGTCGAGGTGCATGGTCTCGCTGAAGAGCCCCTGCCGGGCGTAGCCAACCTCGGCATTCGCCCGTCGATAGACCCTAACGATGTCAACGGCGGCCGCGTTCTGCTGGAGACCTATTGCCTTGAATGGCCCGCCAGCCTTGGGGCCGAGGGGGCGTACGGTAAAATCATCCGCGTGGAACTGCTGCACAAACTGCATGACGAGCTGAAGTACAACAGTCTGGAAAGCCTGACAACAGGCATTGCCAAGGACTGCGACGACGCACGCGCGTTTTTCGCCCACGCACATGCTTCATCCATGCACAGCGAAACCAGCCGCCAGACGACGCGCGACCGAATTTAGAGTGGCGAAAAGTTTCGCTACGCCTTCCGGCTCCGCACGATACTTTTCGCCAGCCTGACCAGCCAGAAAGAGCTTGGGGCGGCCCGGCGCTTTTCTGGAATCCAAATACAACAAACGCTGCTCCGCAGCGAGGCAGTCCATCAACAATGTCCGACACAAAAACCGATTACCGCAGCACCCTCAACCTGCCAGACACACCCTTCCCCATGCGCGGCGACCTGCCCAAACGCGAGGCAGGCTGGGTCCAGGAATGGGAAGACAAGGGCATCTACAAACGCCTGCGTGATGCGCGCCACGGCGCACCGAAATTTGTGCTGCATGACGGCCCGCCCTATGCCAATGGCAAGATCCACATCGGCCACGCCGTCAACAAAATCCTGAAGGACATGATCGTCAAGGCGCGCCAGCTCAAAGGGCTGGATGCGATCTACGTGCCGGGCTGGGATTGCCACGGCCTGCCGATAGAGAACGCCATCGAAAAATTGCATGGCCGCAACCTGCCCCGCGATGAAGTGCAGGCCAAGAGCCGCGCGTTTGCGACCGAGCAGATCGCCGGCCAGATGGCCGACTTCAAGCGCCTGGGTGTGCTCGGCGAATGGGACAACCCCTACCGCACGATGGACTTCGGCAACGAGGCGCAAGAGATACGCGCGCTCAAACGCATCATGGAGCGTGGTTTTGTGTACCGTGGCCTCAAGCCTGTGTACTGGTGTTTCGACTGCGGCTCTTCACTGGCCGAATTTGAGATCGAATATGCCGACAAAAAATCGCAGACGCTGGACGTCGGTTTCAAATCTGCTGAGCCCGAAAAACTCGCTGCCGCATTCGGCCTGAGCAAACTTGAGAAAGACGCCTTCATCGTCATCTGGACGACGACCGCGTGGACCATCCCCGCCAACCAGGCGCTCAATCTCAACCCCGAGCTGGAATATGCGCTGGTGGATACATCGCGCGGCCTGCTGGTGCTGGCCGCCGTGCTGGTTGAGAAATGCCTGGAACGCTACGACCTCGAAGGCAAGGTCATCGCGACCACGCTCGGCAAAAATCTCGCCAACCTGAACTTCCAGCATCCGCTGTACGACGTCGATGCAGGCTACAAACGCCTGAGCCCGGTTTACCTTGCCGACTACGCCACCGCCGATGACGGCACGGGTATCGTGCACTCCGCGCCCGCCTATGGCGTGGAGGATTTCAACTCATGCGTGGCCAACGGCCTGGCCTATGACGACATACTGAACCCCGTCCAAGGCAACGGCCGCTATGTCGACGAGTTACCGCTCTTCGGTGGCCTCAACATCTGGAAGGCGGCGCCGCTGGTCATCGACAAGCTGCGCGAGCATGACCGCTTGTTTGCCACGCAAAACATCACCCACAGCTACCCGCATTGCTGGCGCCACAAGACGCCGGTAATCTACCGCGCTGCGGCCCAATGGTTTGTGCGGATGGACGAAGGCGAAGGCGTTTTCACCAAAGACAAGGCGCCGCAAACCCTGCGCAAGCTGGCTCTTGCAGCGATTGAAGAAACAAGTTTTTACCCGGAGAACGGCAAGACCCGCCTGCGCGACATGATCGCCGGCCGGCCCGACTGGTGCATCAGCCGCCAGCGCA
>JAZKHN010000406.1:0-1090 GCA_040385325.1 Pseudomonadota bacterium
GGCCGCGGAACCGGCTTCGCCGGGCCGCAGGCGCAGCGGCCCCCTCGGGGGGCAGGAAGCTACACGAAGTGAGTGACCGTGGGGCCATTCAGGCAGCTTCGCGGTAGAAAACGCCGGAACTCAATTCGCGACGAGCCACGGGCCCAACCGCACTCGCAATCGCCTGAATATGGTCAGGCGTCGTACCACAGCAACCACCCACAATATTGACCAGCCCTTCAGCCGCAAACTCATGCAGCAGGCGTGAGGTCACGTCGGGCGTTTCGTCAAAGCCGGTGTCGCTCATGGGGTTGGGCAAGCCGGCGTTGGGGTAGCAACTGATGAAGGTATCGCCGGCCACACGCGAGAGCTCCTGGATGTAGGGGCGCATGAGCGCAGCACCCAGCGCGCAGTTCAGGCCGATGGCCAGCGGCTGGGCGTGGCGCACGCTGTGCCAGAAGGCTGTCACGGTCTGTCCGCTCAGAATTCGGCCTGATGCATCAGTCACTGTGCCGCTGATGATGAGCGGCAGGCGCTCACCGGTGTTGTCGAAGTATTCATCGATGGCAAACAGCGCCGCCTTGGCATTGAGCGTGTCGAAAATCGTCTCGACCAGCAAAACGTCGCTGCCGCCCCTGACCAGCGCCTCGGTCTGCTCGTAGTAGGCCTTGCGCAACTCTTCAAAGCTGGTGTTGCGCGCGCCGGGGTCGTTCACGTCGGGGCTGATGCTGGCCGTTTTGGGTGTGGGGCCAAGGGCACCGACGACAAAGCGCGGTTTGTCCGGCGTTGAAAACTTGTCGCATGCGGCACGCGCGATGCGGGCCGATTCGTAATTCATTTCAATGGCGAGGTCAGCCATGTCGTAATCGGCCTGCGCCACGGTGGTCGCGCCGAAGGTGTTGGTCTCGATCATGTCGGCACCGGCAGCCAGATAACCCTCATGGATGTCCTGGATGACATCCGGTCGGGTCAGGCTGAGCAGCTCGTTGTTGCCCTTGACGTCCTTGTGAAAGCTTTTGAAGCGCTCACCACGGTACTGGGCTTCATTGAGCTTGAAACGCTGGATCATGGTGCCCATCGCGCCATCAAGAATGGCAATGCGTTTCTCAAG
>JAZKHN010000406.1:1190-5228 GCA_040385325.1 Pseudomonadota bacterium
GACAGCCTGTTTGTCGATGTCCGCATGGAGATCGAATCGCTCTATGTCGGCCGGCCGCCCAATGTGGTGAATGTGCCCTGGTATGAATACCCCGACCTGCAACCGGACGCCCAGAAGTTTGCGCAAGCCGTTTTGCGCGAAGGCAGCGGAAAAGACCAGCCCGTACTGCTGATCTGCCGCTCCGGCCAGCGCACCCGCGATGCCGGCAAGGCACTCGAAGCCGCCGGTTTTACCGATGTGCAGCACGTGGTGCATGGCTTTGAAGGTGAGCTGGACGAGGCGTTTCGCCGCTCGACCCTCTCTGGCTGGCGCTTCGACGGCCTGCCCTGGGAACAGATGTAAGCCGCGCCTTGTCAGATCTGTCCGCCATCACCCTCATTCCCACGCCGCTGGACATCCTCGGCGAAGTCTTTGGGTACAGCGAATTCCGCGGCCCGCAGCGTGCCATCGTCGACCATGTGATCGCAGGCGGCGATGCGCTGGTGCTGATGCCTACGGGCGGCGGCAAGTCGCTGTGCTACCAGATACCCGCCATTGCGCGGCAGAACGCCGGGCATGGCGTGACCATCGTCATCTCACCGCTGATTGCACTGATGCACGACCAGGTCGGCGCGCTGCACGAGGCGGGTGTGTCGGCAGCCTTCCTGAACTCGACCCAGGGTTTTGAAGAAAGCAGTGCGCTTGAAAAGCAGATGCTGCGCGGCGAGCTGACGCTGGTTTATGCCGCACCCGAGCGCCTGAACACGCCGCGCATGAAAGACCTGCTGCGCTCGCTGCATGAACGCGGCAAGCTCAGCCTGTTTGCGATTGACGAGGCCCATTGCGTGAGCCAGTGGGGCCATGACTTCAGGCCCGAATACCGCTCGCTCAGCCTGCTGCATGAAATCTTTCCGGATGTGCCGCGCATGGCGCTCACGGCCACCGCCGATGCGCTGACCCGACAGGACATGGTCGAGCGGCTCAAGCTTGAGGACGCGCGGCATTTTGTCAGCAGCTTTGACAGGCCCAACATCCGCTACACCATCGTCGAAAAAACCGAGGGTACCAAACAGCTGCTGCGTTTTATCGAGAGCGAACATGCTGGCGAGGCCGGCATTGTGTACTGCCAATCGCGCAAGCGTGTCGAGGAAATCGCCGATACGCTGCAGGACGCAGGCATCAAGGCCATGGCCTACCACGCAGGCCTCGACAGCGCCCTGCGCCAGCAGCGCCAGGACAGGTTCCTGCGCGAAGACGGCATGGTGATGGTGGCGACGATTGCCTTCGGCATGGGTATAGACAAACCCGACGTGCGTTTCGTCGCCCACCTGGACATGCCCAAAAACATCGAAGGCTATTACCAGGAGACAGGACGTGCAGGCCGCGACGGTCTGCCGTCGAACGCCTGGATGACCTACGGCCTGCAGGACGTTGTCAACCAGCGCCGCATGATTGACACCAGCGAGGCGGCGAGCGAAGAGTTCAAGGTGGTGATGCGCGGCAAGCTCGATGCGCTGCTCAGCCTGGCCGAAGATACGCGCTGCCGCCGGGTCAGCCTGCTGCATTATTTTGGTGAAGACAGCACGGCCTGCGGAAATTGCGACAATTGTTTGAACCCTCCCAAGGTCTGGGACGCCACCGAGCCCGCCCGCAAGATGCTGAGCTGCATCTACCGCGTGCAGCAGGCCAGCGGCATCAACTTCGGCGCGGGCCACCTGATGGACATCCTGCGCGGCAAGCCGACTGAAAAGGTCGTGCAGCACCAGCACGACAAGCTGAGTACTTTCGGCATAGGCGCCGACCTTGGCGAGGCCCAGTGGCGCGCCGTGTTGCGCCAGCTGATTGCGAAAAACATGGTGCGTGTGGATGTCGACGCCTTCAACACCCTGCAGCTGATGCCGGATGCACGCCAGGTGCTCAAGGGGGAAACGGCGGTGATGCTGCGTGAGCAACTGGCTGCCGACAAAACCAGCAGGGGCAAAAAAGCAACAAAGACATCGGTCAAGGGCATGGCCGAAGCCGCCCTCAACGCCGGCGCGCTGGAGCGGCTGGCACGGCTGAAGGCCTGGCGTGCCGAGGTGGCGCGCGAACACAACCTGCCAGCGTTTGTGATTTTTCACGACTCGACCCTGCGGGCACTGGCCGAACGTGCGCCCACCAGCATGGACGAACTTGAAGGCATTGCCGGCATGGGCGTCAAAAAGCTGGAAGCCTACGGCGCCGAGGTGCTGCGGGTTTGCGCGTCCGGCTGAACAAGCGTGGCAGTCCTGAACAGACATTCCTGACAACCGTCGCACAAATACGAATGCTTATCGCTGCCGTGCTGCAAAATCACTGCATGCGCACCCCACAGAAAACCGGGCCACACACGTTTTGCTCAGCCTTTGCCAGCGCGCGGGCAAACCTGTGCCGTGTTCTGATTGCGGTGTTTATGGGGTTTTACTTGCTGCCCGCGGCGGCGCTTGCACCTGAACAAGGGCATGCGCTGGTGCTTGGGGCCGAAAGCCGTGCCATGCGCATAGACCCACAGATGGCGTTCGTGCTGGACGGCAGCGGCAAACTCACAATCGATCAGATTGAGGCACAGGCCGATTCGGTGTTCAAGCCCCTGGACCCTGGCAAGACCCATCTCATGGGCAATACCGCCCTGTGGATGCGTTTTGACGCCAGCGTCAGCAGCCCTTCAGCGCGCTGGCGGCTGGCGATTCCCATGCCCACGCTCGACGATGCGACGCTTTATTACCGCAACGCGGTGGGGCAGTGGGTGGTGCAGCGGGCCGGTGACCACATTGCCCGCAGCGAATGGGCGCAACGGGGGCGCTACCCGGTGTTCGACCTGGCCACAGACACCAGCCAGAGCGTGCGCTACTTCGTCCAGATCAGGCAGCTGCGCCTGCCTTATTCGATACCGCCGCAAATCCTCAGCGAGGCCGAATATATTGAAAGCCGCCAGAACGAGCAGATGCTGTTTGGCATTTATTTCGGCTTTGTAGCAGTGATCGTGGCGCTGGCCACCTTTAATGCGGCAAGCTGCCGCGATGCAGCCTTCGCCCTGCTGGCGCTGCAAATACTGCTCTTTGCATGCGCGCAAGCTGTGTCCAGCGGACTGGCCGGTCTGTATGCCTGGCCCCAGTTACCCCGGTTGAACGACGCCGCCGCAGTCATGCTCAACCTCTGTACGGCGTCGGTGTCGCTGTGCTTTGCGCGCACGGTTTGCACGCCCATGCGCTATTCCAGATATTTTGATCTTGTCATGCTGGGCCTGATATTCGCCCTGCCGCTGGTGGGCATTGCGGACATCATTCTGGCCAGCCAGAAGAGTTTTATCGTCCTCAACATCGCAGTCAGTGCTGCGGTGGCTGCGCTGCTCGTCGGCATAGGCATCGGGCTGTATGAGCGTGACCGCGATACGCGATGGGTTGCGCTGGGGTTCTCGCCCCTGCTGCTGACGGCCGTCATTCTTCTGGCCAGAAACCTGGGGGCGATTCAATCAGGTTTCTGGGCCGATGCCAGTCGCATCCTTGCTGCGATGGTGGGGTCTCCCATTCTGTTCTACGGGCTCTGGCGGCGCGTGTCCCAAAGCCGCAACCTCAGCGCGCGCACCACGGCGCTGCGCAACACGGACCCCCTGACGGGTCTTTACGGTGCCAAGGTGCTGATCAGCAAACTACGCAAATCCCTGGCCACCGGTGAGCGCTACCAGTTGCCGTTTGCGCTGCTGGTGATCAACGTGGCCAATCTGGCTGGCCTGCAAAGGCAACATGGCCGGGAAACCGCCGACAGGGCCCTGGTGATGGCCGCATCATGCATACAGGGCATTGCGCACGCCACGGACACGCTGGCTCGCGTCGGCGACGCCCAGTTCGCCTTGCTGCTTGAAGGCCCGGTCGACGCCGATTCGGCCAACGACGTGGCCACAAAAATTCTGGCCGGTGGCCTCAGGCCCTCACGCCAGTTGCCGGACGCCGAGCCCCTGATGTTTCATATTGCCGTCAGCCACATGGGGCGCGGATCTGCTTCGGGCGGCAAGGCCGAGAGCAAGCTGGCGGAGATGCTGCA
>JAZKHN010000406.1:5328-9217 GCA_040385325.1 Pseudomonadota bacterium
ATTAACATTTTGTCGTTTTGCGCGATTCTGGCGTGCCAAAAAGCGTAAAAACGGCCGAAAAATGCCTGTTTTAAGGCACTAAGTCGGCTGCAGGCCAATAAACACCAGCGTGAGCAGCTACTGAATTAATAGCAAAATCCAGTTCCTGAACGGGCGAAATTCACTCAGGCAGCGCCCGCCACCGTCCAGTCGGCCACCTTGAAGTCCTTGCGGATCAGGTTTTCAGCCAGCAGGAAGCGTTTCACCTCCTCGATCAGCGCCACCCCTTCCGCCGGATAGGCGGTGTCAGGAAACTGCGAGATGGGGAAGGACGCTTTCACCGCCGCCACCGGGAAACCGCTGGCTTCGGCGTGGAAGGCGTAGTAGGCCTCGGTGTCCTTGCGGATCTCCTGCAGCGCCCGGGTGCGGGCACGCGCCCAGGCGGCGGGCAGGCCCGGCAAGGTAGCCACCAGCTTTGGCGAGGTGATGATGACCTGCGTACCGCGCAACGTGGGGTGTTTCGCGGCTTCGTCGATCACCGGGTAACCACGCGCTGCGAGCGTCGGCCCGGTGTTGATGGGCGCGGCAAAAGCCGCCACCGCGCCTTTCTCAAGCGCTGGTTCGCCATCGCGCGGCAGCATGTGCACGACTTTCACTTTTTTCTGCAGGCCGTTTTCCTTCAGCAGGCCCAGCACATAGCGGTGCATGTAGGAGCCCAGCGCCACGCCTATGGTTTTGCCTTCCAGCTCTTTCACGGACTTGACGCCGTCGCGCGGCGTGAGCAGCCAGGCATTCAGGCCGATGTTGTCAAAACCGAGCAGGCCGCCTTCAAAGCCCTGGGCACGGGCGACCACGGCCGGCGTGTCGCCGTAAATGCCGACATCGAGGTGGCCAGACACAAAGGCTTCGTTCAGGTCGGGCCCGTTCGGAAACACGCGTGTGACCACGCCGGTGAAACCCAGCGGTGCCAGTTCGCGCTGCAGGTTGCCCTGCTGCAGCGCCCAGCCGGTGGCCGACGATGGCTTTTTACCGGGGCCGATGAAGCCCAGGCGCAGCACGTTGCCGGCAGGCGCAGGCGTCTGTGCGCGAAGAATGCCCGGCAGGGCCAGCGCAGCTGCGCCGCCCAGTGCCGAGGCCAGAAGGCGGCGGCGGTGGGGGGAAGGTGAATTCGTTTTCAGGATGCTCATGTTCAGGTCTGTCTATGTATTTGTTGAAAGTAATCGGGGTCTTGGCGGCGCCATTCAATGCGCGCGCCGCAGCAGCTCAAAACTCGCATCAACGCCTGCAGTCGGCGTGCGGCCCTTGCCCCAGCCGATGGCGCTGCGGTAGCTGCCCATCAGGGCCTGCGTACCACCGGCGTATTCCTCGACCTGCGCGGCATGGTCCGCAATTGGTGCCACATAAAGCGCGTCTTCGGGGCAATACAGCTCGCACATGAAGCAGGTCTGGCAGTCGTCCTGGCGCGCAATCACGGGTGGTTTGCCGGGCACCATGTCAAACACATTGGTGGGGCAGGCCGTCACGCAGATGTTGCAGGCCGTGCATCTTTCGGCGCTCACAATTTCAATCATGCTGCGGCCTCCGTCGGGGTGGCGGTGTTGACGGCCTGCCTGCGCACCCAGACCTCATCCAGCCCGCCGCTGACGAGCCGGTGCTGCTGCAGCGGGTCCACCGCCGTGTGCTCCTTGCGGCGGTGCATGCCGCGGGTTTCGGTGCGCTGCAGCGCGCTGCGGTACATCCAGCGCGAGGTCGCCAGCATGGCGGCGGCCTCACGCGCACGCACGGCCTCTTGCGGGTTGGCAGCCGGTGCGCCGCTGCGCAGCCGCTCCCACAAGGCATCAAGCCGCTGCAGCGAGTCTTCAAGCACATCACCGCGCCGGTACCAGTTGCGCTCATACGGAAACACCTCGGCCTGCACCGCGCGAATCACTTCGGCGCTGTCGGGCGCATGGCTGCCCTTGCCTTGCAGGGCGACACCGCCGGTTCGCAATGCGATGCGTGCGCTGCCACCGTGCGCATCGCGGCCGAATGCGGCAGCGCCGGCACCGGCCCAGAAGCCCGAGGACAGCGCCCAGGCCGCGTTGTGGCTGCCGCCGCCGGTGAAGCCGCCGCATATCAGCTCACGCGTCGCGGCATCGCCGGCTGCATACAGGCCGGGCACGGTGGTGGCGCAATCCTCACTCACCACATGCAGGCCGCCCGTGCCGCGCACCGTGCCTTCAAGCCGCAGCGTCACCGGGAAATGTTGGGTGAAGGGATTGATGCCCTGGCGGTCAAACGATACAAAGAAGTTGGGTTGCGCGGTACGCATCCAGGCCTTGATGCTGTCGTCGGCCCGGTCCAGGCAGGCAAACACTGGCTGGGTCTGCAGCGTTTTGGCAATCACGCTGCGCCCGCGCGACGAGCCCGCGCCTTCAATCGGCGAGCCATCCCTGTAATAAAAAGTCGCCCAGTTGTAGAACAGCGATTTGGTGACCGACGAGAACGCCGGGCCCAGCCCATAGGCGTTGGAGAACTCCATGCCCGACAACTCTGCACCGACTTCTGCCGCCATCAAATGCCCGTCACCCGTCAGCACATTGCAGCCCAGCGCACGGCTCAAAAATGCGCAACCGCCGGTGGCGATGACCACTGCGCCAGAGTGTGCAACCCAGGTGTCGCCGGTTTGCCGGTTGACACCGGTCGCGCCACATACGGTGCCGTGTTCATCAACCAGCAGCTCAAGCGCAGGGCTGTGGTCGATGATGCGCGCGCCTGCGGCCTTGACCTGCTTGCGCATCAGCCGCATGTATTCCGGGCCCTGCAGCGACGTACGGCGCAACTGGCCGTCTTCATCGACCGGGAAGGGATAGCCCCACTCGGTCAGCTTGTCGACATTGGCCCAGGTCTGCGCCAGCACACGGTCCATCCAGGCGTGTTCCGCCAGATTGCCGCCCATGGCCAGGCGGCTGTCCTTGGCTTTGGCACGCGCATCACCGTCTGGCGACACATGCCACAGGCCGGTACCCGACGGTGCCGTAGCACCCGAGGTACCGCAATAGCCCTTGTCGGCCAGCAGCACTTTGGCACCGCTTGCAGCCGCACTGATCGCCGCCCAAGCACCTGCCGGGCCGCCGCCAATCACCAGCACATCCACATCGTGGCGCACCGAACCTGCCGCACCTGACAGCAGCTGTGTATCTAAATCCCTTGTTCCCATCGTTCGCGCTCCTTGAGTCAACCGCTTGCGGTATCGAGAAATCGAAGCGTGCAGCGGAGGGCCAGTTTAGGAAGCGTTCACCCAAATGGGAACGAATGGATTTCTATAACCTTAGTGCTTATTTGTGGGTAGCACGCGGCACAGACAGATGTGTCATAAGCTCCTGCCTGAAGTACAGCAAGGCAAGCGGGGCAAGCCCGTTCAGTGCATGAAACCCATGCTGCGCGCCTCGCGCACCTCGGGCTTGATGCGGTGCTCTGCTTCAAGCTGGCTCATGAACTCATCGGCCGTGAAGGTAGCCGCGAGGATGTCTGTCTGGCGCTTGACCGCTGCAAAGTCACCGGGGCAGATCTGCGCGAGTTGCGCAAGACGCGTGCGCAACTCTGGTGTCAGCAGCGCGGTGTCGCCCGCCAGCGCCTCGGTCACAAACATCGTTTCACGCTGCTCGGCCGTCAGGGGCTTGAACCTGATCTTGAAAGTAAAGCGCCGCAAAGCCGCCTGGTCCAGGCTTTCGAGCAGGTTGGTGGTGCAGATAAAGATGCCGGCGTAGCGCTCCATGCCCTGCAGCATTTCATTGACTTCAGTCACTTCGTAGGTGCGCTGCGCGCCGCGCCTGTCCTGCAAAAAGCTGTCGGCCTCGTCGAGCAGCAGCACGGCTTTCTCAAGCTCGGCTTCCTTGAACATGGCGGCCATGTTCTGCTCGGTTTCACC
>JAZKHN010000406.1:9317-27291 GCA_040385325.1 Pseudomonadota bacterium
TCCTTGTTGCCTAGCGCGACGTCGGCATTTTTTAGCTGCCGCTCGATCAGTGCTTCCATGAGCGCAGGGCGTCCGCCTTCGAGAATGGCCTGCATGCCCGCAGCATCGACCTGCGCATCCATTTTTTCTTCCGGCGCGCTGGCAAGCCGGGCAAAGCGCACCGCAGTACGTATCTGCGCTGGTGTCAGGCCCTTGCGCGCGGTGAGTTTGGCGATGAAGGCCTCGCTGACCTGTACCCCTTCCAGCGTCTTGCGCACCACACCCTCACGCGCACCGGGTGGCGGCGAACGCAACTCAAGATGGTAGGCAAAACGGCGGCGAAATGCCGGGTCTATCTGCTCGATGCGGTTGGTGACCCAGAGCGTGGGCACCGTGTTGGACTCGAGAATCTGGTTGACCCAGGCCTTGCCGTTGACCGAGCCATTCACGGGGGAAGGCATCTGCTCGGAGCGCGCCAGCAGTTGCGCCGCCTCGCTGGAAATGGGCGGGAACACATCTTCCACCTCATCGAACAGCAGCGCAGAATGGGTGCTGCCCTTGAGGAAGACCTGTGCGATCTGCAGCGAGCGGTAGCGGTCGCGCCCGCTGAGGGAATTGCCGTCGCGGTCGGCGTATTCGACCTCAAACAGGTCGAGGCCCGCGGCCTGCGCCACCACCTTGGCAAGCTCGGTCTTGCCGGTGCCGGGCGGGCCGTAAAGCAGCACGTTGACGCCCTGCTCCTTGCCCGCGACCGCGTTGCGCAACAAGGACACCAGCACATCGGCGTCTTCCTGCACAAAGGCAAAATCATTCAGCCCCAGCTCGCTGCGCGCTGCCGGGCGGGTGAACACAGCCATCAGCTCGTTCTGGTCGCGGTACTCGCGCATCAGCACGGGTGGCAGTTTTTCACTGACCTTCATGAGGTCGGCGAGGTCGGTGATGTTGTGTTCGGAGATCAGGTTCTCGACCATGCCTATGCGTTCAAGCCGCGAGCCGGCGCGCAGGGCCTCGGCCACTTCGGGCGCCTTGACACCGGCCACATCGGCAATCGCGGCATAGGCTTCGGGCGCATTGTTGACCTTGAACTCGACCAGCAGCGACCGCAGGTCACGCTGGTAACGCGCAAGCGTGCCGTAGAGCAGCAGTGCGCGTTCGGCGCGGTTGAGCTGCAGCAGGTTGGCCAGCGCATCAATGTTTTTCTCGACCAGGGTGGACTGCTTTTTCAGCGCGTGCGTGAGCCATTCGCCGGTGGCACTCAATACCGAGAGCAGGTCCTTGGGCTGGTCCTTGGCGTGTTCGTCGAGGTAGAAAAACAGCGTGCCTTCTTCATAGGGGCCGCGCCAGGTGCCGTGACGTGTAAGAAATTCAGCATCACTGAGGGCTTCGTGGCCACGCCAGAACTCGTTGTCCTTGCAGCGGCGGCCCAGGAACTCGCGCAGGCGCAGCAGCGCGGGCAGTGGCCAGACAAGATGCCGGCCCGACAGCGACAGCAGACTGTTGAGGTCGCGGCGCACATTGAACTTGGCGCCCTGGCGCGCGGCCAGGGTCAGCACAAAATGCGAGCACATCAGGTCCAGCACCGGCGCCTGTTTAAGACCCGGTGACAAAAGCCATTGCGACTGGTCGCTCACGGAACGCTTGCTCATTAACAAACCTCCAAGTTTGTACAGAACCTGACCGAACCTCCTCCAGACACCTCACCATAACGCAGCTTGTTAGATGTTGGAAGACACTTGTTTCAAAAGCCCGTGTGGAATACGCCACAAGCGGGGCTGTCTGGCCACATAATCCGGCAAAACGGCGCACCCTTTGCCTGACGGTGCAGAACCCGGGCAGCCCCAAAGGACATTCATGCTTTCTCTTGAAGACATCAAGCGCGCTGCAAAACGGCTGGACGGCCATTTGCTCGACACCCCATGCGTGGAATCACGTACGTTGTCGCAAGTCACAGGCGCGCAGGTCTTCCTCAAATTCGAGAACCTGCAGTACACGGCATCCTTCAAGGAGCGCGGTGCCTGCAACAAGCTGGCCCAACTTTCAGCTGACGAACGCAAACGCGGCGTGATCGCCATGAGTGCGGGCAACCATGCGCAGGGCGTGGCCTACCATGCGCAGCGATTGGGCATACGCGCGGTGATCGTCATGCCGCGCTTCACGCCGGGTGTGAAGATTGAACGCACTCGTGGTTTCGGCGCCGAGGTGGTGCTGCACGGCGACACGCTGGACGAGTCGCGCGCGCATGCGCTTGAACTGGCCGAAAAGCAGGGCCTGGTGTTTGTTCACCCCTACGATGACAAGGCAGTCGTGGCGGGCCAGGGCACAGTCGCGCTGGAGATGCTGAAGGTGCTGCCTGACCTGGACACGCTGGTCATCGCCGTGGGCGGTGGCGGCCTGATTGCAGGCATGGCGACGGCGGCCAAAGCCCTGCAGCCCGGCATCGAGATCATTGGCGTGCAGACCTCGCGTTTCCCCGCCATGGTCAACGCCATCAAGGGCACCAGTCACCCACAGGGCACCAGTTCCATCGCGGAAGGAATTGCAGTCGGCACGCCCGGCAACATCACGCGCGAAATCATTGCGCGCCTTGTCGACGACATGCTGCTGGTCGATGAAGGCGACATCGAGCAGGCCATGGTGATGCTGCTCGAGATTGAAAAAACACTGGTGGAGGGCGCGGGCGCCGCCGGGTTGGCCGCATTGCTCAAGTACCCCGAACGTTTCGCCGGCAAACGTGTAGGACTGGTTTTATGTGGCGGCAACATCGACCCGCTGCTGCTGGCCGCCATCATCGAACGCGGCATGGTGCGCGCAGGCCGTCTGGCACGCATCACCGTCAGCGTGCGCGACGTGCCCGGTTCACTCGCAAAAATCACCGCCACCGTCGCGGAAGCCGGTGCCAATATCGACGAGGTACATCACCAGCGCGCGTTCACCATGCTGTCGGCGCAAAACGTGGAGATTGAAATGGTGATCCAGACGCGTGGACGCGGGCACATTGCGCAGGTGCTTGCCGCACTCAACGCCGCAGGGTTCGAAGCGTCAGAGCAGCATTAAAACTGAGGTCGGTCACAACGGAAACGATGTCTTCGCAAGCAGGGCCGCCCCAAGCAAAGCCAGCCCCCCCCGGGGGGCAGCGCAGTACGCGAAGCGACAAGCGTGGGGGCTCAGTTCCAGCCGATCACATCGAAGCCACGCTCGGAAAGGCAGCGCTGCACAAACTGGCGATACGTGCCATTCGGCCTGTCATTGTGAAAAGCCCCGGACACCGCGCCAGCCGAGCCACCGACGGCTGCACCTATGGCACCTGAGCGCAATACATCGCTGCTGCGGCCTGTGAGCAATGCACCCACCGCAGACGCCACACCGGCCGTTGCAGCACCTTCACCTGCACGCCGGGCAACCGCGTTGTTTTTCTCGTCGGCCGTCAACCCCGCCGCCATGGCACGCGAGATGCAGGCATCAACTTCCGCCTGGCCCTGCGCAGGGCCAACACGGTTGAGCGTGGCATTGGGATACAGCACCGGCCTTGCGGAAGGACTGTTGGGCCCCGTGGCGGCACAGCCTGACAGAATCAGCGCGCCAGCCAGAAGGAGCGCAGGGGTTGTATGTCTTGTAGGGATGTTCATGCCTGCAGTCTAAACAGGTGCCGCGGCCACGGGAAGCCCGGCATTGCCCCCTCAATGTTGGGGAATGTAAAATCCCCGGCAGACCCCAGTTTCAGTTCAGGAATTCCCATGACATCCAACGCACCAGAGCACACCACCAATGCCACCCATACCAGCCCGACACCGGCGCAGGAGCAGGACATCGTTGAAGGCATTGCACATGCGGCGCCCGTCATCCTGCCACTGGCGGGCGGCGTGCTGATGTTCCTGCTGGCATTCATTGCCGTCTACCTGGCCTGAACCGGGCCAGGCAGCTCAAAACGCCCCAAACCGGGGCTTTTTACGCATAACTGCAGCACTAACGCAACATCGCCGCATACCACCTCCCTCCGCTGCTTCTGATTTTGTAGCATTCGCGTAAAGCACCGTGCTACCCTTTACAAAAAAGGGACCGCATGGGGCAGGGCATAACAACAACTGCTTTCGTTATCAGCGCACGTGTACCGGCGATCGCGGCAACGATTTGCCTTGCCGGGTTCAACGCATCCGCAGCGCCTGCCGACGATGTCAAAGCCTTGCTCGAACAGGGCAAGGACCGCGAAGCCTATGCCGCGGGCAAGGCATCACCGGACTCGCTGGGCACACCCCTTTTTGACTTTTACTTCGGCATTGCCGCCCTGAATGCAGGCGTGCCCGGTGAAGGCGTTCTGGCACTTGAGCGCTACCTGCTGCAGTTTCCGGACAACCGGTCGGCATTGTTCCAGCTGGCCCGGGGTTATTTCATCCTTGGCGAGGACACCCGCGCGCGCGAAGAGTTTTCTGCACTCGCCCCGAGTGCCTCCGGCGGCGAGCTGACCAATATCAACCTGTTTCTTGACGCCATACGCGCCAGGGAATCCCGATACAAACCCACCTCATCGGCCTTTGTGGAAATCGGCGGGGGCCATGACAGCAACATCAACAGCGGCATCGCCAGCGGGCAGGTGGCCGGCCTCCCGGCGGGCGTGATCATTGCGCCCGGCCAGTCGTCCGAGCGACGGTCAGACCTTTTCAGCACGGTAGCTGCAGGCATACAGGGCGTCTATCCGGTGGCACCGGGCTTGGCACTGTACGGCGGCAGCCAGGTATCGGGGCGTATTCACCGGCACGGCAACAGCGATGTGTTCAATCAGTCACTGCTGTCGCTGCAAGGCGGCGTCTCCGTGCTGCAGGGCCGCAGCCTCTACCGTATGGGCCTTGACTTCACGCATCTCGCCTTGGGCACCCAGCCCTACCTGAACCTGACCACCATGGTCGGGGAGTGGCAATACCAGAGTGACCAGTTCAACCGCTACGGCCTCTCTGCGCAATGGTCAGACCAGGCCTATAAAAACATCGACACTTTCCTGGACATCAACAAAACCCTGAAAGTGTCGTCCGGTGCGGATGTGCGGGACAGCAGGCTGTCCAACATCACCGGCTTCTGGACGCGCAACCTCTCGCACGCATGGAGCCCTGAACTCACACTCGGCCTGAACCTGGGTGAGGAAAAAAACCGCAAGGGCAGGCCCGATCTCTCGCGTGCACTGTGGGGCATCAGGACCAGCGCCACCATACAGCCGATTGCCAAATGGACACTGGGCGGCGGCCTGAGCTACCAGAACAGCCGCTATGAACGTGACTACGCGACCGGCCTGCCGCCGCGGCGCGATGACTTCCTGGCGCTTGATCTTTCCGCCAGCTATGCCATCAATCGCAGCTGGCTGCTGCGCAGCGAATACCAGCGCATCGCGCAGCAGTCGAGCATCGGATTTTTCAGCTACCACCGCGACCAGCTTGCCCTCAAGCTTCGCTATGAGTTCAGGTAATCAACCGCAGCACACACCGGGGAAGCAGCATGACCAAGGTTAAAAAAAGCGCTATCGCCAGCGCCATCCTGATTTTGTGGTCGGGCCTTCCGGCCTGGGCGGTTCCGGCTGGCAAAGTGCTTGCCGTCGCCGGCAACGCAACGCTTGAACGCGCAGGCCAGCAGATGCCGCTGCAAAACGGTACCCTGGTCGAGAGTGGCGACACGCTGGCGGTGGGCGACAAAAGCATGCTGCAGGTTCGTTTCACGGACGAATCGGTGGTGGCACTGCGTGCCAACAGCCAGTTCAAAATAGAAAATTACCGGTTTGAGGGCCAGGCCGGTACCGACCAGTCACTGATGGGTTTGCTCAAGGGCGGAATGCGCACCATCACCGGCCTTATCGGCAAGGCCAACCAGAGCAACTACGCCGTGCGCACTGCCACCTCGACCATTGGCATACGCGGCACGCATTTCAGCGTGGTGTCATGCAACAACGACTGCGCCCGGCCTGACGGCACCATGGAAAGCAACGGCACCTTCGGCGGTGTGACCGATGGCCGCATCACCGTGTCGAACAGCGCGGGCACCCAGGAGTTCAGCCAGCAGGACTCCTTCCACGTGCCCTCTGCCAGCAGCCCGCCCATCAGGCTGCTGGCCCCGCCAGCCATCCTCAACGACAGGGTGGCAGCGGCGCGCGGAAGAAGCACCGCTGCCGCCAGCAGCAACGGAGAAGGCTCGGCCAGCAGCGGCGCCAGCACCAGCTCGGGTGCCAAGGTGTCAACATCGCCACAATTGGTCCAGCAAAGCTCGCCGTCCGTGGATCTCATCGCGCCACTGACCACGGTCGCCTCCAGCGACCTGCCCGCAACAGTGGTCAACACCAAAAGCAATGGCCGCATCACAGTGCTGGATTTTGAAGGCTTCTACCCACCAGGGGGTACTGACCAGACCAGAATCAGTTTCAGGAACTTCTCGATTGCAGACCTCAGAACCGAGGTCAGTGAAGTCCGCGGTTCATTTTTCATCAACGCCCAAACCCTGGCAGCAGCGTTTGCACCCATCAGACCGGTCGGCAGCAGCGCTGCCGCAGGGGCGTACTGGATGTACGAGGCGCCCAATGCGGGCTCTGTCAACGGCGTCGGGTCGCACCACATCTGGGGGGATTCGCCCACCATCACGCTGCCCACATCGGGCATGGCCCAGTACAACTTTGTCGGCGGCACAGCCCCCACGGACAACTATGGCCGCGTGGGCACCTTCACAGGCAGCAACCTGCTGATGAATTACGCCACGGGGCAGATCCAGAACATGACGGCCATGACCATGAGCTTTGGTACCAATGCCCAGCAGGCCACAGCAACAACTTATTCCATTGCTGCCAGCAATACCTGGAGCATAGGCGGCAACAACAGCAGCCTTGCCAACGTGACCTGTTCGGGTTGCACAGGCACCACCGCCGCCGCCATCAACGGCAAATTTGTCGGGGAAAACATGCAGGGCTACGCCGCCGCCATCAAAGTGACCAATACCCAGCTGAACACGTCCAAGCCCAACTCTGCAGGCACCGTCGCCGCATTCGTACGGCAGTAACAAGCCTCACACCGGCCTCCAGCCCGCCTTTTGACAGGTTCAACCGCACCAGCAATGGCGGGGAGCTGTTCTGCTCGGGACGAATCCTTCTGTTTCCCCATGATTTGAGGATGCGCGATCGCGTGAAAAACAGCGCATAAAGTCATGCACGGTTTGCATAACTTTTACCCGAAATGGTCATACGCGCAGGCGCCAAGTTCTTAAAATGACTCTCCTGACTGGTGCGAGGACGCCAAAAAGCAGCCGTTAAAAGCTGACTTTTTTAGCCCTGCATTGCACCTTCAGCGATTTTCAGATGGTGTGATCTTTCAGGCTTCGCGACGTTGGCCTGGCCCGATGCACAGCGCCATTTCGATAAACGTCGCAGCACAGCCTGCAGCCTGTGGGCCCTGCCACCGACGTTTGCCGAAATTGCGCCTTTTATAACTTTGGAGATGTCGATGAACCACCCCGCGATGCAAGGTCTCAACCTCAATACACCGGCCTATGTGAAGAATGCGAAACTGATCGCCTGGGTGGCCGACATGGTCGCCCTGTGCAAGCCTGACAACGTCTACTGGTGTGACGGCAGCGACGCCGAATACCAGCGCCTGTGCCAGCAACTGGTGGACGCCGGCACCTTCAAAAAGCTCAACGAAACCAAACGTCCCAACAGCTTTCTGGCCTGCAGCGACCCCACCGATGTGGCGCGTGTTGAAGACCGCACTTATATCTGCTCGGCCAACAAGGAAGACGCCGGCCCGACCAACAACTGGATGGCTCCTGCCGAAATGCGCGCCACGCTTGCACCGCTGTTCGACGGCTGCATGCAGGGCCGCACCATGTATGTTGTGCCGTTCAGCATGGGTCCGCTGGGCTCGCCGATTGCACACATCGGCATTGAACTGTCCGACAGCCCGTATGTGGCCGTCAACATGAAGATCATGACCCGCATGGGCAAAGCCGTATTCGAAGTGCTGGGTGTGGAAGGCGAATTTGTGCCCTGCGTGCACACCGTGGGTGCCCCCCTGGCTGCAGGCGAAAAAGACGTGAAATGGCCTTGCAACAAGACCAAATACATCGTGCATTACCCAGAGACCCGCGAAATCTGGTCTTTCGGCTCCGGCTACGGTGGCAATGCGCTGCTGGGCAAGAAGTGCTTTGCGCTGCGCATTGCCTCCAACATGGGCCGCGACGAGGGCTGGCTCGCCGAGCACATGCTGATCCTGGGCGTGACCAACCCCAAGGGCCAGAAATACCACGTAGCAGCGGCTTTCCCGTCTGCTTGCGGCAAGACCAACTTCTCGATGCTGGTGCCGCCGGCCGGTTTTGACGGCTGGAAGGTCACCACCATTGGCGACGACATCGCCTGGATCAAGCCGCAAGCCGACGGCTCGCTGCGCGCCATCAACCCCGAAGCCGGTTACTTCGGCGTCGCACCGGGTACCAACTTCCACACCAACCCGAACTGCATGGCCAGCCTCGACAAGAACGTGATCTTCACGAACGTCGGCCTGACCGATGATGGCGATGTCTGGTGGGAAGGCATGGAAAAAGACGGCCCCGTGCCATCGCACCTGATCGACTGGCAGGGCAAGGACTGGACACCCCAGATTGCCAAAGAAACCGGCGCCAAGGCCGCACATCCGAATGCACGCTTCACCGTTGCCGCCATCAACAACCCGGCTCTTGATGACGCATGGGATGACCCCAAAGGCGTGGTGATTGACGCCTTCATCTTCGGCGGCCGCCGCTCGACCACAGTGCCGCTGGTGACCGAAGCGCGCAACTGGGTTGAAGGCGTTTACATGGCTGCGACCATGGGCAGCGAAACCACCGCAGCCGCCACCGGCCAGGCCGGTGTGGTGCGCCGTGACCCGTTCGCCATGCTGCCTTTCACCGGCTACAACATGAGCGACTACTTCCAGCACTGGTTGACCATGGGCGAGAAGCTCGCAGCATCTGGCGCAAAGCTGCCGAAGATTTATACGACGAACTGGTTCCGAAAGGGCGAAGACGGCAAGTTCGTCTGGCCCGGCTATGGCGAGAACATGCGAGTGCTTAAGTGGATGATTGACCGCCTCGAAGGCAGCGCCAAAGGCTCGGAGAATGTGTTCGGCGTCAGCCCTTCGTATGAAGAGCTCAACTGGACCGGCCTGGACTTCAGCGCCGAGCAGTTCAAGACTGTTACCAGTATTGACAAGGCCGCCTGGCTCAAGGAACTGGAACTGCACACCGAGTTGTTCCAGCAACTGGCACACCACCTGCCCAAAGAACTCACGGACACCAAGGCGGCCATCGAGAAGCGCCTGGCGGCCTGAGGCGGTTAACGACAAACAAAAAAGCCACCTCGCGAGGTGGCTTTTTTTATGCGGCGATTACATCGCCGCAAAGAGGCGCATCAGATGTAGTTGCGCTGGTAGGCGCGAAGTACCGAACTGCCCGCCTTGAAGCTACGGGCCACCTTGGCAGCCGGTGCTGGAGAAGCTTCGCCTTCCTCGCGGGTAACTGCAATACGCAGGTCAGCCATGACGCGTGGGTCGGACTGGGCAACAGACCACATGCGAGCGTCAGCACGCGCAGCAGCCATGCTGCGCGACCAGGCGTCAAGGCCCGCACCGATGCGGACTGCGAGGTTACGGGCAGCGCCTGCAAAAGACGCCAGGACGGCAAAAGCGACCGCCCACATTGCAACCCAGATCACCATGAGATGGCCTTCGGCGACGCTGTCCATCACCTGGTAAGCCACGACCATGACGGCGGCGGCTACAGCTGAAAGCAGCAGGGTGGCAAGGCCACGCGTGCCGGAAAACCCATGACGCAGCTGTTGCGCGGCCTCTATGGCCGACTCAACACGTGCGACGCCTGGGTGCTGATTTGAATAATCGAGATGGACGAAGCTGGTCATGATGGTTCCCCTTGTTAGCTGTACCAGTTGAAACAATATCGTCTGGTGCATGTATCTTAGGGTTACCACTAATGTTGTTCAACTTTATCTTTATGATGTACTTCATTCACAATGGTGATTAATTACCTTTCATATCCGTTTTAGGCCTCCAACTGGCCTGGTTTTATTCGAACCCGCCACATAAACCTCATGAAACCGCCCAATTTCCGAACCCTTGACCTCAACTTGCTGCGCGTATTTGATGAGGTGATGGCCGAGCGAAGCCTCACGCGGGCTGCCCGTAACCTGTCCCTCACCCAGCCAGCCGTCAGCAATGCGCTCCGACGTCTGCGCGAGACGCTGGGTGACGAACTTGTACAGCGCAGCGGTCAGGGCGTGGCACCCACACCGCGTGCGCTGGCCATCTGGCCCTCGGTGCGCGAGGCCCTGCAGAGGCTGCAGGAGTCACTCGTGCCCAACGAGTTTGTGGCGGCGGATGCGACATCAACCTTTGTGCTGGCCATGGCCGATGCAACTGCCGCAGAGCTGATTCCCGGGCTGGTCGACATTCTTGAGAACGAAGCGCCAGGCGTTTCCATACGCGTGGTTCCCCTGACCACACGTGACCCGCGCCGCCTGCTGGACGAAGAGTCTGCCGACCTTGCCGTCGGGTACTTTCCTCCCGTGCTGGCCGACCTGACCGCGCGCGCCCAGGCCGGCGAACCTGTGGCTTTTTCGCATTCGCGCCTGTATGACGGCGAATACGTGTGCGTGATGCGCACCGACCACCCGATGGCGAGCGGCCCCCTCACGCTGAACCGCTTCTGTGCAGCGCGCCACATGCTGGTCAGTTTCTCGGGACGTCCGTTCGGGTTCATCGACGAGTCACTGGCCTCGCTGGGCCGCAAGCGCCAGGTCGTTTTGACGGTGAACCAGTTTTTTACGGCCGGGCGGGTCGTTGCCAATTCCAACCTGCTGACGGTGCTGCCCAGGCACTTTGTACGGGTGACCGGCATCGCAGACCAGCTGGTGCTCCGGCCCCTGCCCTTTGATGTGGCGCCCGTCCATGTAGATGCCGTCTGGCACAGGCGATCCGAACAGCTGAGTGCGCACATGTGGCTGAGGCAGGCCGTCAGCCGGGCGGCGGAGAAGGCTTTCGCGGTCTGAGTGTCCGTTTGGGCCTGGCAATCCCTGTTGCGGGGCACGGATTTTGCATACAGTTTTGCACACAATCTGTTGAAAGCCCGCCATGCCCCAACCCTTCAGACCCGCCTTTTCAAGCCACCTTCCCCGCCGCACCGCCCTCAAGGCACTCAGCGCCGCCGCCGCCAGCGTGGCCCTGCCGGCATTCGCAGCCTGGCCAGACAAACCCATCAAGCTGGTCGTGACCTTTCCGGCCGGCGGCGCCAGCGACATCGTGGCCCGTGTCATGGCCGAGCAACTCGGCAAAAAACTCGGCCAGGCTGTCGTGGTTGACAACCGGCCCGGTGCGGGCGGCAGTGTGGGTGGGCTGGTCGTCACGCAGGCGCCTGCCGACGGCTACACGCTGATGCTGAGCAATTCGACACCCATTTCCATAGGCCCTTTCGCGCTGGAAAAGCAGCCCTATGACCCGGTTGAGGGTTTCACTCACATCGCCCTGATCGGCAATGCGCCCTGCGTGGTCATGGCCAACCCGGGTGTACCCATCAAGACCATCACGGATGTGGAGGCCCAGGCGCGCAAGGCCGGCCGGCTCGACTTTGGTTCGGGCGGCCCCGCATCCATCGGCCACATTTACGGTGAGCTGATGAAAAAGAACATGGGCGTCAACCTGCAGCACATTCCGTATCGCGGCGGCGCCCCCATGACCACCGACCTGATCGCAGGCGTGGTGCCCATAGGCATCGACGTGCTGACAGCTTATGTGCCGTATTTCAAGAGTGGTCAGCTGGTGCCGCTGGCAGTGACGTCGGCCACCCGGTCACCGCTGGTGCCTGATGTGCCGAGCGTGGTCGAGTTTGGCTACCGCAAGCTCGTGCTGGACAATTTTTTCGGCCTGAGCGGCCCGGCCAAAATGCCTGCCGATGTGATAGCGAGGCTCAATGCAGCCTGCAATGAAATCCTGGCGTCGCCGGAGATCAAAAAGAAAATGCTGGACCTGGGCATCACCACCAGCCCCATGAGCCCGGCGGCATTCACCGGCTTTGTCAAAGAACAGGTTGCCGCCCTGGCGCCCACAGTGAAGGGGGCCGGCGTCAAGATGTGAGGATCAACCCTCAGCGAACAACGCTGAGGTAGGCAAACGCCGCACGGCGCAGTTCACGCGCCTGCTGGGGGTTGCGGCCGGCACGGGCTTCTGCGCTCTCCAGCAGGTTTTGGGCAACGCCGTCGGCATCGACAGTGCCTTCCACGGGGGCAAAAGGCGTTAAACGAACGATTTGGGCAAGAAGGCTGTTCATATCAAAAGCACCGGACTGACGGTGCAAAGTTGCAATAAACCAAGAATAAGGGTTTTCCCTAGGGTTGCAAGCCCCTGTCTGCCCGGGATTCATGCCAAACCCGCATGGCCACCAAGATGACGGCGCATAAGCGCTCCTTTTGCGCCTGCCTTGTCTGCGCGCGGCGTCAGCACGGCGACTGGCCAAGCCGCTATGCTCCTCTCATGTCCACGCCTTCTTCCAGCAGCCAGGTCAAACCCCCCGCCAGCGCCCTGCCGGGTGAAGCGCTGCTGCGCCAGATTGCCGCCAACATCGACGTGATGTTGTGGTCATGGGACCCCAAGGCAGGGCGCATCAGCTACACCAACCCTGCGTTTGAGAAGTTCTGGGGCCTTTCTGCCGAAGCGCTGGCTGATGCGCCGTGGATGTGGCTGCAGTATGTCGACATGGGCGAGCGCGAGCGCGTCCTCAAACTTCAAACCAGTTCCACCGCACGAACCGAGGAATACCGCGTCAGGCGCCCCAGCGGTGAACTCGCACGCCTGAGCCAGCGCGCACTGCCCATGCATGGGCCGTCAGGTGAGTTGCTGCGCATCATTCACCTGGCCACCAACATCACCTGGCAGGTCGACACCTCCAAACAGCTGCGTGTTGAAATCGACAAGCGCCAGGACTCCGAGGCCAAGTACCGCGCCGTCGTTGAAAACGTCAGTGAAGGCCTGCTGGTCACAGCCGCAGGCCGGATTCTTTATGCCAACCCCAAGTCGCTGACCTTTACCGGCGTTGATCAGGAAACCGCACAGTCACGGCCCTTCATCGAATTCATCCACCCTGACGACCGTGCGCAGGTGCTGGATGCGCACCAGCGGCGCGTACGCGGCGAGGAGGTGGAGAACCACTACCAGTTCCGGGTGCAGCACAAGGATGGCTCCATACGCTGGCTGGAGATCAGCGGCGTCGCCTTCGAGTGGGAAGGCCAGCCCGCCACGCTGAATTTCCTGACCGACGTGACCACCAAACACAAGGCCGAGCAGGACATGCTCAAGGCGCTGGCGCATGAGCGCGAGCTGTCCGAACTCAAGTCGCGTTTTGTGGCTGTCGCATCGCATGAATTCCGCACGCCACTTGCCGCGATTCTGTCGTCGGTCGAACTGCTCGATGCCTACGGACCGAGCTTTCCGGCAGAAGAGCGCCGCGAACTGCTGGGCCAGATCAAGACGGCTGTGGCCCGCATGACCGGCATGGTCGAGCAGGTGCTTCTGACCAGCCGGCTTGAGCTCGGCACCTTCAAGTTTGATGCGAAGCCGCTGGCCGTGCCCGAATGGCTGGTAAGGATGATGGCCGAGTTCGAGCTCGGTAACCGGCAGGGCGAACGGGTGTCACTCACCTGCGACGGCCTTGACGCACCGCGCGCCGCCGACCAGCAACTGCTGCGGCATGTGGTGGTCAACCTGCTGGGCAACGCGCTGAAATACTCAGACCCTGACACACCGGTCACGTTTGAAGTCTCGGGTGTCGGCGACTACCTGCATCTGCGCATCAGCGACCGGGGCATAGGCATACCCGAGGCCGACCTGCCGCACCTGTTCGGCAGCTTTCACCGGGGCACCAATGTCGGCAATATCGCCGGCACGGGCATAGGCCTGCACATCGTCAAGGAATGTGTGGACCTGCACCGCGGAACGATTGCAGTCAGCAGCGAACCCGGAAAGGGCGCGACGTTTGACGTCCGGCTGTTCGCGCCCCTGGTTGGGTAGGGCCCCCACGCGCGCGCGCTTCGTGCAGCTCTCGAAGCCTTGCGCAAGCTCCAGCCCCTCGGGGGCTAATTTCCCCTGGGGCGGCCCGGCGGGAAATTGTTTGAACCCCACGCTGGCCGACATGCCGGGTCTTTACATGACAATTGCAGGGTGAATATCCAGCTCATCTCCGACCTGCATCTTGAATCCCACCCGCACTTCAGGGTAGCGCCCGCGCCCAACGCCGACCTCCTGGTACTGGCGGGCGATATCGGCTCTTACCAGGAGGGCTCGCTTCTCGAAGAGCTTGGTATTGCCGACTTTGGCCTGGCGCGGTTTTCGCCGCTACCCGCCGCGCAGGGCGGGGCAGACTGGCCAGTGCCTGTTTTTTATATTCCGGGCAACCATGAATACGACGGGCTTGATTTCGACGCCACGCATGAGCGCCTGCGCGACGCCTGCACGCGCCTGGGCATCACCTGGATGGAGCGAGAGAGCGTGGTCTGGAGCGGCGTACGCTTTATCGCCTGCGTACTCTGGACAGATTTTGATGCGCTGGCCACGCAGCCCGCCACGAGTGGTGAGGTGACGCTCGGCGCGCAACTCAAGGAACGCCAGAAAGCCTTCCGCGCGGCCAACTTCTACCTGAAGAAATACCACACGCTGCGTGGTGGCGAGCCCATGCTGGCCGAAGCGATGCGTGAAGAAAGCCTGAAGAGCCAGGCCTGGCTGAAAGAGGCACTGGCACTTCCGTTTGATGGCAAGACCGTGGTCATCACCCACTTTGCGCCCAGCCTGCTGAGCGCTGATCCGCGCTACGGACTGGTGCCCGGCACGGCAGGTTTTTGCAATTCACTGGATGGGCTTTTGCCGCTCGCCGATGTGTGGATGCATGGCCACCTGCATTGCGCCATTGACTATGTGTCCCAGGGTTGCCGCGTGGTCGCCAACCCGCTGGGTTATGCAGGCAAGGGTGAGCAGGACGCCTTCAAGCCCGGCTTTTGTGTCACTGTCTAGCTTGCCGATTTAAGCCCGTTAAAGCAGGTCGCCATGACCAGATCAACAATTTCTGCATCGCTGTGCGTGCCGCCGGCTTTCAGAAAACCAGGGACCGGGTCACAGGCTCTTGCATACAGGGTGTAGAGCACCACCAGCGGTGGGATTTGCGGGTTCAGTGAACCATCTGCCTGCGCCGCTTCTATCCAGCCACCGATGTGGTCGCTGACTGCCATCAGGCCGTCAAGGTAAGCCTTGTTGTCCATCAGATTCGCACGCAGGCTGGAATTCTGGCTCGGCAAAATAGGCATCTGGCCCGCCAGCTGTACTTCCAGCATCCAGCGCGCGACGGCTTCAAGCTGGTCCAATGGCTTTGCATGGGGCGGCAAGGTCGCCAGGAACTCCTGGGCAAGGCGCAATATGCGCACCATCGCCGCAGCGGCCAGGTCTTCCTTGCTTGAAAAATGTTTGTACAGGCTGGCTTTGGCAATGCCGACTTCGGCGGCGACTTCGTCCACCGTCATCAGGTCAAAGCCTTTTTCAGCCAGCAGGCGGTTCACGGCCAGCACGATGGCGTCTTCGCGAGCCACCAGCATTTGCGCCTTGAACGAAACTTTTACAGGCCCCACCGGCTCTGTTTTGGGTGCGGGGCTGGAAATCGGGGATTTGGCTGACAGACGGGATTTGACGGGCATGGGAACATTCTAGCCATTACAAGGCAGAAAACGGCCCTTAAGTCTGAAAGCAGGTGGTTCGCCCATTTTCTGGTCAGTGGGCCTGCCGAATTACCACACAGTATTTAACGAAATGTTCCAATTTTTAAATTGCAGGGCTGCAGCATCAGGGAGTATCTTGCATGCATCTTGCATGAGAAAGTGTGGAACATGCAGGTACAGACATCTGGCGGGTTCTACACACGGGAGAGCACCATGAAGATCGACAAAAAAAGTCCCCTGGCCTATGTTTCAGCCTGGCTCGCGGCAACCGCACTGGCATTGGGTCTTGCAGTTGCGTCGCCCAGTGAATCCAGCGTGATGGGCCGATTGCCCGAAATGATGTCACATGCCCTGGCGCACAAGCCGCTATCGCTTTCAACCGATTTGCCCTCTGACAGGACGCTCGCCCTCATTACTTTCGAGCGCAACCAGCGCGTGATGGCCGACAGCTGGATACACGGCCTCAACCTGAACAACGACAGCAGCATTGCGTGGATGCGCATGCCTGTACTGAAAGACCCTGGCACCGCAACCGGCCGCAGCGAAGCCGAAACCAAACTTCTTCAACGCTATTCCAGCCCGGGCGACCGCGCCAGGCTGGTGCCTGTTTTTGCAGATCGCGCCGATTTCGTGCGCTCGGCAGGGCTTAACGGCACTGACCAGTTCTATGCCGTGGTGGTCAACCGCAGCGGCGATGTGCTGGCAAGGGTTGAAGGGCAGTTTGACGCCAGCAAGGCGGAGATGCTGCGCGAAACGCTCAAATCACAAGACATGTAAGTCTGGCGGGTCTTTCTGGCCCTTCGCATCCCCTGACAGCCCCCTTTACTGCTGCCGGCAGTGTCCCGGCAATCCCTTCTTCCGGGCCTGCGCAATTTAACTGCGCTTTAACGTGAGTAAAGCTTGTCCAAAAGCTGACAACCCCCGCACCGCGCGCCTCCCGCCTACACACAGGAATTAAAAAAAGCGTATTCTTTGCTGCAGTGCACCATTTTCTTAGGTTGCATAGAAAAGGGGTAATCCATGCGCAGGCCAAAGACACTCAGCCAGCTTTTTTTGAAGGCCAGCCGCGCCGCGGGCGTGAGCAGCCTGATGGACGCCACCCGGCTGATCCAGCGCACCCTGCTCAACCCTGTGTCCGGCCCTGACTTCAGCCCGCTGTTCAGGCCTGTGCCCGTCAGGGCGCGCCGACCCAGCTCCAGGCCGGCCAAGCCCAGCCCCGCCATCGTTGAAGATGTTGAGGACGTCATGGTTATCGACGAGCCAGTCACAGAAACACAAGCCCCGGTGACGCCCCGCCCACGCAAGGCTGCTTTCGCAGAACGGGTGTTCGTTTTTAGCGGCGAGCGTTACCCCTACCGCCTCTACATACCCGCCTTGCCGGCAGGCGGCGATGCATCAGCCCAGGCGGCCATGCCACTGGTCGTGCTGCTGCACGGCTGCAAGCAGGATGCACAGGACTTCGCCCGCGGCACCGCCATGAACGCGCTGGCCGAAGAGCACGGCTGCATGGTGCTTTACCCCGAGCAGATCTCCAAATCAAACGCCCAGCGTTGCTGGAACTGGTTTGAACCCGGCCACCAGCAGCTTGATGAGGGCGAGCCCGGCATGATTGCCGCGCTGACCCAGCAGGTGCTCGCCCATGACTACAACGGCCAGCGTGCCGACCCGGCCCGGGTCTATATTGCAGGCCTGTCGGCAGGCGGTGCGATGGCGGCCGTGGTCGCCGGCCTGTACCCGCACATCTTTGCCGCCGTCGGCGTGCACTCAGGCCTGCCCTCGGGCGCCGCACAGGATTTGATGTCCGCCTTCGGTGCCATGCGCCGCGGCGCCAAGGGCCTGGCCACAGCGCCCATGCCCACGATTGTTTTTCACGGGAGCGGCGACAAGACCGTGCACCCCGACAACGGCGACCACATCAGCGATGCAGCACTCGCGGCATTGAAGGCCTCAGGCCTGCCGCTGGTCAAAAGCCGCAGCAAGGTCGGCGCGGACACGCAGGAGACCAGCACCGAGAAAACGGTGTACCGCGTCGCCGATGGGCCGTCCTATGTAGAACACTGGCGCATCGACGCCGGCCCACATGCGTGGTCGGGTGGTGACTCCGCAGGCTCGTACACAGACCCGGACGGTCCCTCCGCCTCGGCTGCCATGCTGGCGTTTTTTCTGCAGCACAGCCTCAAGACCTGAGCACAGCTACGGCGAAGAGCGCCCCAGCCGGTTGCCAACCGCCAGCAAGGC